>JBJECX010000032.1:0-50308 GCA_051871535.1 Muribaculaceae bacterium | reverse complement strand
AGGCAGTACAAACTTGGACACATTCTCCGGACCACATTTTTGTCAATCGGATAGATCTCCAGATAGAGATAGCACCGCTTAGTTTCGAGGAACTCTCCAAGGCAGCTCCGGGCGAGAGCTCTGCTCAGATACGCGAGCGTGTCATCCGTGCCCGCCATATTCAGGAGCAGCGCTACAAGGATCATCCTGGCATTCACTGCAATGCACAGATGACCGAGAAACTTCTCAACCAGTATTGCGTACTCGACGAGTCAACAAGGGAGTTGCTCCGGCAGGCTATGGCAAGGCTCAACCTATCTGCCCGTGCCTACAGCCGCATATTGAAGGTAGCCCGCACCATTGCCGACCTCGACGGCAGCGAAAACATCAAGCCCGAACACCTCGCCGAAGCCATCAGCTACCGCAACCTCGACCGCGGCAGCCGGGCGGAATAAAAAGCAAGTAGCTGTCACCTCTCTGCCGGCAAATATGTAAGTTTATTTATTGAACCTGCCTTAATGAAATTGAAGCCCGAAGCACGATGTTCTTCGAGCTTCGGGCAAGGGTTTGCGTCCTTTATAGGACAACGATAATATAAACACCTATTGAAGACCTTATCAGTGAAATGTTTATAACAAAACACTATAAAACAACACAACTATTCAATTCCAAATACTACTCATAGGCCATGCAGTAAGGCTCAATTTGGTTTTGCCTGTGAGTGAAAATATGCTTGCCTGTGTCTGTTGTGAGGCTGCTCACTTTCGCAGCGAACAAACCGATTCACCCCGGTTGACAAATATCTCAATGGTGGATTTGTCAACAAACATATTCAGTTTTACCACCCCATCGACAGGCTTCACTTTATGGTGTGCCACACGACTGAATTTATCTATCTCAGCATCGGTGGAATGTGTACGGTCAATCATGTAGCAAAGTGTGATATGTCGCTTCATCTCTCTGTAGGGTTATTGTTTTCTGCCGTAAAGTAAATACTATTTTTCCATAGCCACTATAACAAATGTTGCACAAACTATCACATTCTGCACAATGAACATTATCTGATATATAACAACCTGAATTTATCACTCAACCTCATCTCATTAGTGCCTTCTATTGCAATTCACTCAAGCGTCGGGATATTATTAATCAATAATAATAACCGTGTGATTATTTACAAAAAAACTGCAATTTTGTCAGTATAGAGTTTTTTTTAGTACCTTTGTATCGTTATAATGCACTTGGTAGCGCTGTATCGTTTTTACTCCACGGAGTGATGAACAATATTGCCTCTAAAATCATTATAATTTATCACTTACATAAATAATTTTATATAATGGAAGAAACTCCTATAAAAAGAACTGTTCTCGACTACGACTATATACGCAAAATGGTGCCGTTTTTCGACGGCAAAAAACGACTGGTGAACTTTTTGCTGAAACTGCTATCGGTGGATAAAGTGAACTGGATTCACGACCATAACTGCGACACTCCGGGGGTGCCTTTCACTGCCGGACTGCTCAACGACCTTAACATAACGCTGCGAATCGACAACGAGGAACGGCTCGACAACCTGCCCGAAGGCAGCTTCATCACCGTGTCGAACCACCCACTCGGTGCCCTCGACGGAATAGCCTTGATAAAAATTGTTGGTGAGCGCCGCCCTAAATTCAAAGTGATGGTGAATATGGTGCTAAACTACATCTCTGCCATGCGCCCCAACTTTATTGCCGTTGATGCTCTGGCATCAAACGACCCAAAGAAAAAAGCGGTGTCGATGCAAGGCATCAAAGCAGCCATGATGCAGGTGCGCGCCGGCGAGCCGATGGGCTTTTTCCCGGCAGGCGCAGTGTCGAAACTCAACACCCGTTTCCATATCGACGACCGCGAATGGCAGCCCACTATCATTCGCCTCATCAAGCAGATGAAAGTGCCCGTGGTGCCAATTTATTTCCACTCACGAAACAGCTGGTGGTTTACGTTCCTGGGCATCGTGAGCTGGAAACTGCGAACCTTGCGCCTGCCTGCCGAGGTGTTCCGCAAGAAAAATGCCACTATGCACATCTCCATTGGCGAAACCATCCCGGCTGAAGAAATAGAAAAATTCGACGACCTGAAGTTGCTTGGCGATTACCTCAAGCAAAAAACCTACGATATGCGTACCCTAAAATAAACAAACATTCATTTTTATATCTATTTTTATTCACAATATGGCACAAAGCGACGACAAAACAATATTGGCGGTTAAGCAGCAATTCTCGATTGTTGGCAATTCGTCGGCTCTTAACAGCGCCATCGAAAGGGCATTGAAGGTGGCTCCTTTCGACCTTTCGGTGCTCATTATAGGCGAAAGCGGCTCAGGTAAGGAATTCTTCCCGCAAATCATACACCGATACAGCAAACGACGCAACAACCGTTACACTGTGGTTAACTGCGGCGCAATACCCGAAGGCACCATTGAAAGCGAATTGTTCGGCCATGTGAAAGGGGCTTTCACCGGCGCCGACAAAGACCGTAAAGGGTATTTCGAGGAAACAAACGGCGGAACAATATTTCTCGACGAAGTGGCTGAAATGCCTCTTGCCACACAAGCCCGACTGCTGCGCGTGCTGCAAAACGGCGAATACATAAAGGTGGGTAGCGACGTTGTGCAGAAAACCAACGTGCGTGTGGTGGCAGCCACAAACAAAGACCTCATGAAAGCCGTTAAAGAAGGACGTTTCCGCGAAGACCTCTACTATCGCCTCTCAACCATTCAAATAGATATTCCCGCCCTGCGCGAACGCTCCGACGATATCAGCATGATTGTGCGCGTGTTTGCTCACGACTTTGCCGAACATAACCACACACGGCCGGTGAAATTCACCGACCAAGCTCTCAAGTTGCTATCGATGTACAGCTGGCCCGGAAACGTGCGTCAGCTCAAAAGCCTCATCGAACGAATATGCGTATACGAGGACGGCAAAGAAATCACCGAAGACATAATAAAGAACTACATTCCTAACGACACCGTGCTGTCAACAAGCCTCGTGACTGCAAACAACACCGACAGCAGCCTCAACAGCATGCTCGTGGATATGATTAAAAAACTTTTTGCCGAGGTGAACGAACTGAAAAAGAAGATTAAAAACTTTGAATCGTCAACAAGCACCAACTCCTCAACAATCATTGCTCAAAACCATAATAAAATCATCGAAAACACACCAACAAAGATGATTTCAGACAATGAAATACAGCATAGCAACAAAATACAATCGGAGGTACTGCTTGATATACCCAGCAATATTAAAGCAACAGATTTCCAAGTAAAAGAAGAAAAAATCCATAATGTAATAATTAACCCATCGATACAAAAATCCACTTACAGCAAACACCTTAACGAGATGGCTGACAACGAATCCAAATACAATATGGTGGAAGTGGAAAGCAGCGACGAAGAATACAAATCGCTCGACGAAATAGAAAAAGAAGCCATCGAAATGGCTCTTATCAGAAACAAAGGCAAACGCAAGATAACAGCCGAACAGCTGAAAATATCGGAACGCACCCTCTACCGTAAAATTGACGAGTATAAACTCAACGACAATTATTAATTTTTAATAAAACACCGTGTAAATTATGATTAAACGACTTTTGATAATGATTCCGCTGCTTTTGCTGCTGCAAGCCTGCGTACCATCGTTTAAATTCAACGGTTCATCAATCGACTATAATAAATATAAAACCGTATCGATAGGCGAGTTCCCTATCAGAGCTGCTTTGGTGTATCCTCCACTGCAGCAACTGTTTGAAAACACCATCACCGACATGGTTACACGTCAAACACGCCTGAAAATGCAGGATACACCCAACACCAACCTGCGCCTCGAAGGCGAAATTACAGGCTATTCACTCTCGCCTCAAGCCGTCAACGACAACGCCTATGCTTCGAAAACGCGACTAACCATCACCGTCAGAGTAAAATATATCGACAATATCAACCCCGACAAGGAAAACGACCAGTCGTTCTCATCGTATCGCGATTTCGACAGCAACGAGATGCTCACCGACGTGCAAGACCAACTTTGCGACGAAATTTGCAAAGAACTTGCCGACCTGATTTTCAACCAGACATTCGGCAACTGGTAAGAAAACATTTATACAAGCGCATCACCTATAATTATGCATAAACATTAATATTTTAATGATAAATATACTATTTTTTATTTAAATGAACCTGAATCAACAGCTACGACAATATTTGAGCAACCCTGAAGCAACTGTTAATAAAGAGTGGGTCGACGAAATGATGAAGCAGTATCCCTACTTCATCCTGCCCGCTTTGCTCTATCAGAAACGTAGCGGCACCGACAACAACCTGATGGCACGAATTGCCATCAGCCACCCCGACCGCAAAAGCCTGTATTGCCTGCTGGGCGAGAACGCCGATGTGTTTGCCAAATTCTATCCCGACGAACAAAAACCGCTCACTCCTACCACCGAAAACACCATCGACACTTTCCTAAACACCTTCGGCACCACAAGCGAAAAAGAATTGGAAGTGCTCAACAACCTCATCTTTAATCCAGTGCCCGACTATGCCGACATTCTTGCTGCCGAAGAACAACAAAGCATGCCGCAGCACAACGAGGCAAAAAACAAAAACGAACAGCTGATTAACGACTTTATAGCAAAGTCGAAACAGCACGAAGGACACTTCCCAACCACCATCATCAAGCAAGACAGCAACGCCGAAGTTGAACAAGTGAAAAACGACAACATCGACAAAGCTCAAGAAGTGGATGCATCGATGTTCAGCGAAAGTTTGGCTAAAATTTACATCAAACAGCGCAAATATTCTAAGGCTTTGGAAATTATAACTAATATAAGTTTGAAATTTCCAGAAAAAAGTGTTTACTTTGCAGACCAAATACGTTTTTTAAAGAAACTTATATTAAACGAACAAATCAAAAACAATAAATAACATGTACGGATTTCTTATTATTCTTATAATCATTGCATCAATTTTGCTGATTGGTGTAGTTCTCATTCAAAAGTCGAAAGGCGGCGGCCTCGCTTCGGGATTCGCAAGCGGTAACCAAATGATGGGCGTGCGCAAAACCACCGATTTTATTGAAAAAGCAACTTGGTGTCTTGCCATCTTCATCTGCCTGCTCAGCATCGTGTCGGCTAAATTGCCTTCAAACGAAGTGAAGCAAGCACAAGTGGTTCAAACACAAACTCAGGAAACTCAAGCAACACCTTTCCAGACTTCAAACGAAGGTGAACAACTTCCTGCCACTCAAGAAGCTCCAGCTCCAGCACAACAAGCCAAGTAAAAAAAATAAAAACATAAGTTTTAAAAAATTTTTTCTACTTGCAAAGAATATAATTTAGCGGTGACATCACTCCACCTTTACAAAAAAAAGGAAAATGGGAGCGCAATGTCACCGCTAACCTTTTGTTTTGGCTCTTTAACAAAAGCTTACAAGTGAAGTGAAATGCAATAAATATGCATATACAACAACTACACACTTTGCTCTCTGCCGAGCCAAAATAATTTAGTAACTTTGCAGCAGTGTATATGTATTATTTACATAATTATGGAAAGTAACAATCGCTATATATGCGTCTACGGAGCCTCGAGCGACAATATCGCCGAGGAATATAAGCAGGCAGCCTACATCCTTGGCAAAACACTTGCCGCAAAAGGGTGGAACTGCATCAATGGCGCAGGCAGCGCCGGATTGATGCGCGCCGTGAGCGATGGTTTTCTCGATGCCGGAGCAAAAGCTGTAGGCATCATTCCACAGTTTATGGTTGACAACGGTTGGCACTACACACGCCTTAGCCAAATCATTGCCACCCCCGATATGCACCACCGCAAGCAGTTGATGGCTCAACGCAGCGAGTGCTCGATAGCCATGCCGGGCGGATGCGGCACCCTCGAAGAACTGCTCGAAATCATCACCTGGAAGCAACTCTCGCTCTACAACAAACCCATAGTGATATTCAACATCAACGGTTTTTTCGACAGCCTGTTGCAGCAACTCGAACATTGCATCAATCAGCAATTCATGAAGTCAACCCACAAACAGCTGTGGTATACTGCCAACAGTGTGCAACAGATTGTTCACTACATCGACAACTACGACCAACAAGCTGCACCCATAGTTGAAAGCAAATATTGAAAATAATATATAAAAAAATACATTAAGTGAAACCCGACAGCCTGCATATTAATCACCTATCTGCCGACAGCATCACTGCTGCCGACAGTGTGCAGCACACATTCAAAGCCAGTTATGCAAAAGGGTTCGGTAACGACCATGCTGCCGACAGCACAATAGCCCCAATAAGCCATTGCGAAGAACTTGTGGTGCCAACGGGCGACAGCAGCCATGACTATATGCCCAGTCCGCTGCACGACACCGGCACAATGACAATGTTTCTGCTGTCGATGTTTATGGTGACATTTAGCCTGCACAAAGGTTTCAAATATTTTTCTGATTTCAATAAAAACCTTTTCTCGCTTAACAAGCGCGAAAACGCGTTTGAGGACCATAACACCGTTAACGAAATTTTCACCCTCTTCACCCTCATTGCCAACACTTGCATAATGCAAGGCATTCTGCTTAACAGCGCCATCACACTCTATCACCCCGACATTGCCACAAAATCAAACATTTTCATCTACATCTTCACCACCCTATCGATTGTTACATTATACTATCTGCTGCAACTGCTCGCCTATTATGTGCTGGGATATGTGTTCACCAGCCGCACAAACACCTCGCTGCTGCTCAAAGGATTCAATGCCTCGCAATCGTTGCTCGGACTATTACTCATTCCGCTGGTGATATTTCTGCTTGTTTATCCCATTCATGCAAATACCTTTATAGTAATATACATTTTTATTTATTTTTTATGTAGATTGATATTTATTGTAAAGGGATTTCGCATTTTTTTCAACAATTTTACCTCTGTTTTCTATTTTATTTTGTACCTTTGCAGTGGTGAAATTATACCAATATTTGCCATTTATTATGGCATTATTCTAACGTATTCTTATTTATAAAATTTATATTGTGAGTATCAAGAAAGTTTTAGTTTCACAACCACAACCCACATCCGAGAAATCTCCTTATTTCGACATCGCTAACAAATACGGTGTTGAAATTGTTTTTCGTCCTTTTATCAAAGTGGAAGGATTAACTTCTAAAGAGTTCCGTCAACAAAAGATTTCTATTCTTGAACACACTGCAATAATTTTCACTGCAAAAACTTCAATCGACCATTTCTTCCGCCTGGCAGAAGAGATGCGCCTCGAGATACCCGACACAATGAAATATTTTTGCGTGAGTGAAACAGTGGCTCATTATCTGCAGAAATACATCGTTTATCGCAAGCGCAAAATATTCCACACCGAAAGCAATAAAGTAGAGGACCTCATCCCAATTCTCGAAAAGCATAAGAAAGAAACATTCATGTTGCCGGTGTCGGATGTCCACAGCCTCAAGGAAGCTGTGCTCGATAATGTCGATATCAAGGTAACTCGCGCTGTGATGTATCGCACCATTAGCAATGATTTCTCGAAAGAAGAACCATTTGATTTCGATACGCTCATCTTCTTCACCCCTGCCGGCATCAAGTCGCTCATCAAGAATTTCCCCGACTTCAAGCAAGGCAACATAAAAATTGGCTGTATGGGCAATTCCACCAAAAAGGCAATCGAAGAAGCCGGTTTGCGTCTTGATTTCGAACCCACCCCCGATTGTCCTTCAATCACCGGTGCGCTCGAAAACATCATCAAAAAAGAATTGAAGAAAAAATAATTGCAACCGTATAATATAGGTTGAAATATATTTTTTCATTCTAAATAATAAAAAAAGGGACGTCGTAATTACACAGATGTCCCCATTTTTTTATACCTTTCCACCATAAAATTCATTTCACTAAAACAAAGCAATGAAAGGACTGCGACTATATAAATATGAAAAACTTTGCAGCCGCAAACTCATCGACCGGATGTTTGCGGCAAAGAATAATTCAATAAAGTCGTATCCCATACGCCTAATCTATCACGTCACCGACAAGCAGCAGTCGTCGGCTCAATTCTTTATTTCGGTGCCAAAGAAGCGATTACGCCACGCCGTTGACCGCGTGCTCATGCGCCGACGCATTCGCGAAGCATATCGCCTCAACCGCCACCTGCTGCTGCCACATATCAAGGATGCCAACAAATCGGTGTTCATTGCTTTTGTGTTTATTGGCGATGCTATCACTTCCTACAGCGTGATAGAAGAACGCATGCGCTATGCCCTCACCCAGCTTGCCAAAGCCGTCAATTCAAATGCTGAAAGCAGCAACCAATAATACATAACATTTCTCCATAAACATTATTATGAGGAATATTATTTCAACACTACTCATATTGCCCATTAAATTCTACCGGAAATGCATATCACCGATGTTTCCGCCTTGCTGCCGTTTCACCCCCACATGCAGCGAATATGCTATACAGGCAATCATCAAGCACGGACCCCTCAAAGGCTCGTGGCTTGCCATTAAACGCATAGTAAGATGCAATCCTTGGGGAGGAAGCGGATACGACCCTGTACCTTGATATTACTCTCTACCCCACCCCGCTTATGCACATATTCGATTGCCACACCCACAACAGGCAACAGCCTTTTGCTATAATCAACGCTGAAGCCTCAAAAATCGCGTTTAACGAGCGTTTGCTCTATTCGGCGGGTATTCACCCCTGGTGGATTGAAAACTCCTCAGAGAGCCTTATTTCTTCCACATTGCAACTTGCGGCATCCACTGCCAACGTGGTGGCAATAGGCGAATGTGGCATCGACCACGCCATTTCCACCCCACTCGTCATTCAGCAGAAAATTTTTTATCAACACATAGCCCTATCGGAGGCAGCAAATAAACCTCTGATTATTCACTGTGTGCGGGCATGGCAAGAATTGCTGGCAATGCATAGCGCTGCCAAGCCGCATCAACCATGGATTATTCATGGATTCCGCGCCAAGCCGTCGGTTGCCGAGAAACTTCTGCAACAAGGCTTATATCTCTCGTTCGGACATCGCTTCAACGCCGAGTCGCTGCTCATCACACCGCCTGAGCGCATGTTTGTTGAAACCGACGATAGTGGACTCGAAATCGGCGCCGTGGCACAAATCGTAGCTCAGGCTGCTTCGCTCACTCTTGAGCAGCTGGCAAGCCAAGTCAACAGCAATGCCTCAAAGCTGTTCGGCTTGTGAACAAACTCCTTTTGGCACCCTTCTTTTGCCTCGTGCATCATCACACACACTTAATATAAAATAACTATCACCCACCACCATCCACACACTTTACTCACATCATAGATATATAAGATTATTTCTTTTAATTTTTTATTTTTTTCTTTCATTTCTACTGCTGATTATGGTCTGTGCAAAATATACAATAAGATTTTACACTTTTTCTTGCATATTAAGTTGTTTGTGTATGCAAACAAGGTTATCAACAAGTTATTTAAGCATAAATGATTGAAATAAAGGTGAATAGTTAGTTTATTAACAACCTGTTGAAAACCATGGCATTTAATATTTTCACAAGCAAATGCTTGTTGATAAACCTGCTGGAAAGCGTGTAAACTAAAGTGAAAACAAAGTGCTAACTTATTTTGATAATGGGCAGTGATGATTGTATAAAAATAGTTTTGAATATATGAAATAAAGTTTTCAAAAGTTTCGGAAAACTTATTTTCCACTATTAACAGAGTTTTCAACAAGTTGTGAATAAAACTATTTAGTGTTAACTTTGCCATATAAAAAAGGAACATAATCAATAAGCGTGGTTAATGGATAAGAAAAAGAAGAGCATGCTTGAGCTTAATCGCATCACATGCCAAGAATTTAAGCAAGCCCAAAAGATTCCGCTGGTGGTGGTGCTCGACGATGTTCGTAGCCTTAACAATATAGGTAGTGTGTTTCGCACCGCCGATGCTTTTGTTGTTGAACAAATATGTCTGTGCGGAATAACAGCCACGCCTCCCCACCCCGACATTCATAAAACGGCACTCGGCGCCGAGGAGTCGGTGGAGTGGATTTATGAAAAGGATGTGATAGAGTGCGTGAGCCACTTGCGCTGCAAAGGTTATAAAATTTGCAGCATCGAGCAAGCACATGGCAGCATAAGTCTTCCACAATTTGTTATCAACAGATGTGAAAAATATGCCATAGTGCTGGGCAACGAGGTTAAGGGAGTAAACCAGAAAGTGGTGGATATTAGCGACTATTGCATCGAGATTCCGCAGCGAGGCACCAAACATTCGCTGAATGTTTCCATTTCGGCAGGCATTGTAATGTGGGATTTTTTCAAGGCATTGAGTTGAAAATAAGGCTTAATGGTTAATCATACTTGGTTCCACACAGTTCAGCAATCAATCAACGCAATTTAAGTATAGTGCCTGCCTCAAGGTGGGCATTTTCTTTTATGTGGTTCATCTTGGCGAGGTTCTTCAGGCGTATGCCATAGTATTGCGATATGGAGTGCAGCGACTCTCCCGCCTTCACGCTGTGGGTGTCGTTGCCCATAGCTGCTTTGTTTTCTTTCTCCTGAATCCATATGGTTTCGCCGGGGGCAATTGCCTGCTTTTTGTTGAGGTCGTTGTATTTGGCAAGTTTGCTATCCTTTACGTTAAGTTCCTTGGCGAGCGAAGCAAAGGTGTCGCCCTCGTGTGCCACCACATAATATAGTCCCCAGCGGCGGCGTATAACGTGCCGGTTGGCAATCTCCGATGCCAGTTGCTCGTCGCTGATTTCCACTGATGGCTGCGCATCTACGGGCGTTGATGTTTTGTTTTTCGATGGCTTATAGTTGGCGCTATCGTAACGAAAAAGTTCGTAGTTTTCAATTATTTTAATGAGTTTGTCGGGATAGGCAGGGTCGGTGGCATAGCCGCATTTCTTCAGTGTTCGTGCCCAGGCGGCGTAGTCGGTAATGTCGAGCGAGAACAGCGGGGTGTAGCGCTTGCGCTTGAGAAATAGCGAGTGGTCGGCATACGATTGTTCAGCCGACGTGTATCGGCGGAAGCATTCTTGCAGTTCGTCGTCGTCGTGACGTATGGTGTCGCCGTTCCATCCGGTGCATTTTATGCCAAAGTGGTTGTTACCCTCGCGGGCAAGTCGGCTTTCGCCGCATTGGCTCTCGAGCAACCCCTGTGCCAGCGTGATGCTTGCCGGTATGCCATGCAGTTGTTGCTGCTCCTGTGCTATGTTGTGGTATTTTTCAATATAGTCGAGGTATTTCTGCGATTGTTTTTGCTGTTGAGCCACAGTGATGCCACATCCCAAAAAAACATAAAATATGGTGTAAACTAATGTTCTGAGCATATTATTTTGAAAAAAATGAATATATTTGCGTAAAACTATATACTATAAACCATGAACGAATTGATTTTAACTACAAAGATAGCAGTTTACTCTTATTCTGAATTAACCGAGGAATATAAAAAAATAGTTGATGCTGCCAAGGAAGCCACAAAGCGCTCTTATTCGCCTTACAGCAAATTCTGTGTTGGTGCCGCTTTGCAGCTTGACAATGGCGAGATTCTTACCGGTGCCAATCAGGAAAACGCCGCATTCACTGCCGGCACTTGTGCCGAGCGCAGCGTGATTTTCTATGCCGGTGCCAACTATCCGGGTGTGAAGTTCCGCCGCCTTGCCGTGGCTGCGTTCACCAATGGTGATTTTGTAAAGACTCCGGTGTCGCCGTGCGGACATTGCCGTCAAGCCATATTGGAATACGAAACCGTAGGCGGCGCTCCCATCGAGATTGTGCTGTGCGGCCGCGATGAGGTGTATGTGCTGCACAGCATCAAGGATTTGATGCCACTCAGTTTTTGCGAATTTTAATTGTGTAGAATGAGGAAGATTATTTTTGCTGTTCTTTCAGCGATAATTTCGCTGCATGCTGTTGGTGCCGTAGTGGGCAAATGGCAGGGAAAACTCAATTTGGGCACCACCACCCTATCGCTGGCGGTGCGCATTGCCGAGGATGGTAAGGTGGCGTGGATGGATTCGCCCGACCAGATGGCTTTCAACATCGAATGCGACACGCTGCTGGTTGCCGGCAACAGCATCACTGTGGGCGTGAAGCGATTGGGCATACTCATTAGCGGTACGCTCAACGAAGCCGACAATAACTTCAGTGGCTCGTTTCGCCAAGGCATGGCTCAAATGCCTTTCGAAATGAGTTATGTGAGTAATAACCCCTATCTTGAGCGTCCGCAGACACCGCAACCACCATTCCCCTACGATGTTGAAGAAGTTACCTTCAGCCATGGCGACGTAACCCTCACGGGCACGCTCACCAAGCCTACCGGCAAAAAGGGTCTCACTGCCGTGGTGCTGGTGTCGGGCAGCGGGCAGCAGAACCGCGACGAGGAGGTGATGGGTCACCGTCCGTTTGCCGTGCTTGCCGACCATCTCACTCGCGGCGGAATTGCCGTGCTGCGCTTCGACGACCGCGGCACCGGCGGCTCGTCGGCGCTGTCGCCCGATGCCACTACTGCCGATTTTGCACTCGATGCCCTGGCTGCCGTGAAATATCTTCAGTCGGTGCCACAAGTCAATAAAAAGAAGATTGGCGTGATTGGTCACAGCGAGGGAGGTCAGATTGCCATAATGTTAGCTGCCGAACATGCCAATGATGTGAGGTTTATCAGCACGCTGGCGGCGCCGGTGGTCAAGGGCAAGGACCTGATGATTACGCAAAACGAGGATATGGCACGAATGCGCGGCATTGAAATCACTGCCGACCAGCGCAAGCGCCTCGAGCAGGCATTTGCCGCTATCGACACCGTTGCCGACACCGATTTGCTCAAGAATCGCCTTTACCACATCCTCACCGACGGCAAATCGGCTCAGGAAATGATAAACATCAACAGCCAGATTATGGTGATGACCACGCCGTGGTATATGAATTTTGTGCGCTATTGCGCCGTGCCTCACCTCAATGCCATGCGTCAGCCAATGTTGGCATTCTATGGCGGAAACGATGTGCAGGTCAACGCCACCCTCAATGCTGCCACCCTCCAAGCATCGTATGGCGGCAAAATACTCGAAATTGAAAACGGTATGTATTTCAACCACATGTTTCAGGAGTGCGACAAACCGTCAGCCGACTATGGACGAATCGAACAAACACTCTCGCCAAAAGTGATGCAGCGCCTGCTCGATTGGCTACTTAAACGGTGAAAATTTGGTGGAAACCGCCAATTTCGCCCGAAAAAATTTGGTGGAAATGGATTTTATGCACTAATATAGTACAGGAAGCGAAATTCCTTTGTTCTCTGGGCATGCAACCGCTCCGTGGTTGTGGAATTCTTGGAGTCATTCGCTTTCCCCACGTAGCTGGCATCGCTTCGCTCGCTGTCAACGCGAGGTTACGGAAAGTGTAACCGCTCGAGCGGTTAATATTGATGATTGTCAGATTGTTATATATGGTGTTTTGCCTTAATTTGTAGGGGTGTATCAAATACTCCCTAATCGCAAAATACACGCTGCGCATCTGCCGTGCGTATTGCTATACGCACCTACAATATTACAAACCCCACGTTGACGTCATCTGTCTACGTGGGGCACAAAGATGGCGGATAAGGGTATTATTCGTTATGCATCGAATTGTTGGTTTCTTCTTTGTCAATGTTGTCGGTGTCGGTGTGATTCGTATCGCTGTTTATCACAGTTTCTGAATCGCTGGTTGTGAACTCGGGTTCGTCACACGAATTAAACATTGCCATGCAAAATGCGGCTACGATTACTAATAATACTTTTCTCATAATACTGAAGTTTTTTAGGGTTATTTGTTTGAAGCAAAGTTATGCCTAAACGTCGTGTTAAACCTAAAAAACGAGCCACAAATAATCTAACAATATGCAATGTAAATATCTGATATATAAATAGTTACTATTTATTAGATTTTTAAAATCTTACAGCCTGCAAGTGCTTGATTTTCAACACAATTGGTTTTGCATTGTTTTAGTATTTTTAATTCGTTATAAATCAATGATTTATGATAAATATCCTAAAATCATGTCTTTATGCTCGGCATCAGATTGCTGAATCTTCTCTTTCAAGCGTGATTTTCGTGTATAAATGCTTGCCGAACTCTTGTCGAGGAGCATGCTTATCACCTTGCCCGAGAAGCCTGCGAAGTGGTAACAAAGCTGGCGATAATCTTCTTCGCTTAGGTTGGGTATTTCGTCACGGACTATCAACATTACATTGTTGCAGCAGCGGTTCACGGTGTTCTCCAAATCTTTCAGCGACTTCTTGTCCTCGCCAAACTGAGTTATCAAGTTCTTAATTTCGCGTATGGCGGTCTTTTGGTTTTTGGCGCTGTCGTTAAGCAGCGTGATTGAATCGCCCAAGTTGTTCAGCATATCAAAATGGCCCTTGAATATGGTTTGGATGGTTTCGGAAGCAGCCGAGTCCTTGTCGCTGATGGTGTGCTGAAGGTCCATTACAAGGTTTGAGTAGTCGTCAATTCTTTGCTGTTTGCGCCTGAGCGTACTGCGGTAATACACAACCAGATACACTAACAACATTGATGCAATCACCATCGTGAGCCCAAACACTATTGCATTGTTGCGTTGCTTTAATTTGGTTATTTCCAAATCTTTTTCTAAAATATTGATTCTCTGAGTGAGCATCATTTTATATAGAAGTAGTTTTATTTCTTCATCTTCTGTATCAATAGTCACAGAACTAATAGGGGGCTTTTCTTCATTAGTTTCTTCTGCCTTAGAAATCGATGAATTAAGAATCGCAGTAAACAGAATGACCAGTACAAATAATTTAAATTTCATAATTATTGAGTTGGATAAGATAGAATTTCGCAATTTATGGCGAAAGGGCGCACCACTAAATAATGGCGGGCACCCCTTAAAATAAAGATTATTTTATTTGGTTGTTATTCCTTAGCTCCGGCTATTGCTCTTATCACCAGACCAATAACCAACATTATTGCAGATGTGTATTGCACTGCGCTTTGAACTACGGCACTTTCCTCCATACTCATAAACAAAGTTGCAAACAATAGGACTGCCTCAATCGCTGTAAACCAGCCAATATCGCTTTTTAAGTTCGGTGCAAACAACTTTTTTAATGACCAATTCAGTGCATTCAGTCGCAAGAAAGAAGATAGCAAAAACAAGGCTTCAAGTATGAAACTCACCACTATCATTGGAGTTAATGTGAACGATTCGCCAAACAGGGATGCGAAAGGAAACGCTCCGGCAGAAAACAAATACAGGTTAATCCACAATGAAGCTGACAATACTATTTCAAACGCTTCTTCGGTTGATAGTTTTTCAAATATTTTTTTCATAATAAATTGTATTTTAGTTTGTTTTTTGATTCAATATTCTTCTTAACTATTAAGCATAATTCCTTAATCTTTCAATTCTTTGCCTGCCCAATATTTATAGCTGTGCTCGCCAATAATAAAGGTTACATACAGCAGACGTTTGGCGGCTATGCTCAATTCGTCGCTGCTCTTCACAGCTTCAGAATATAGGTTCGACACCTTCTTAATATCGTTGATGCTTCCGTTTTCGGCACAGCATAGTGTGGCTGCCATATATAGATTTGCAACCTCGTCGGAGATTTTATCTTCTTTTGAATTGCTTGCTAATTCCTTGTCTATCAGGCTATCGCATTGAAGTGTCATATCGAGCATTTTTTCGTACTCTGTTCCAACAAACTCCAACGAGTCTTTTCCTTCGGGAAGATTTTTAACGCGTTCAAGCAGTGCTTCTTTTTTCATGATTTTCATCCCGTTCATGGCTTGCATTAGGGAGTCTTTGTTGACATTCTCACTGGTGAATACTCTGGATATAAGCATACCTAAATCCTTTGTAATGTCGTCAATATCATCCTCGTCGATTTCACTAATCATTCTACTGGTTTCTTCATATTCGGCAATATTCACGCCGTAGGATTTTGCCACACTGTCGTTGATTTCGTTTAGTTTCTGAATCAGTGCTGAGTTGATTACATCTTCCGATTTGTTTGTTTGTTCTTTCTGACTGCATGCAGCCAATCCAACAGCTACAAGCACAATTAAAAAATAATTTTTCATAACAATTATGTATAAAAGGTTAAATTCAAATTTTTGTTGTTTTGTTGCAAATTTAGGGTGATTTGGTGGCTCACACCTAATTTTTTGACTAATATTTATCTTACAGCATGCGGTGTAATATGTTGAAAATCAGTATGTTGCAAATGTATTAGACATAAAGAATCTAACACTTTTGCAAGTGCTTGATTATCAGCGAGTTTGTGCGGCGTTGTTTTGTTTTATGTGAGATTGAACGGTAAAGTGTTTATACTCAGCGATTTAACCCTTTCTGCAGCAGTTTCGCCTTGCAGAAGTGGTTGCGGGGCAATGATTTCAATATAAATAAGGAGTGTGAGATGTAAGCGAAAAGGGTGTGGTTGCCTGTGGCGGAGAGGGATATTAGTAAAGCGAGAGGTTGAAATCTTGTATGAGCGCTTCCACTCCGGGGTGTTTTGCGCGAATCTCGTCGATGATTTCGCGTTGGGTTTTGTAGGTTTGTTTGGGTGCTGCTGCCACAACATTCACGTTCATGCCCACAAAGTCGTTTTGCAGATAGTTGCGCAGTGCTGCGATGATGTCTTGCTTGAATTGGTCGATAATGTTTTTCTGCCCTTCGTCTACGTTAATCGAAAACACGTTTTCGTTCACGAGTGTGGGTATGGTCATCGACATGATGCTGGTAATGAGTCGGCGCGAAGGGTTGTCGACAATAAAACGGTTCCATGCCGCGGTGAGCATATCCTGATTGAACAATGAGCGGCGCAGCTGGGTGGTGTTTTCCACTTTATTTTTCTCCTCGGGTTTATCGAAGCGCACAGTTTGCTTCACGTTGAACGTGCGGGGTTGGTGCACCACTTGGGGTTCGTAGTGATGATGTGCCGAGCCCATGGGCGACAATGGGCGTGCCGCAGCCTCAGGTTGCGGCTGTTGTGCCGATTGCTGTGGCTGCTGTACCGATTGCTGCGCCGTGGCTGCCTGTTGCGGCTGCTGTGCCTGTGCAGGCTGTTGCGGCTGTGCTATTGAGCGCAAGGGCTGTCCGCCACCACCGCCGGGATTAGGTGTGGGGTCGAGTATCTGGCAAATCTTTATTAGCGTAAGTTCTACCAGGAATTGTTTGTTGGTGGCTGTGGGATAGTTGAGGTCGCAGGTGTTGCAGAGGTCCATAGCGCGATAGTACCACTTTGGGTGAAGCGTGACGGCTTGCTCGGCAAATTGTTTCACCACCTCGTCGCTCATCTCCAGCAGGCATTGCGTTTTAGGGTCGCGGGCAACCATGAGGTCGCGCAAGTGTTGTGCCAAGCCGTTGACAAAGAATTTTGAGTCGAAACCGTGGTCGCGCACGTCCTTGTAGATGAGCAGCGCCTCGGGCACGTTGCATGCTTTGAATGCTTCCACCAGTCGGAAATAATAGTCGTGGTCGAGCACATTGAGGTTGGCGATGGTGCTCTGATAGGTGATGTTGCCTTCCGATGCGGCAGCCACCTGGTCGAAAATTGACAGGGCGTCGCGCATGGCGCCGTCGGCCTTTTGGGCTATCACGTTCAGCGCTGAGTGTTCGGCGGTGATGCCCTCTTGCGAGGCAATGTATTGCAGTTGCTCCACAATGTCGTGCACGGTGATGCGTGAGAAGTCGTAGATTTGACAGCGGCTGAGTATGGTGGGTATGATTTTGTGCTTCTCGGTGGTGGCGAGGATGAATATGGCATGAGCCGGTGGTTCTTCAAGCGTCTTTAAGAAGGCGTTGAACGCCTGTTGCGACAGCATGTGCACCTCGTCGATGATAAACACGCGGTAGCGGCCTATTTGCGGCGGAATGCGCACCTGGTCGATGAGGTTGCGTATGTCGTCAACCGAGTTGTTAGATGCGGCGTCGAGCTCCACGATGTTGTAGCTGCGCTGCTCGTTGAATGCCACGCACGATTCGCATTGGTTGCATGCCTCGTGGTCGGCAGTGGGGTTCAGACAGTTGATGGTCTTGGCAAAGATGCGGGCGCACGAAGTCTTGCCCACGCCTCGCGGTCCGCAAAACAGATAGGCGTGCGCCAGACGGTCGCTCTCGATTGCCGATTTAAGGGTGTGGGTGAGAGCCTGTTGTCCTACCACGCTACGGAACGTGGATGGACGGTATTTCCGGGCTGATACGATATAATTTTCCATTTCACACAAAATTAAGTATTTTCTTTGATTTACAGAATAGGTTGCCGATGTTTTTTCACTGACGTATGCCCTATTTGCTCACGCGGGCGGCAGGGCAAGATGTGCGATTTTGCTGTAATAATGGCGCCGCGGTGGGTGCTTTCTGCCGGGATTTTTGTAAATTTGCATTGCAATGAATCTGGAGAACCTCACAATAGTAAATTTCAAGAATCTTGTTGAATGTCAACTCGATTTCTCGCCCAACATCAATTGCTTTATAGGCAATAATGGCATGGGCAAGACCAACGTACTCGATGCCATATATTATTTGAGCTTCGTGAAGAGCTGCAGCAATGTGAGCGACCAACTGGTGCTGAATCACGCTGCCGACTATATGATGCTGCGCGGACGTTACAGGCGCTGCGGCGAGCCGGTGGAGGTGGCTATGGCTTATCAGAAGGGCAAGCGCAAGACGCTCAAGCGCGACGGCAAGGAATACAAGCGATTCAGCCAGCACATTGGGTTGCTGCCGCTGGTGATGGTGTCGCCTATGGATTGGGACCTGATTCGCGGCTCGGGCGAGGAGCGACGCCGGCTCATGGACCAGATTATTGCGCAGAGCAACCAGGAATATCTGGCGCATCTTATTCGATACAACAAGGCGCTCGAAAATCGCAACTCACTCATCAAACAGGGCATGCGCGACGCACTGCTGTTTGAAACGGTGGAGCATCAGCTGCACGAATCGGGGATGGCAATCCACGCTGCACGCATGCGGTGGATTGACGAATTTACGCCCATATTCATGCGCTACTACAACGCCATTGCCGGCGGTGCCGAGCAGGTGAGGCTTGAACTGAACAGCCACCTTAACGACTGCCCTATGCGCGAGTTGCTCGACCGCAACCGCGACCGCGACATGATTGTTGGATACACCACTCACGGCGTGCACCGCGACGACATAAACCTGCTGCTCGACGGTCACTCGATGCGCAAGGTGGGCAGCCAAGGTCAGTGCAAAACCTACACCATTGCGTTGCGCCTGGCGCAATACGATTTCATCAAGGCGCAAAACGCGGCGCTGCCAATACTGCTGCTCGACGACATCTTCGACAAACTCGATGCCAATCGCGTGGAAAGCATCATCAAGGTGGTGAACGATAACCGTTTCGGACAGATTTTCATAACCGACACCAATCGCACCCACCTCGACGAGATTATTAAGACTCTGAATAACGGCTACAAAATTTTTGTTGTGAACAACGGCAACTGCCGCCTCGACGAGGAAAATGCTGCCCAATCAACGAATGTCGATAACAACACTTCATCACCACTATGAAACGAACTGAGGCTAAACAGATAGGCGAAATAATCGACGGCTTTGTGAAGGCTGAAAACCTCACTACAGCCATGAACGAGCACAAGGCTGCATATGTGTGGCCCGACGTGGTGGGCTACGGCATTAACCGCTACACCATAAGCCGCAGTGTGAGCGGTGGCGTGATGACGGTGAGAATGTCGTCGGCTACGTTGCGCAACGAGCTGATGATGAACCGCTCGCTACTAATTCGCCGCATCAACGAGGCTGTAGGCGCCGAAGTTATTCACGAAATCATTTTTAAATAGACATTTATCATGGCAGATAACAACAAAAAACATAAACACGGCATAGAAATCACCACTCCGTTTCACCACTCCATTCCGGTGCAACTGCGCTTCAACGACATCGATATTTTGGGTCACTTGAACAATTCGGTGTATTTCACGCTGTTCGACTTGGGTAAGACGCAATATTTCAATGCCGTACGCGGCGAGCAAATCGACTGGATGACAGCCGACATAGTAATTGCCAATGTCAATTGCGACTTCATGGCGCAGACATTCTACCACGAGCCGCTGGAGGTGCGCACACAAACTCTGAAAATGGGCGAGAAAAGCATCGTGCTTGCTCAGCAGGTGTATAACTCTGACACGGGCGAGGTGAAGGCCCAATGCACTTGCGTGATGGTGAGCTTCGACATTGCCACCGGACTATCAAAGCCCCTTGCCGAGCATTGGCGCACATCGCTGCAGGCCTTCGAGCAGCGCCCTCTCGCATAATCGTAATCGACATAGTGTGTGCATCACCCGCCAACGCAAATGTTGTAGGGGCGCATAATCGTGCCAGGGATGTTATGTAATTCGCATCCTATACGGATGCCGGGTTGGTGGGGATGATGGCAACCCGGGGTTGCGCTTCGCTTACCCCGGGCTATAAGCCTCGCCTGCGTCTCGGCCTCACATGCTTCGCATGTCATCGCATCGACCTGCCCCACAACCCCGAGAAAACCATTGCGCCGATACGGGCGTATTCAATACGCCCCTACAGGTCATGATAACCGTCATCGGAATGGATGTCCGAAGGACGTGACCCCGGAGGCAGGATGCCGACGGGATTTAGCCGAGGGTGAGCGATAGCGTAACCCACGGATACAACGTCACCCCCAAGAAAAAGCGTCCGCAGAGGACGCGAATTACAACCACCCGCCCCACGACCTCGCCGCAACGGGTGTCGGGTTGACGCAAATGTAGGGGGCGTATACGCCCCCTACATGCACACGATGCTCTATTGGATGAATACTGTTTTATTCTTCGTCGGGTTTACCTTGCATGGCGGCGAAAATCTTGGTTTCGAGTTCGTCGGCAAGTTCGGGATTGTCACCGATGATTTGTTTTACCGAGTCGCGTCCCTGACCGAGTTTGCTATCGCCGTAAGAGAACCAGCTGCCGCTCTTCTTTATGATTCCGTATTGCACGCCAAGGTCAACAATTTCGCCTGTGTGCGAGATGCCTTCGCCGAACATTATCTCGAATTCGGCCTTGCGGAATGGCGGTGCCACCTTGTTCTTCACCACTTTCACGCGGGTAGAGTTGCCAATAACATCTTCGCCGTTTTTCAGTTGGCCGATGCGGCGAATGTCGAGACGCACCGAGCTATAAAACTTTAGGGCGTTACCACCGGTGGTGGTTTCGGGGTTGCCGAACATCACACCAATCTTTTCGCGAAGCTGGTTGATGAAAATGCAGCAAGTGTTGGTTTTGGATATTGTAGCGGTGATTTTGCGCAGTGCTTGGCTCATGAGGCGTGCCTGCAGACCCATCTTGCTGTCGCCCATCTCGCCTTCGATTTCGGCTTTGGGGGTGAGTGCAGCCACCGAGTCGATGACAATTATGTCGATGGCAGAGCTGCGGATGAGTTGGTCGGCAATTTCCAGCGCCTGTTCGCCACAGTCGGGCTGGGCAATGAGCAGGCTGTTCACGTCCACGCCGAGGCGCTCGGCATAGAAGCGGTCGAAGGCATGCTCGGCATCTATGATGGCTGCTATGCCGCCTTGCTTTTGTGCTTCGGCAATGGCATGGATGGCGAGTGTGGTTTTACCTGACGATTCCGGGCCGTAGATTTCGATTATTCGTCCACGGGGGTATCCACCCACGCCAAGCGCATTGTTGAGCGCTATCGAGCCGGTTGGAATCACATCCACTTCTTCCACCTTGTCGTCGCCGAGTTTCATAATAGAACCGCGACCGTAGTTCTTGTCAATCTTGTCCATAGCCACTTGCAGCGCCTTCAGCTTTTCAGCCGATACTGGCACGCGTTTTGGCTGTTGTGCGCCACTCTGAGTGTCGAGTTCGCCGTCAAATTCCAATTCTTTCGACATATCGTTTATGTTTTTTTTCATTAGTAATTTCTGTTTGTCGGGGGCAATAAACTATTGTTATTTGTTTCTGTGGCGTTTCCGCCTCTTTTTGTTGGTTTATTTCCTACAAATATAATAATTATCTTCCGACATTGCAAAGTAATAAATCGAGTGGGTAATATTGTTGCCCGGTAAACAAAAACATTGTTTAATTTACGGGTTTTTCTTTATCCTTTCAACCGTTTTATTGCACTTGCAAGGGTAAAAAACCGCCCATATTATTAAAAAATGTTAATCAAATGAATTTTCTTGCTCAATAATTATGTTATATAACATAAAACTTATACCTTTGCATCGTGTTTTTCATGGTATTAGATTTAAGGTTAATAAAGGTTGATTGTCGGGAGACAATCAATTTTTTTTGTACCTATTCCAACCTGTGCCACACCACCCTTTTCTCCGCTATCTCACATGTGGCATACGTCAATTTTCACCACCCTGCCCACTCAAGTCCATTCCGCCCCACCACCATGCGCGGTGCAGCACTCGGGCGTGAATCAATAAATAATAGAAACTTATAGCCTGTTACATAGCAATTGCTGTGAAACAGGCTATAAGCTATCAGGTGGGCATCGCTTGCATTGTCAATGCAGGCGTGTTATAACCACACTATTTGGTGTAGAAATCGATGATGCGACCAATGGCACGCTGGCAAACGGGGCAGAATGCCGGTACATCGTTGGTGCGCATGCGGCAGTTGAAACATGGGCGGTACAATCCTGTTTCGTTGTATCCGGCGCCTTCAAATGCTCCGATGGTGCCGTTTTGATACTGCTCGGTGGCGGGTGTTGGCACCGGTGTGCCCTTCTTCACCATATCTGCCCATTTGCTCTTGAAGTCTTTCATCGAGGTGATGTTTGGTTCCCATGGTTCCACGTTCACGTCGTAGGTTTCGGGGTCGCCGTAGGTGTATTCGTCGGCAAGGCCGCCAAAGCTGTGACCGAATTCGTGCACCACCACAGGGGCAAACATTGGGTTGTGGGCAGTGGTGAGGGTGTAGTCGTTATATATTCCGCCGCCGCCATATTCCTCGGTGTTGGCAAGAATGATGATGTGCTCGTATAGCACGCCGGCAATGGCATCGTGAATGCTTTTCACGCGCGAGGTGGTGAGGTAGCGGTCGCTATAGAAAGTGCTGAAGTGAGAGCCGAAGGCGGTGTTGCGCCATTCGCCCAGGCGGGGTATGCTCAAGCCGCTGTCGCGCGAGGGGGTGAACACTGCCACTATGTTGAACTCGGCGCGTCGGCTGCTGAACGGCTCGTGGGTGAACAGGGCGTCGCGGGTGGCTTCGGCATCGCGGTAGAAGAGGTTGCGTTCGGCTTGCGAATATCCTTCGCCAAGAATCACCACGTCGACGCAGCGTTCAACGCTGCCGCCCTTGTGCACATAGCGATAGTCGAGGTCGGGGTTGCGATTGATTTGGCGAATGAGTATGTCGGCAGGGTCGACGATATGGGTATATTTTGCAGTGGTTTTTAGCGACGCATTCATGAGTGTGGTGGTTATCTCCACCTTGTTGACAGGCATAGGCATGAGCACGGTGTGTTCATACGAGCGGGGAGTGGTTTTTGCCTCGTCGGTGGCTATCCATTCAATGAACAACGACGAGAAAGAGGTTTGGTAAATCACCTTGCCGGTGGCAAGGTCCTTCATCACCAGCTGACCGTTGCCCAGCAGCGGCATCTTGTCGAGGTTGTGGCGGCGTCCTGCCCACATATTGGTTTTTGACAAGCCGTCGAGCATTATGCCTTGCTGTTTTGCGTCGCCGTAGAACTGATAGTCGATGCGCAGTGTCTGATTGGTGAAATAGGTGTCGAAATCAACATTGCTGTCTTTGGCGCAAATGCTGATTGCCGATGTTATGACTGCGATTAGTAATAGTAGTTTTCGTTTCATAAGATGATATTTTAATTTTTTTTGATGTATATATATTTTGAATTATGGTTTTTTTGCCCGTTGATAGTGATGTGTAGTTTGTGACGAAATCAGTCTTTTCCGGTAAGTATCTTTTTTATTTCGTTGAGCTTGTTCAGGGCTTCTACCGGGGTGAGATTGTTGATGTCGGCACCGAGAATCTCGTCGCGCACCTGGCACAGCACGGGGTCGTCGAGCTGGAAGAACGACAGTTGCATGCCGCTTTCGGTTTTCGACTGCACGTTGCCCATGTTGATGTCGGCAGAGTGGTCCTCTTCGAGCTGCTTCAGCACTTGTCCGGCGCGCTTGATAATCACCTGCGGCATGCCGGCAAGCTTGGCAACGTGAATGCCGAAGCTGTGTTCGCTGCCGCCCTTCACCAGTTTGCGCACAAATATCACCTTGCCGGCAATTTCTTTCACCGACACGTTGTAGTTAACGATGCGGTTAAACGTCTTTTCCATCTCGTTGAGTTCGTGATAGTGAGTGGCAAAGAGGGTTTTGGGGTGAAAGCGGTTGTGCTCGTGCAGATATTCCACAATCGACCAGGCTATTGATATGCCGTCGTAGGTGCTGGTGCCGCGTCCCAGTTCGTCGAAGAGCACCAGGCTGCGTTGGCTGATGTTGTTGAGAATGCTGGCGGCTTCGGTCATTTCCACCATAAACGTCGATTCGCCGAGTGAGATGTTATCGCTGGCGCCCACGCGGGTGAATATCTTGTCGACGATGCCTATTTTGGCTGATTGTGCGGGCACGAAGCAGCCAATCTGTGCCATGAGCACTATGAGGGCTGTTTGGCGCAGCAGAGCCGATTTACCCGACATGTTTGGGCCGGTAATCATGATTATCTGCTGGTCGTCGTTGCCCAGGTGTATGCTATTGCTCACATAGTGTTCGCTGATGGGCAGTTGTTTTTCAATCACGGGGTGCCGTCCTTCCACAATATCGATGTTGAGCGATGTGTTCAGTTCGGGGCGGTTGTATTTGTTTTCGATGGCGGCGCGAGTGAACGACAGCATGCAGTCGAGGTGCGAAATCAGGTTCGAGTCAAGCTGTATGGCGGGTATGTAGTCGGCTACGGCAGCCACCAGTTCGTTGAACAGGCGGGTTTCGATTACGGCAATCTTTTCTTCGGCTCCCAGAATCTTTTCTTCGTATTCCTTCAGTTCGGGTGTGATGTAGCGTTCGGCATTCACCAGCGTCTGTTTGCGAATCCATTCTTCAGGCACCTTGTCCTTGTGGGTGTTGCGCACCTCAATGTAGTAGCCAAACACGTTGTTGAACCCTATTTTCAGGCTTGGTATGCCGGTGCGTTCGCTTTCGTGCATCTGCATTTGCATCAGGAAGTCCTTGCTCGAGTAGCTTATTCGTCGCAGTTCGTCGAGCTCGGCGTCTACGCCTTGGCGGATGAAATTGCCGCGGGCAATCAGATTGGGGGCATCGGGGTTGATTTCGCGCTCAATGCGGTCGCGGATTATCTGGCATAGGTTCAGTTGTTCGCCAATGCCTTGCAGCACCTCGTGCTTGCTTGCCGAGCACAATGCTTTGATGGGTTCGATGGCGGCGAGTGCGGCGCGCATCTGCACCAGTTCGCGCGGTGTGATTCTGCCCACAGCCACTTTCGACACCAGCCGTTCGAGGTCGCCAATGGCTTCGAGCTGACGGGTGAGCAGGTCGCGGCCGTCAACGTCCTTGAAGAAGTGTTCCACCACGCTCAGGCGGCGGTTGATTTGCTCCACATCCTTGAGCGGAAACAGAATCCAGCGGCGCATCAGACGGGCGCCCATGGGCGATAGGGTATGGTCGATTACCGACAGCAGGCTCTTGCCGTCCTCGCTCATGGCGTCGATGAGTTCGAGGTTGCGCACGGTGAACTTGTCGAGGCGCACATAACGGTCGGCTTCGATGCGGGCAAGCGAGGTGATGTGGCTTATGTGGGTGTGCTGTGTGATGTCGAGGTAGCAGAGTATGGCACCCGAAGCCACTATGGCGCTGTGCATGGTGTGTATGCCAAATCCTTTGAGGTTGCGTGTCTCGAAGTGTTTGAGCAGGCGGTCGGTGGCTGTCTCTTCGTTGAAAATCCAGTCGTCGAGCTCAAAGGTCAGATAGTTGGAATTGAATGTCTGGTTGAACAGTGTGCGATTGCCGCGTTCCACCAGCACCTCTTTCGGGGCAAAGTTGCCAAGCAGCTTCTCCACATAGTCGGTAGTGCCTTCGGCGGTGAGAAACTCTCCGGTGCTGATGTCGAGAAACGCCACGCCGCAAATTTTTTTGCCGAAGTGCACCGCTGCCAGGAAGTTGTTTTCGCGCAGGTTGAGCACGTTGTCGTTAATCGACACGCCCGGGGTGACAAGTTCGGTGATGCCGCGTTTCACCAGTTTCTTGGTGAGCTTGGGGTCTTCGAGCTGTTCGCATATTGCCACTCGTTTGCCGGCGCGCACCAGCTTGGGCAGGTAGGTGTCGAGGGCGTGGTGTGGAAAGCCTGCCAGTTCAACGCTCTGCGCCGAGCCGTTGGCGCGGCGGGTGAGTGTGAGTCCCAGAATCTCTGAAGCAGTGATGGCATCGTCGTTGAAGGTCTCGTAGAAGTCGCCCACGCGAAACAGCAACACGGCATCGGGATGTTTTGCTTTCATCTCGAGGTATTGTTTCATCAGCGGGGTTTCTACAATTTCCTTTGCCACAGTCGGGTTCGATTTACATCAATATTTGTTAGTGTTGAAGATTAGCAAAGATAGCAAATTTTGTGCTTTTCGACAAATTTTTAGGCACAAGGTGTGGGTAGATTTCAGTTTACGGGTATTGCGGTCCAGTAGATGGGCATGAGGTCGCGTGGCTGCACATCGGGGTTGGCACTCCAACGCTGAGGCACAATCACAATCTTGTCGGGGTTGGTCATGAGCCACGCTGCCCACCACGAGATGAGGGTGTTGGCACATACTATATGGTTGGTGCGCAGCATCACTTGCATGATGTCGAGCGGTGACAATGCCTCAGAGGGCACTAATCGGCTTCCTTGCGGCAGCAGTATGTGCTGCTTCACGAGCTCGGGTGCGTCGGTGAACACGGCTATTCGGGCTTCGGGCACATAGGTTTGAAGGTTGGCTATCGCCCAGTTGTAGTAGTCTGTGGTGCAAGTGTTTTCGGGGCTTGTGGGGCGGTGTATGTGCATAGCCGCCGTTTCGCCTTCGCCCAGCATATCGATGGCGCCTTTTGCTGCCGGGCTGAGCAGGTGGTCGGGCAGCACAAATGCTTGGCGAACGGCATCGGCAACCGGCTCGAAGTAGCGTGGCGATGCCCATGTGCCACGGCAGTAGGCATCGCCGGTGGTGCTTACTGCATCGCGGCAGAACACGCCGAAAGTGTCGGTGATTACGTTGCACTCTGCCGAGGGTCCGGCGAACATGTTTTTTATGCGGTTGGCGAGCGAGGTGCTGTATGGCGCCAGTTGTTCGGGTGTTGCCATCACGGCATCGGTGATGGCAAATGTGTTGAAGATGTGGCGTTGTGCTGCGTGCAGTGCCACCGCTTCGCCGTCGTGGCGCAGCCGCAGGTATAGGGCATACTGAAACATCTGTTCGGCCAATGTGCCGCTTATTTTCACTATCTTCATTCTGTCAGTTTTGTTTTAGGTGTGGAGGGTTATAGCCAAAGCGAGAAGTCCTGCCGCGGCAGTTTCTTGTCGGCAACAAACACTATGGTGCGATGATTGCCAAACGACATTCCGTGCATGGCATATTGCTTGCTTTCTTCGCACAGCTGCGCCACGAGCGTCTGGGTGGCTATGTTGCGAAACACAATCACACCATGGTCGGCAAGCACCGAGTTGACATAGAATTGCAGTTGGCTGTAACTCTCGGCATTGTGTATGTTGTTTACCACCACAAACGGGTTTTGCTGCGACTCTTCGATGGCGGCGCTATAGTTGGTGGTGATGTTCACTATGCTGTCGTCGAATATTATCCGATGGGCAAACGGGTGCAGGGTGGTGTTGAGCGTGGTGTGGCGTTCGCTGTCGGGCTCGTGCAGCCACAGCCGGCTGCGGCGGTCGGGCAGGAGAGTGGCAGCTGCCGACAAGCCGTAGCTCGAGCCTATCTGCAGTATGTGCCGTGGGTTGAAATGGTTGGCTATGCGAAACAGCAGTTTGGCGTTTTTCAGCGTCATCAGTTCGCCTTTGGGTTTGTCGGGGGCTATTTGCCGGCGCATCTGCTCGAGCACGTCGTAGGCATAATAGGGGTGGTGTTGGCGTATCACGTCAACCACAAAGTTATAGGCAAACGGCGAGTGTATGCCAAAGCCGTGACTTCGGCAAAACCGCTTCCATGCTGTGCTATATCGTTTCAGGGTGTCCACGTGGGTGCTCAATCGGTTTGTTCGGTCAGGCTTTTGCGGCGCAGGTGGCGGTAAAGGCTAATGTTGACTGCTGCCAGCAGCGTGAGATAAATGAGCACGATGGCTATGGTGGCAACGGTGTCGGCAGTGCGTATGCTTGTGGGGTCGAACCTGAACGTGATGGTGTGGTGTCCTGCCGGTATGTTGAGGGCACGCAGCACATAGTTCACGCGACCGATTTCCACTTCCTTGCCATCGATTTCGGCTTGCCATCCCCATGGGAAATACACCTCGGAGAACACTGCCACACCGCCGTTGCGGGTGGTGGCGCTGTAGGTGAGGGCATTTGGCGCATAGGTGGTTTCGTAGATGGTGTCGCCCGGTTCAACAGCCGACGCCTTGCCCAGCACCGAGGCAAACTGCCGGTCGGCAACCGCTTGTGTGGCGGTGTGCAGGTGGTCGAGGGTGTTCATTTCCTCAACGGCACCGTTCACATAGGTGAGGGTGTCGACAAACCATGCATTGCCCAGCGCTCCGGGGTTGAGCATCACTGTGGTGTCGGATTGTATGATATACTTGGTGTTGAGCATATTAATCACCTCGGGGTTGCCTTTGTTAATCTGGCGGTCGATGAGGTCCTGATAGCGTGTGAGTTTGGCTGCATGGTATCCGCCGATGTGCTTGTGGAAATACGAAGGCATTGCTTCGCCAAAGTGATGCAGGTCGAACACGCGATAGTTCTGCGCCGTGTCGGCAAGAATTTGACGGTCGACCGGGCGCGGATTGAAGTTCTCTACGCTGTTAACCGCTTCGGTGAACGATTCGGTGTCGAGGTAGCGCTTGTTCACCGTAAAGAGGTCGGCAAACACAATCACTGCTGTGGCTGCAGCGGCATATGCCACGCGCAGCTTGCCGTTGAGGCATGCGTAGAGCACTGCGGCTCCGGCAATGAGGAAGAGCAGCGAGCGCAGCGCGTCGGCTGAAATCACCGATTTGCGTATGGCTTCGATGTTCATGAACAGTTGCGGATATTGCTGAAACAGACCGGCAGCGGTGAGCTGGTCGCGCTCGCTGGTGCTATAGAGGCTGAATGTGCTTGGCACCAGGTAGATGAACAGGCAAATTATCAGGCATACACCCATGGTGCCGTAGAAGGCACGGCTGTGCTGCTTCCACCAGTCGGGCTGGGTGAACATCTGCTGCAGGGTGAGCATGGCAAGCAGCGGCATGGTGAATTCGGCAATCACAAGGATGCTTGCCACCGTGCGGAACTTGTTGTACATCGGAAAATGGTCAATCATCAAGTCGGTGAGCCACATCATGTTATGTCCCCACGACAGCATTATCGACAAGATGGTGGCTGCCAGCAGCGCCCACTTCATAGGGCCTTTGACGGTGAAGCATCCCAGCACAAACAGGGCAAAGATGAGCGCTCCCACATACACCGGGCCGTTGGTCATGGGCTGGTTGCCGAAGTATTGCGGCAGCTGCGACATGAATTGATATTCCTGCATGTTTACTGTGCCGTTGGCGAGCATCTCCTTGGCTTGGTCGTAGTCGGCAAGCGAGAGGAAGCGGTTGGAGCCTTTTTCGGGCTTGATGGTGGCGCCGCCGCACACGTTAGGCACCAGCAGGGTGAATGTTTCGGCTTTGCCGTAGCTCCAGGCGGTGATGTAGTCTTTGTCGAGGCCTCCCTTGGTGTTGTTGTTGCTTGGGGCGGCAATCTCGCTGTGGCCGCCGCGCATGGTTTCTTTCGAATATTTGAGTGTGCTATATAGGTTTGGCGCATTGGCAGCCACGGCAAGCACCGCAGCCACGGCGAGCGCTCCTGTGGCTTTGAGCCACTGCTTGACGGTGTGTTCGCGCTTGGCTATCACAAAGTAGGCTATCACCATAAACACAATCAGGAACAGGAAATAATAGGTCATCTGCACGTGGTTCCACGACAGCTGCACGGCGGCAAACAATGCAGCCACGGCGCTGCCTGCCAACACCCTTCCGCGATATGCCCACACTATGCCGGCTATTGTGGGAGGAATGTATGCCAGAGTGACGTACTTCCATATATGGCCTGCGCCTATGAGTATGAAGAAATAGCTCGAAAAGGCATAGGCTATGGCGCCCATGATGGCTATGTACCACTTGACGTTGAACGACAGCATGAGTATGAAGAAACCCACCATCATGATGAAGACCAGGTTCACCGGCGACGGAAACCCGAGTCCCATAACTTTGTTAACCCACGACAGCAACGAGCTGCTCTCGTATTGTGGCGTGATTTGGAATGTGGGCATGCCCGAGAACAGCGAATTGGTCCAGCGCGACACTTCGCCGGTAGCGGCGCCGTACTGTGTCACCTCCTGTCCGTTTGCCACGCCTTGTGTCACGTCGTGCTGGCGAAGCACATTGCCCATCACGTCGTCGGGATAGAAATAAATCCACGAGATGGCTGCAAACAACAATATTGCAAGCACGGTGGTGAGTGCCGTGCGTCGGGTTTGTCGGGAGAATAATGTATCCATGTTTTTTAGATAATAATTCAATTTGCCCGTAAAATTACAAAATAATCAATAAAGATGAAAATTTACGGTGCATAAAGGGGTGTATGAGCCCTCAGCGGGCATGGCGGTGCATTGGGGCTGATGAAAAAAAGTGGGGCAGTACCGGTGTTGGCACTGCCCCATGTGACAAATGTGTATATTGTGAAAAAATATGATTGTAGTCCGAGGGGGTCAGAAGCGGCGTCCGCTGCCCATGCCGCCGGGGCCGCCTTGACGCATGCCGCCGGGACCGCCGGGGCCGCCGGGGCCGGGACCGAAGCCGTCGTAGTTTATGCCATTGCCGTCTTCGCGCTTGCCAAAGGTCTGGAAGCGATACGATACGGTGGCGAGGAAGTAGCGGCCGATGGAGTTGCTCCAGCTTTGCACTTCGTTCTGACCGCTGCTGCTGAAGGTGATGCTTTTGCGTTGACCCAGCATATCGTAGCCTTTGACGCCGATGGTGGCGTTTTTGCCTTTCAGGAACTGATATTCGAGCGATGCGTTCCAAATCCATTGCTTGGTGTTGTAGCCGGCAGAGTAGCCGCTGGTGGCTGTGTAGCGCAAATCGGTGTTGAACACGAAGTTGCCGATATACAGTGTTCCGTCGAAGCGACCGCCATAGGAGTGAATGTTGCGGTTGTTGGCAGTGGTGAGGCTGTTGCGCGACGACTGGAAGCCGTAGGTTGGGCGCACCTCAAGTTCCACCACACCGGTGCGGAAGCTGATGCCGGGCGACAAGTTCAGGCTTAGCGAACCGGCCTTGTTGAGCATATCGTCGCTGACGTATTGCAAGATGCTTTCGGCTGACGAGAGGTCGCCGGTGACCACGTCGCTACGTCCCAGGTTGTAGCTTTCGCTGCGGCTGTAGGCGAAGCGCATGAAGCTGCGGAAGTAGAACTTCTTGCCGGGCAGCGGCAGGCTGAGCATATTCATGAGGTTGGCGCTCCAGCTGCCGTCGAGGTTGGTATAGGTGGATGCGCTCTTACCGGTGTTTTGGTCGGATATCGACACCGACGACACATTGTTCTTAGTGTAGTTGAATCCGGCGTTAATCATCCAGCTGCGTTGTGTCTGGCTGTTGAAGTCGTTGAAGCGGAAGTTAAATCGGTGGCCGAATGTAGCTTTCAGGTTGGGATTACCCACCTTGATGTTCATAGGGTTGCTCACGTCGGGCACCGGCTGCAGTTGTGTCACCGAAGGCTGGCTGGCGTTGGCGCGATAGTCGATAGAGAGGCTGCGCGTCTTGGTGAACTTGAAGCGCAAGCGGGCATAAGGTGCCGGGCTCCACAGCCAGTTGGTGGTGATGTTGCGTTCGGGGTTAATCAGGTCGCGGCTCTGTTGCATGGTTCCCATCAGTTGCACGCCCACATCGAGGTTATAGAGCTGGTTGACCTTCTTGAAGCCCAACTGGAAGTATTGTGTGAAGAATTCGTTGCGGAATTGGCTACTTTGGTTGGCATTGAAGATGTCGAGTTGGTCGCGCACGTTGTAGTCGCGGTCGAGGATGTCGAACAGCAGTTCTTCGTTGTCGAGAGTTGAGAAACCGAACGAGCGGGTGAGAATGCTGTTGATTTGCGCATCGTTGAGCACCGAATTCAAGAAATATTGCTGGTTGAGGGCAGGCACATCGGCAAGCGATGCGTAGCGGTCGTATACGTTCTTGTCGCTGTTGTTGAAGCGATAGTTGGCGCGATAGGCTAATTGCAGGAAGTTGGCGCGCTTCACGTCGCCGAGTGGTTCGGTCCAGGTGATACGTCCGTTGATATTGTTGCTCCAGGTGTGGTTACGTATCAGCTGGCTGATGTCCTCGTCGTCGGTCGATTCGTCCTCATATTGGTTGAGGGTGTGCACGTTGTTGTTTTCGCGGGTGTTCGACAGGTTATAGCGCAGTTGCACGCTGAAGCTGCGACCCTTGTGCTCCTTGAAGTTGTGGTTATACACCAGTTCGCCGCCAAACTGATAGCTCCTGCCGTCGTCAACGTCGCGCTCAACGCTGTTGTTGATGGGTTTTGCAGTGCCGGCGGTGGCGCCGGTGCTGCTTTGCGAAATCGAGTTGTCCCAGCTCTTGTTGAAGTTAAGCTGCATGTTTGGGCGGAAGTCGATGGTGTTGCACGAGTCGATTTGCCAGCGCATGCGGAAGTAGGCGTTCAGGTTGTGGCGATTGTTATTCGAAATCGATTTCGATTCGGTGATTTTGGTGTAGTCGGTGAACGTGGATGTGGTGGAGCGTTGCGTCTGATAGTCGCGGCTCGAGTGAGAATACATCACATTTCCGCCCACGCGAAACACCTCTTCGTTGCCCACGTTGAAGTTGAAGCCGATGTTTTGCGAGGTGTTCACACCGCTGTTGCCGCCGCCGCGCGAGAATCGGGCAGCGCCGCCGTCGGTAAAGCCCATATTGTTGGTGTTGTTGGCACCGCCGATGAGCGAGAACTGGTTGCCGTCGCGGAAATAGTTCACCATGGCACGTGCGCCATAGCGGTCGTCGGAGCCGTAGCCGGCGGTGAAGTTGCCCATCCAGCCTTGGTTCATACCCTTCTTCACGGTGAGGTTAATCACCGTCTCGTCCTCGCCGTCGTCAACGCCGGTGAGGCGGGCAAGGTCGCTCTTGCGGTCGATAACCTGCAGCTTGTCGATGATGTTGGCAGGCAGGTTCTTGCTTGCCACGTTGGGGTCGTCGGAGAAGAACTCCTTGCCGTCGACAAGGAATTTAGTCACCGTTTTGCCGTTGGCAGTGATAGAGCCGTCGGTGCCCACTTCCACGCCGGGCAGACGCTTCAGCAGGTCTTCTACCACGGAGTTCACTTGGGTCTTATAGCTGTCGGCATTATATTCCACAGTGTCTTCTTTCACAGTTATTTCGGTTTTAACACCCACCACGGTGGCTTCCTTGAGCATGATGGTGCTTGGGCTCATGGCTATTTCGCCAATGGCAAGGTTTCCGCTTTGCGGCACGGTGATGGCGCGGCTCACGTTGTTGTAACCCAGATAAGTCACTTTCAGCACATATTTGCCGGCAGTGTTCACCGGAATGGAGAATGTGCCGTCGACATTCGAGGTGGCTCCGTTCACAAATGTGCTGTCGCGATTTGCTTTTACGAGTTTGATGGTTGCTTCAATCAGCGGCGACTTATCGTCGGCGTCTATCAGTTTGCCTGTAATCTTGGCGGTGGCGCTGAGTGCTGTTGTCAGTGCCAAAATTGTGAATAGAAGATGATAGATAAATCTTTTCATTTGTCGTTTTGTGGGTTATACCTAAATCAAAAATACCTCTTTCGGCTTATTTTTTTACGGTTTTTAGATGCAAATTTCAGTTTAAAGTTTAATTCTTTCCTATCTTTGTAACCGAAAAAATGCTTTGACATTAAAATTTTCACTTTTTTTAATTAAATTGATAACCCACCCTATTAGGATGAAAGAATTTATAAACATACTGCTGCGTTTTGTGCCGCGCTACAAGCGCTATCTGGTGCTCAACGTCGCGTTCAACTTGCTGGCTGCGTTTCTCACGCTGTTCTCGTTTGCACTCATCATACCCATTCTGGAGATGCTGTTCAAAATCAACGCCACAACCTATGCCTTTATGCCTATTGGCAGCGGTTCGCTCAAGGAGGTGCTGGTGAACGATTTCTACTATTATGTGCAGACTGTGATAGGGCAGTGGGGCGAGAGTGTGGCGCTCGCATCGTTGGCGGTGATGCTGGTGGTGATGACGGCGCTCAAGACCGGCAGTGCCTACCTGAGTGCTTTCTTCATGGTGCCCATTCGTGCCGGGGTGGTGCGCGACATTCGCAACACCATCTACCACAAAATCATGCAGCTGCCAATGGGCTTCTTCACCAACGAGCGCAAGGGCGACGTGATGGCGCGCATGAGCGGCGACGTCACCGAGGTGGAAAACAGCATCATGGCGTCGCTCGACATGATGTTCAAAAACCCCATTATGATTATCACTTGCCTGACGATGATGGTGCTTGTGAGCTGGCAGCTCACAGTGTTCGTGCTGGTGCTGCTGCCGCTTGCCGGCTACATTATGGGCAAGGTGGGCAAGCGCCTCAAGCGTGTGTCGCTCGAGGGGCAGACGCAGTGGGGTGTGATTCTCTCTAACATCGAGGAGACTCTGGGCGGACTGCGCATCATCAAGGCGTTCAATGCCCAGCACAAGGCGGAAGCACGATTTCAGACCGAAAACGGCAAATATGCCCGCATCACTACCCGCATGATGCGCCGCCACGAACTGGCTCACCCGATGAGCGAATTTCTTGGCACTACCACCATAGCCATTGTACTGTGGTTTGGCGGCACGCTCATCCTCATGGGCAACAGCACCATCAGTGCCTCGTCGTTCATCTATTATATGGTGATTTTTTACAGCGTGATTAATCCTGCCAAGGAACTCTCGAAGGCTTCTTACAGCATACAGCGCGGCTTGGCTTCGATGGAGCGTATCGACAAAATTCTCAAAGCAGAAAACCCTATTGCCGAGCCTGCCCACCCGCAGCCGCTGCCTGCCATCACCCGCGACATCACCTATAGCGACGTGCGTTTCCGCTACGGCAGCGAGTGGGTTATCGACGGCGTGTCGCTCACCATTCCTGCCGGTGCCACCGTGGCGCTGGTGGGGCAGTCGGGTTCGGGCAAATCGACGCTTGCCGACCTGCTGCCGCGATTCTACGACGTAGACCAAGGCTCGATAAGCATCGACGGCACCGACATACGCAATGTGCTCACCACCGACCTGCGCGCCCTCATGGGCAACGTAAACCAGGAGGCCATTCTCTTCAACGACACGTTCTACAACAACATCACATTTGGCGTTGAAAATGCCACCATGGACGAGGTGATTCACGCTGCCAAGGTGGCAAATGCGCTGGAGTTTATCGAAGCATCCGAACAGGGATTCGACACCAACATCGGCGACCGCGGCTGCCGCCTCTCGGGCGGTCAGCGCCAGCGCATCAGCATAGCCCGCGCCATCCTCAAGAATCCGGCAATCCTCATCCTCGACGAAGCCACTTCGGCACTCGACACCGAGAGCGAACGGCTGGTGCAGGAAGCCCTCGACAATCTGATGCGCGGACGCACCACGCTGGTTATCGCCCACCGCCTGTCGACCATCAAAAACGCCGACCTTATATGTGTGATGCACGAGGGAAGGATAGTGGAGCGCGGCACCCACAACCAACTCATTGCCCTTGGCGGCTACTACAAGCGCCTGGTGGATATGCAAAAGTTCTAATCGCTTGCACCACTCGTTGGTGAGTGGCAAATGCTGATATTTGTTACAATATAGTGAAATTTGCACACTCTTATCGACAAAATCATTGCATTAATAGCAATTTTTACTAACTTTGGGCGATATTGGCATTGTGGTAGCATCGCGTTGCGCGATAAATGCTGATAGAATAATTGTAGTGTTTAACAATTAATAGAGGATAATAGCGGAATAAACTATATGTTGGATTTCGAGGATTTCTATGTCATGTGGTACTCTCGCGCCAAGCGATTCGCCTATGAATATGTCTTGAGCGAAGGCGAAGCCGAGGACATCGTGCAGGATGTTTTCGTGAAGCTCTATGAGCGCCGCGATATGCTCGATGCTTACACCAACCCCACCGCTTATCTGCTCACTGCCATCAAGAATCGTTGCCTCGACCACCTGCGCCAACTGGTTGACAAGCAGGCGTTGGTTGAAAACATCGTCGACGAGCGCGACATCGAGCGGCGCCTAAGCCTCGATGCCCTCGAGACGTTCGACGTGGATTTCCCCAACGAGGCAAGCATCGAAGAGCGCTTGCAGCGAGCACTCGATGCGCTACCCGACCGTTGCCGCACCATATTTGTGATGAACAAAATCGAGGGCAAGAAGCAGAGCGAAATTGCCAAGGAACTGGGATTGTCGGTAAACACCGTAGAAAGTCAAATGGCAATTGCCTATTCCAAGCTGCGCGTGAATCTCAAGGATTGCATGCCGTTGCTGGTGTTTCTTTGCCTGCTCGATTAACTCAAATTTCGCAAAAATTAAAATTTTTTCATTTTTTCTTTGGCGGATTTCCTTAATACGCCGTTTTAATAGTGTAGATTGATTTTATGGACCGACGGATTATTCAATATTTTGCAGGCCAATTGAGCAACGAAGAGCAAAAATCGTTGCTTAACGAAATCTTGGAAAACAAAGAACTCAAGGACGAGATGATGCAATATCGTCACCTGCACACATTGATTAATCTGCAACCCGGGCAAGCCGATGCTCAGGCGGGCGAGGAGAGTTACCATAGGTTCATTGCTCGCCGCCAATGGCAACAAAAGCGCCATGTGTTGTTAGTGGCCATGCGCTATGCGGCAGTGCTGGTGATTGGTGTGGCGTTGACGTTGTGGTTTAACCACGCCTTGCAGCACAGCGCCTCAGTTGAGCCGCAAGCCGAGCCGATGGCACAGACGCTCACCGTTCCTCCAGGACAGCGTGCCCACATCACACTGCCCGACGGCACCAAGGTGTGGGTGAATGCAGGTTCGAAACTCACCTATGCGTCGACATTCGGCGACAAGCGAGTGGTGAACATCGAAGGCGAAGCATTCTTTGATGTAGCCAAGGACCCCACCAAGCCGTTTGTGGTGCGTGCCGGCAAGGTTAATGTCAGGGCTTTAGGGACACAATTTTCGGTCTTCAACTACGTGGGCGAGCCCCTTGTGGTGTCGCTCATCGAGGGCAGCGTGAAGGTTTATCACCAATCCGAGCCCAAGAGTGGCGTAGTTCTCACCAGCGGCGAGCGAGCCGTGGAACAAGATGGTGTATTGCTCAAGAGCATGGTGAGCGACGATGTGCTCACTTGGTGCGATGGGGTGTATGCGTTCAAGCATCAACCGCTGCACAGCATCTTGCGCAAGTTGGAACTCTACTACGATGTGAAAATCATCGTAAACGACCCTGCATTGCTCAACCTGTATTTCACAGGTAAATTCCGCCAGGACGATGGTGTGATGGAGGTTCTTAGGATTATTCAGAAAATCCATCCTTTCAGCATCAGCCGCGTGGACGGAAGCAGAGAGATTGTAATTAACGGAAACTAAAAAAGAATACTAAAGAACTCATGAAAAATCTCATAAAATTAAGTTGTTTACCATAGTTAAGTTTGAATCGTTGTTTAGGTTGTGTGGTTGGTGTTGTGAAATGTGTAGATTGTGAAATGTGAAAAACAATACAACCACACTCCTACAATGATTTGCAAAAAAACGTCCGTCTAACGCGCGGAGCATGGTAATCAGCCTACTACCAAAAAACTTAAGTATACACTGATTCCTTCAGAAAATGTTGTGAATAACTTCATAAAATTAAAATCAAACCTACTAATCAAAAATCATGTAGCATTATGAAATTTAATCCTTCGTCAGGGGCAAATTATGGCTCCAGAAAGAATTTCAGAGCGCTTAGTCTTCGATTAAGTGCTGTTGTGATGTTTTTTGTGACTTCCGTTTTCGCGGCTACAACAATCAAGGCGCAAAATGCCAAGATTACGTTGCCATCGAAGCAAGTCGCAATTTCTGCAATCTTCTCGGCAATCGAGAAGCAAACCGATTATCTTGTGGTTTACGGCGATGCCGAGATCAACGTCAACAAGAAAGTTACGTTGCCGGCAGCAAGCACCCAAATGGGCACCGCCCTCGGCGTGGTTGCCAAAGCCACCGGCACAAAGTATGAGGTAAGCAACAAGTATGTTGTTTTTTCAAAGGCATCGGCAAGCGCAGCAGCCGCAAGCGGCAAAGGCGCAGTGAAGGTGTCGGGCAAGGTGGTTGATGCAGCAACAGGCGAACCTGTTGTTGGCGCCACAGTAATGGAAAAAGGTACTAACAACGGCACTGCCACCGACCTCGACGGCAACTTCTCGCTCAACGTGGGTGGTGCAAAATCTGTTGTGACTGTGTCGTATGTCGGCTGCGTCGACAGCGAGGTTCGCGTAACTCCGGGCAAGCCTATGACTATCTCGTTGAAGGAAAGCTCTGAAAACCTCGACGAACTGGTTGTTGTGGGTTATGGCGTGCAAAAGAAGGTCAACCTCTCGGGCGCTGTTTCCACTGTCGAAAAGAAGCAATTGGAAAACCGCCCTGTGCTTAACGTAGGTAACGCCTTGCAAGGTGCTGTTGCCAACCTTAACGTGAGCGTAGGCTCCGGTCAGGCAATCAGCACTCCGTCGTTCAACATCCGCGGTACCAACTCAATCAACGGTGGTAGCCCGCTCATCGTCATCGACGGTGTGGCATCGGATGCCGGTGCGCTCAACCGCATGAACCCTAACGACATCGAAAGCATGTCGGTGCTCAAGGATGCCGCTTCGTGTGCCATCTATGGTGCCAAGGCTGCTTATGGTGTGATTTTGGTAACCACCAAGACCGGTAAGAGCGAAAAGTTGACTGTTAACTACAACAACAACTTCACTTTCACCACCAACACCAAGATGCCGGAAATCATCTCCGACCCTTACATCGTTGCCACCACTCGTAACCTTATGTATTATCCTTGGGGTACTATCTACAACGAAGAGCAACTCGAATATGCCAAGAAGGTATCGGAAGACCCCTCGATTAGCCCTTACTTCCTCACTCCTAGCGGTACTTACCAATACTTTGGTCGCACCGACTGGGTTGACGAGTGCTATAAAGATTTCTCGTTCGCTACCAACCACTCGGTTGATATTTCGGGCCGTACCGACAAGGTTGACTACTACTTCTCGGCTGGCTACAACTACCAGAACGGTATGATTAAGTACAACACCGATACTTATAACCGTTACAACATCAACAGCAAGTTGAATTTCCACATCACTGATAACTGGACAATCTCGAACAACACCACGTTCACCACTTACGATTATCAGGCTCCTACCAACCTCAGCGGTAGCACTTTCTGGGAAATCAACCGCCTCAGCCCGCTTGATATGCCAAAGAACCCCGATGGCACTTGGACAAGTGCCGGTTCTAATCCTCTCGGCTTGCTTGCCGAAGGTGGCGACTGGGCTAAGTATGAAACACGCGTGCGCACTCAGTTCAACTCGCGTTTCGACATCATCAAGAACGTGCTCTTCTTGCAAGGCTCGTTTGCTTACACTTCAAACAAGTATCGTCAGAAGTGGTTCTATGCTCCTGTTCCCTACACCGATGGTCCTGACCGTCCTATCAAGTATCGCAACACCGTCACAAGCGCTTACAGCGACAACAACGACAACAAGGACGTCTACCTCGACCTCTATGCCACCTTCCACAAGAAGTTTGCCGGAAAGCACGATGTAAACGTGATGGTTGGTTTCAACCAAGAGGAATATGAATACTATGGCACCAGCCTCTCGCGCAACGAACTCATCTCCACATCGGTGCCTTCAATCGGTTTGGCTACCGGCGAAAAGAATGTTGGCGAAGGCATGGGTAGCACTGCCACCCGAAGCGGTTTCGGCCGTATCGGTTACATCTTCGACGATAAGTATATCTTCGAATTCAACGGCCGCTACGACGGTACTTCAAAGTTCCCGAAGAACGACCGCTTCGTGTTCAGCCCATCGGCTTCGCTCGGTTGGGTAGTATCGAAGGAAAAGTTCTTCAATCCGCTCATCGACGTGGTTAGCTTCCTCAAGATTCGTGGCTCGTATGGTAAGCTTGGCAACCAGGACATCTCGTCGTACTATCCTTACCTCGCCACTATGGGCACAGGTCAGATTGGCGCCATCATCGAAGGCAAGCAACCGGTTGCTGTTTATGCTCCCGGCTTGGTATCAGGCTCACTCACTTGGGAAAAGGTTTCTACTATGGACATCGGTGCCGACATCAACTTCTGGGGCAACCGCATCTCAGTGTCGGGTGACTACTACATCCGCCGCACTAAGGATATGCTCACCGCCGGCAAGCCTCTGCCTGTTGTGCTGGGTACAAGCGTTCCTACTGCCAATGCTGCCGACCTCAAGACCAAGGGTTGGGAACTCACCATTGGCTACCGCGACCAATTCAAGGTTATGGGCAAGCCTCTCAACGTAGGTGTTAACTTCAATATTGCCGACAGCCGTGCATGGATTACCAAGTTCGACAACCCATCGGGTACACTCAGCAACTACTATGTGGGCTACGAAATGGGCACAATGTGGGGTCTTACCACCGAAGGCTTCTTCACCAGCGATGAGGATATCAAGAACCACGCTAACCAAAGCCCTGTAACTTCTTATGCAGGTATGCCACCGACGGCAGCCGGCGACTTGAAGTTTAAGGATGTCGACGGCGACGGCATCATCAACGGTGGTGCTTGGACTCTCGAAGACCACGGCGACTACACCATCATCGGTAACACCCGCAACCGTTACACCTATGGTATCAACGTCACTGCCGACTGGAATGGCTTCGACTTCAGCATCTTCCTGCAAGGTGTGGGCAAGAAGGACTACTATCCCGGTTCGGGCGACCTCTATTTCTGGGGTGTTTATGCTCAACCTTGGACCAATATCACCTACGGTAACTACTACGACCACTGGACCGAAGAGAATCCTAACGGCTACTTCCCTCGCATGAAGTCTTATGTGGCTTACTACACCGAAGCTGCTGAAACACAAACCCGCTACAAGCAAAATGCTGCTTATCTGCGTCTGAAGAACCTCTCGCTGGGCTACACTTTGCCTAAGACTGTCACCGACAAGCTCCACATCACTCGTCTGCGCCTGTTCTTCTCGGGCGACAACCTGGCTGTTTGGTCGGGCTTGTATAAGTACTACAAGGTTGACCCTGAAGGCTTGGGCGGAGGCAGTTACCCATTGCAAAGAGCTTATTCAGTTGGTTTCAATCTCACATTCTAATCACCACAAAAGCAGTTTTTACAACAATGAAGATTAAAAATTTATTATATATCGGCGTTGCCGCTCTTTCGCTGGCAAGCTGTAACGATGATTTTCTTGAAAGATATCCTGAGGATGCTTTGACCGAGAAAAACTTCTTTAAAAATGTTGCCGACCTGGAGGCTTACACCAATGGCTTGTACAGCTGGGGTGCCTCTACCACCGACAACGTATCGGACAACACTATGTATTGCGAGTCGAGCGGCGTGTTCAATCGCATGCAGGGCCTCATCACTCCCGAGGAAGTAGGTCAATGGGGCTGGGGTGACGTTCGCAGCATCAACTTTATGATTTGCCGCGTGGGCCAATGCTCCGGTGCTGCTGCCGACATCAATCATTTCCTTGGTTTGGCTCGCCTCTATCGTGCCCGCACTTATTATGGTAAGGTGCAAACCTACAACGATGTGCCTTGGTATAGCAAAGACCTGCAAACCACCGACGAGGAAGAACTCTACAAGACTCAAGACCCTCGTGCTCTCGTGGTTGACAGCATCATGGCTGACCTCGACTTTGCCGTTACTCACATGAAGGATGGCAACAGCAAGACCAAAATCTACAAGGTTGTTGCCCTCTTCGAACAAGCTCGCATAGCCCTCAACGAAGGCACTTTCCGCAAGTACCACCCCGAACTGGGCTTGAACGACTACGACAAGTATCTGCAACTGGCTGTAAAGGCTTCGCAAGCCATTATGGACAACTATAACTACAAGATTTCCACTTCGGCATCGGGCGCTATGCCTCCCTATCGTGCGTTGTTCAGCAGCCTCGACCTGAGCGCTAACTCTGAGGTTATCCTCCTGCAGGACAACGACCAGGCTCTTGGTCGCAAGTACGGTATCGGCAGCTTGTTCAACTACAACCACTCTATCAGCCGCAGCCTCATGGAGGACTACCTGTATATCACTCCCGATGGCAAGGCTGTGCCTTTCACCAGCGTTGAAGGTTACGACAAGATGACCATCACCGAGGTTGGTGAAAACCGCGACCCTCGTATGGCTGAAACCATCATGCCTATGGGCTGGATGAAGGATTGGTCAACCAAGCCTGAACAACAGAAGATGGAATTCGGTGGCTACTCGCAGGTTAAATTCTGCCGCGATACTCCTCAGGAAATGTGGGGCTGGGGCGAAGCTTACAACGACCTGCCTATCATCCGCTACGCTCGCGTGCTGCTCATCAACGCCGAGGCTAAGGCTGAACTTGGCATCCTCACTCAGGACGATGTTGATGCCACTATCAACCAGCTTCGCCGCCGCGTGGGCATGCCTGACGCCAACTTGGCTGAATGGCTCAGCAACCCCGACCCTGTGCAGATTGCACGCTACTACAACATCAACAGCAAGCAAAAGGGTGCTGTGGCTGAAATACGCCGCGAACGCCGCGTTGAGCTCGCTTGCGAAGGCGTGCGCTACAACGACCTTATGCGTTGGGGCTTGGGCAAGATTCTCGAACAACCTGCCGAAGGTGCTTACATTGCCGGTTGGGGTTACTTCGATACCAACGGCGACGGCCTTGAGGACTGCGGTATGTTCCCAACCAAGGAAGAGTCGGAAGCTGCCAAGGCTCAGTTGAGCGAAGCGGCTCGCAACAATGTCACCACTCTCATTGTCAATGAAAAATCGCCTATCTGCCTCTCGGAAGGCGACCATGGTCACATCCAACGTGTGTCGCATGTCAATGCCAACTTCGAGTGGGTTGAACCGAAGTATTACTATAACCCAATCTCGGTTAAGGACATCAACCTCAACCCTAACCTTGTTCAAAACAAGTGGTGGGCTGAATAATCCTTTCGATTCCGCTAATTAGAATCAAAATAGACGAGTCTCGCTTACTGCCCTGTCTGTGACAGATGGGGCATGAACGAGGCTCTTTTTTTGCAATTTTTAATGCCCTCGCTTGGATGCTTTTCTCAAGCATTTGGGTTATCTTTGCAGCAAACCTCATAACAACAAACTAAAAACTTTTTTCCTGTAATAATTATGAAGAAATTTCTTTTTGGAATGATGCTTACGGCACTTCCGCTCGCGCTTTCGGCACAGTACACCGGCAAGGTGTATGTTGATGCCAACCGCAACGGCGTGTGCGACCGCGGCGAACGCCCCATGAAGGGCGTGGCAGTGAGCGACGGATTGAACGTGGTGCTCACCGATGCCGCCGGTTCGTTCTCGCTTCCGGGTCACGACAAGGCCCGATTTGTTTTCATCACCACCCCTTCGGGCTATAAGACGCACAATGCCTACTATCAGCGCATCGACGGCACCGACAAGCAATACTCCTTTGGCTTGTTGCCTTACGACGGCGGCATCAAGGCTGACGGCTCGCACCGCTTTGCACACATCTCCGACACCGAGATTGGCACCGCAAGCGGACAGGAGGAGTGGACTGCCAGCATGCGTGGCTATGCTGCCAACGAGCATCTGGCGTTTATTATTCACACCGGCGACATTTGCTATCCCAACGGCCTCAAGAGCCACATCAAGGTGATGAATTCTGCCAACATGCCCGAAACACAGGTGTTCTATTGCATTGGCAATCACGACCTTGTCAGTGGCAAATATGGAGAGGAGATGTTTGAAAACTACTATGGCCCCGTGTTCTATTCGTTTGAGGTGGGAAATGTGCACTACATTGTCACTCCGATGTATGGCGGCGACTATGCGCCAAGCTATCGCCGAAAGGACGTGTATCGCTGGCTTGAAAACGACTTGAAATATGTGCCAAAGTCGAAGGCTATATATGTGTTCAACCACAGCATTGCCGACGACCTGGAGTCGTTCCGCCTGCCGCTCGACGACGGCAAATACATTGACCTGCCCGAGCACAACCTCAAGGCATGGCTCTACGGACACTGGCACGTCAATCACATCTATCACCATGCCAAGACCGGCGTATGCAGCATCTGCACGGCTACGCCCATCTACGGCGGCATCGACCATGCCTCGTCGGGCTGGCGTGTAATGAACATCGACAGCCGCGGCGATTTCACCTCTGAGATGCGCTACACCTATGTGAACAAGAGCATGGCCATTGCTTCGATTCACAATCAGCAGGCGTATGCCGATGCCCGAGGGTTGGTGCCGCTGTCGGTGAATGTCTATTCGGCTGAGGCAAAGGTGAAAAAGATGACCTACTCATGCACCTATGCCGGCAAGAAGATTGTTGCCGGTGCACCAATGAAGCAAAACACCGATTTCAACTGGACCGCCGACATGCGCCTCGCCGGTGTGCCAAGCGGGCAGTATGTTACGCTGGTGGTTGAGGCTACCTATTCTAACGGCGAGGTGTCGAAGTGCCAACAGGCATTCTGCTACCATTCGCAACCCGGCAGACAGGTGGTTGTCGACAAGCCTTGGACCAACCTCTTGGGCAATGCTGCTCACACCGGCTGCTGCCGCGACACCATTGCCGACATGCAGTTGGCATGGGTGAGCAACGTGGGTGAGAACATCTACATGAGCGCGCCGCTGGTTCACGACGGCGCAGTGTATGTTGCCACTACCGACGATAACGAAACCGGCAAGGCTTCGGTGGTGAAAATCGATGCTGTAACCGGCAATATCATCTGGCGATGCAAGATGAAATCGTCGATACGCAACAGCATTGCCATTGAGAGCGGCAAGGTGTTCGCTCAGGATGTAAGCGGTCGCCTCTATGCCGTGGATGCACTCAACGGTTCGCTCGTGTGGGAAAAAGATATGAAGGTGGGTGTAACACCGCCTATCAACGACGGCCTCATTGCTGCCAACGGAGTGCTGTATGCCGGCACCGGCAAGCAACTCTGCGCCTACGATGCCGCTACGGGCAAGCAACTGTGGCAAAACACCGGATGGAATCGCGGCGAGGGCTGCACTGCCACTCTGTCGCTGGGCAATAACGGTGTGCTCATTGGCCACGCTCACTGGGGCGCGTTGCATGCCAACGATGCTGCTACAGGCAAGCATCTGTGGGCTTCGACTGACGGCGAATTGTGGCAACGCTCGTCGTCGCCTGCCATGTGGGGCGAGATGATGTATCTGGTGTCGATGCGCTATCTGTTTGTGATGGAGTCGCGCACCGGAAAGGTGATTGTGCGCAAGAAGCTCAACTACGATGCCAATGTGTCGACTGTGCCGCTGGTAACCGACAAGGAAATCATCTTCGGCACGTCGGACAACGGAATCCTGGCACTCGACCGCCAGACTTACGAGGAGAAATGGCACTTCAAGACGCGTAATGCTATCATCAGTTCGGCTCCTTACACCGGCAATCTGCCTGCCACCGTCGAAACCAGCGCGTTGCTGGTGGGCAACACGGTGCTGATGGGCGCTTCGGATGGCTTCGTCTATGCCATCGACCGTAATAACGGCAGTTTGCAATGGCGCCACTTTGTGGGTGCTCCGGTGTTTGCCTCGATGGCTGTGTCGGGCAATACGGTGTTTGTTGCCGACTTTTCGGGCAACGTGTATGCTTTCTCGGGCGACCTCAAGCCTTGCAAAACCAAGTAGGGTGGTGACGCACATTTTTTATGATGATTAAATGATACGATTATTATTGATATTGGCTATGATGCTTCATGCGTGCCTGATGGGTGCGCAGGGCATTGTGCCGGCTCCGCTTGGTTGCAGCGCCGGGCAGGGCATCTTCACCTTGTCGCGCTCGGTGCGCATTGAGGCTGACGGCGATGGGGCAAAGACCGTTGCAGAGCAATTTGCGCGCCGCCTGAAGGCGTTGAAACCCCTGTCCAAGGGTGGCACGGCAGAGTGGTGTTCAGGCTCGCAGAGGGGCTTGAAATGCCTCGCGAGGGCTACTCGCTGACGGTTACGCCCGACAGCATTGTGGCTTGCGCTGCCTCGGTTGACGGTTTGTTGCGCGCTGAGGCTTCGTTGCTGCAGCTTGCCGAGCACGACGGTGGCGTGATTGCTGCGTGCTCAGTCACCGATTCGCCTGCCTACGCGTGGCGTGGGTTGATGCTCGACGAGAGCCGCCACTTCTTTGGCAAGGAAAAGGTGAAGCAGTACCTTGATGTGATGTTCCGCCTGAAGCTGAACATGTTTCACTGGCACCTCACCGACGAACCGGGCTGGCGCATCGAAATCAAGCGTTATCCGCTGCTCACCAAGGTGGGCGCCACGGGCAACTGGCACGATGCCGATGCCAAGCCGCAATTCTACACTCAGCAGGACATACGCGAGGTGGTGGCTTACGCTGCCGAACGTGGCATAATGGTGGTGCCGGAGTTCGATATGCCGGGGCATGCCACTGCGGCATGCCGTGCCTATCCCGAGCTGTCGGGCGGCGGCTACGGTCGCTGGGATGGGTTCACCTTCCACCCCACCCGCGAGTCGACATTCGAATTCATCAGTAATGTGCTCGACGAACTGGTGCAGCTCTTCCCTGCGCCTTACATCCACATTGGTGGCGACGAGGTGCATTATGGCAATCAGAACTGGTATCGCGACCCCGAAATACAGCAATTCATTGCCGACAACAAGTTGGTTGACGAGCGCGGGCTGGAGCACTATTTTGTGCGCCGTGTGGCTGACATCGTAGCTTCGAAGGGCAAAACAATGATTGGTTGGGACGAGATTGTGGATGCCGAGGTTAGCCCTAAGAAAGCCGTGGTGATGTGGTGGCGCCACGACCGTCGCCATCAGTTGCTCAAGGCGCTTGAGCGTGGTTATCAGGTGATTCTCACGCCGCGTCTGCCAATGTACGGCGATTTTGTGCAGCACGATTCGCACCGCATAGGCAGATGCGAACGCATCAACTCAATCGACAAGGTATACGACTTCCCTGCCGACATCGCGCATCTGTTCAAGGGCTACGAGAAGCAAATCATGGGCATGCAGTTCTCGGTGTGGACCGAGCGCATTGCCGATGCCACGAGGCTCGATTATATGGTGTTCCCTCGACTGTTTGCCGTGGCTGAAGCGGCTTGGACGCCTGCCGACGTGCGCCGCTACGATGCTTTCATGGCTAATTTGCCCGGTTGGCTTCGCTGGCTCGACGCTGCCGGTATTCGCTATTTCAACCCGTTCCTGCCCGAATCGACGCCCGAACCATGGGGGCCCGACAAGCAGGACGTTCTTAAACAAGGATGAAGAAAATTATTTCAAAACATATTTATATATGAATCGTTACAGAACCATATTGATTTTATTTGCTGCTGCCGTGTGCTGGGCTGCATCGGGCGCTATGCTCACCAGTCCCGATGGCAATCTGCACGTTGAGGCTGACGTGGTGGGCAGGAGTGTGAAACTTGCGCTCTCACGGGGCGGAACGGCGCTCATGCAGGTGAATACACTGCAGTTCGATTTTGAGCGCGCAGGCGTGATTAATGGCGACTACGAGGTGGTGCAGACCGATGTCAGCAGCCACAACTCGCAGTGGCAGACTATCTACGGCGAACAGGACGTGGTGACCGACTGCTACAATGCGCTTGTGCTCGGCGTGCAGGCAAAGGGAAATGCCAAACGCATCGAGCTGGAGGTGCGCCTCTACAACGAGGGTATGGCGTTCCGCTACGGCTTCGACAGCACCGACTTCTGGCACGAGACGCTCACCGACGAGCGTAGCTGTTTTGTGCTGCCTGCCGATGCCCCGACGTGGGTCACCGACCGCGCTCAAGGTGTCTATCAACCCACCACCGTTGGCAAAATAAAGGGTGAGGCAGACCGCCCGCAGGTGGTGCGCCTCGGCTCGGATTGCTTTGTGGCTATAGGCGAAGCGGCGCTTGTTGATTTCGCCCGATTGAAGCTCAAGCATGCCACCCAAGGCGAGGGTTTGCAGTCGGTGCTCGGCAGCAAGGTGAGCCTCCACGATGCCGGCTACTGCTCGCCCTGGCGCTATGTAATAGTGGGTTCGTCGCCCGCACAACTGGTGCAGCAAAACTATATGGTGCTCAACCTCAACGAGCCATGCCGGATTGCCGACACCGAGTGGATTAAACCGGGGCGTGTAATTCGCGAAGTGACTCTCACCACCGAGGGTGGGCTGGCATGCGTCGACTTCGCTGCTGCTCACGGCATTGAATATGTTGAATACGATGCCGGCTGGTATGGCCCTGAAAACGACCCCGCTTCCGACGCCACCACCGTCACCGTCGACCCCGCGCGCTCAAAGGGCATTCTCGACCTGCATCGCGTGATTGACTATGCCAATGGCAAGGGCGTGGGAATTATCCTATATGTCAACCAAAAAGCGCTCTCCAAACAGCTTGACGACATACTGCCGCTCTTTGAACGCTGGGGTGTGAAGGGCGTGAAATATGGCTTCGTAGATGTGGGTGACCAGCACTCCACTGCGTGGTTGCATCATGCGGTGCGCAAGGCTGCCAAATATCACCTTATGGTGGATATTCACGACGAGTATCGCCCCACCGGCTACTCGCGCACCTATCCTAACCTCATCACTCAGGAGGGTATACGTGGCGATGAGGAAAGCCCCTCGCTGCAACACTCCATCTTCACCCTCTACAACCGCATGATTTGTGGCGCCGGCGACAACACCAATTGCTATTTCTCGGAACGCGTTACCGACAAGATGAGCGGTCGCGCTGCACAGCTTGCCAAGTTGGTGAGCCTCTACAGCCCGTGGCAGTTCATTTATTGGTACGACCGCCCCGAAGCCTCGCCGCGCAATATGGGCGGTGCCGGAACGGTGCAGCCCATAATCAAGGAGGACAACATCACCGGCTTCTATACCTCGGTGCCCACCGTGTGGAGCGAAACGCGCCATCTGGAGGGCGAAATGGGGCAGTATTCGGTGGTGGCTCGCCGCAGCGGCAACGAGTGGTATGTGGCTGTAATGAATGCCGGCGAACGGCGCAACGTGAGTGTCTCGCTCGCCTCGCTCGGCATCAATCGTGTGGTTGATGCCACGCTCTATTATCAGGCATCGGCAAAGCACCCCGAAGTGGTGAACGTCAAGCACCTGAAGGTGGCAAAAAACGGCACTATCACCTTTGCCGTGACAGCCTCCACCGGTGCCGTTCTGCACCTCAAAGTCGACTGAATCCGGCAACCGGATTAGTATAAAACAAGAGAGGGACACACCTGCCATTCGATGTGTCCCTTTTTATGGGTTCTGCGCCGAGGCATCAGCGCAGAGTGTTATGCTGTGATTATTGCGCCACGGCGACTTTCTTCACTGTCGAGCCTACGCGGACAATGTAGATGCCGGCTGCCAGTTCGCTCAGAGCGTCAGCCGAGCCGCTATACACTGCAGCACCATTTGTGTCGAACACTTCAACCTTTGCGTTGCCAGCACAGGCAACCACTATCTTGCCGCCTTCAACGCCGATGGTCACGCCACTGTCAGCCTCTATCTCGTCAATGCCGTCAACCGTGTATTCGTAGATGTTAGCAAAGTTCTTCCATGGCTCGGACTGCCCGTAGAGCGACTTTGTGTTGGTTGGCACATAGAGAGCGCCATTTTGCATTACTTCTTCAGAGAATGATGAATTGTCAATAGTTAACGATTCATCGGCAGGGTTCTCCCACTCGATATAAACACTCAAATTCTCGTTGCAATCAAATGCGCCAAATTCAATCGTTTTTACAGATTTCGGAATGGTAACGCTTGCCAGGTTTTGGCAGTTGTAGAACGCATATCGTCCTATTGAGGTGATAGTCTTTGGGAGGGTTATGCTTGTAAGGTTACGGCAAGACCAGTATCTATTATTAGTTGATTATCAGTGCTATATGCTCTAAACGGTAGAAAAGTG
>JBJECX010000031.1:12329-135588 GCA_051871535.1 Muribaculaceae bacterium | reverse complement strand
GCATTGTATCCGTGGGTTACGCTATCGCTCACCCACGGCTAAATCCCGTCGGCATCCTTCCTCCGGGGTCGCGTCCTTCGGACGCCCATCCGCCCCATTCGACGGGTGCCGGGCGTATTGCATACGCCCGATATGGGTGGGGAGAACATGCGAAGCATGTGACGCCGAGCCGAGAGGCAAGGCATTTAGCCCGGGGTAAGCGAAGCGCAACCCCGGGTATCCGTCACCCCTCACCATCCGGCGTCCGTATAGGACGCGACTTATACGCCCTCGGCGCCGCGGTTATCATCACACATCATCAGGTATACTGCCGATATGCGGCACCATACGTTATATATATAAAAGAAAAGCGCTCGGGCTTCCCCGGGCGCTTTTCATATTAGAGAGTTAACGATTACTTTTTCACGATGCGTGTGTTAAGTGTTACACCATCGGCTGTTGTTGCCATAAGGATGTAGACTCCTTGTGAGAGTCCTCCACCCGGCAATACTGTAGCTCGACCTGCTGTACACTCGGTGCTGATGTTGAATATCGTGCGTCCCGATGCGTCGTAGAGCGTGAAGATGACCTCGCTCGCTGTAAAGTCGGTGTACACGTTGATGTCACCATCAACCGGGTTTGGTGTTACGCGCAGTGCGGTGTTGTCGTTGACTATGTCGTCGATGCCTGACATATCCTTAACTTCGATGGTCAATACCAAGCTGCCTTTTGCGCCTTTTGAATCGGTAGCTGTGATGGTTGCAGTTACCGTGCCTACCTTCTTGCCGTAGAAGACTACGCCTGTGGCATTAGGATATGCATCCACAATGTCGTTTTCTTCAATGCTGAGGGAGTAGGTCATTTCGTCGCCATCGGGGTCAGTGAAGAAGTCGGCGAAGTTGAACACGCCCGATGTAGCTTCAAGGGGCACTGTGGCGGGTTCTGCCTCGAGTGCTACCGGTCCGCGGTTCACATGCTCGATATTGTATCTCACGAGTGCCTCGTTGGAGTGTCCGTGGCTATCGGCTGCGCCAATGTAGAATACATTGCCTTCCGATGCGCTGCCATAGTCGGGGGAGATGGCCACGTTTACCGTAACATCGCCGTCGATACCGCTCACGGTGTATTCGCCGTTTTCACCGGTTACTGTCGCGCTGCCTGCTTCTATTGAAGATACTACGGCATTGCCGCGCGGGTCGTTGAATGTGATGGTAAGGTCGTCGTTGTCGGGTTCGGTGATGGTAATTGCCACTTTGGTATCTTCGCCTTCCTTGGCATATACTATGCCTTCGGGAGCACCGATTACCGGCTTGCCATTCTTGTCGAGGATGATGGGGAAGTTAACCAACGGACTGTTGGGGTCATTGCTCTTGATTACGAGCATTGCCTTGTTGTTCTTCTCCAAGCGTGCTGTTGCAGCGTTGATTTCCACCTTGATGGTGGTAGATTCGCCTGCCTCTACCTCTGCGTCGGTTGCCGGAGTGAGCAGTTTCACCCACGGCTCGCCTTGTGTGGTTTCAAGACATGTCATTATATAGCCGAGTGAGCCATAGTTGTCTTTGAAGAGCTCTGCCACGTCAAACCATCCGTAGTTTTCTACCCATCCCATATAGCGGCCGGGCACTACTGCCTCTTCTTTCGGGCATATGTAAGCCGGGTAGGGCGAACCTGCGGCGTAGGTGATTTGAACATGGAATTCTTCACCCGGGTTGAGGAATACCGGTCGGTCGAGCGCACCTATGACAAATCTGCCACCCTCTCCCGTAGTCTCGAGTATGAGACTGCCATGTCCGAGCACTTCGCCTTCGCCTGGGGTGTGGCCGCTCACCACGTCAACGTCGATGCGGTAGTCGCTTACCATATTGGGGTCGACTGCGAAGTAGATGTGCGATACGTTGAAGCCCTCCTCGGGTGCGGTGAACATTACGGCTGATTTGTATTTGTCGTAATTATTGCCCGACCCGTAGTGGTAGGACACCGTCTCGTACGGGCTTGCGGGGTAGTACAATGCGTTGCGGTATTCGAAATCGTTTGGCACATCAAACAAATTGTTGCTCGACGATGGCAACACGAGTGCCGACTTGCTCAGCTCGCATGCCGCAGAGTCGGCTTTCAACTTGGCGCTGTTGGCTCTGATGGCGCTCATTGGGGCGATACCGCCATTGTCCTCTGTCTGCTCTCCTACGCCGGTCGGGTCAAGGCTCAGCGAGTAGGTGAGCTTGTAGTTGCCATTAACGTTCGACAGGTTGACGCTTTCGGTGAACTTGTCGGTGTCGTTGGTGGCTTTTACGTAGATTTGGTCTTTATCAAGCTCAAGGCTGGGCGCCTCAGTCACGATATACTTGATATGCACATCCTTGGTGAGGGCGGCGTCGCCATTCAGGGTGTATGTGAAAGTGAGCGTGATGTTGTATTCGCCAGGGGTGTTTGCGAATGAGCACGGCAACATCGGCACGGCAAATTCGGCAGGTTCTTCACCCACTGTAATCGGTCCTCCGGTGTATTGAGTCCAGCCCTTCACTATCTCGCCGGTGAACCAGTCTTCCTGCTCCATATTGGCAAAGAGCTGGAACACGTCGACATATTCTTCATACCATTCGTCGTACTCTTGCGGAGCGGTCATCGTCACATTTTCGATGGTGAATGGTGCGGTTCCGGCATTGGTGATGGTGACAGGTGCATTGTACATTGCGCCTATCTGTACCAACGGGTCGCTGTAGTCGGTGCTCTGGTAGCCTATCACGTGCTCTATTACGATGTCCTTGGGCCAATTCGGTACTGGCGTGCCGGTGATGGTCACGTTCACGGGGAATGTGAGGTTCTCACTGCCGGGCACGTTGGTGGTCACCTTCAGGTCGGCATTGTATTCGCCAGCCATGCGTTTAGTGTCAACGGCGATTTGAATGTTGTCGCTCTCGCCTGTGGCAAGCGGCAATTCTACTACCGGCGTGAACTCTACGGCGCTGTTGAATTTAATCATACGCTCGGGCAGCAAGATGCCTTCCGATGCGTCGACATTTGATATGCCGGCGAGCCCGAACGGTGCGAAGATGATGGCTGAGTCAGATGCTCCCTTGTATTGGAAGCGGAACGAGCCGTCTTTCTCAAGTATAAGCTGGTAGCATACGCCAATATTCATCGAGTTGCCATATTCCATGAACGAGATGACAGCACGGTCTTCGGTGACGTAGTGGAACGTTCCGGCGGTCTTGGTCTGGTCCATTGAGTGCAATCCCCAGTATGGCGCTATGATGTTGGTGTATACTGTACCCTGCGGGAATTCGGCAGGCGGCTCGGGCCACAATTTGTCGTCGTGGCGCTCGGTGAACGATACGAAGCCGGTGTTGTAGATATACATCTTGCTGTATTTCTTGCCATAGAATGGGAATTCAAATGGCAGGTCTACTGCTACATAGTCGTGGAGCATATAGTAGCTCAACGTGTTCTGCTCGCCTAAGCCGTTGGTTTCGATATCCTCCCAGTGGAATTTAACCGAGCTGTCGTCGCCCGAGAATCTGTAGGCGTAGCTTGTCGTTGCACCATCTTTTTCGGGGAGTGTCAGGTTCACCAACTGGTCGGGGGCGATAGAGTAGCGCAAGGTTTCGTTACCGTTGTTGGTTATCGTCACGTCCTTCGATAACGGCGTGCCGCTCTCCACGGTCTCTGTGATATTGTCGGGCTCGATGGCTATCTCCGGACATCCTATCACTTCTGCCTTGATGCTGCAGGTGAGGTCGCCTTCGGCGGTGACGGCGGTCACTTGGCCTTCTACAACCCCTTCAGTGGCTGTGGATACGGTGATGATAAAGTCTTTCGACATGCCCGGCTCGATATTTATCGGTTGGAATGTGCTGTTGTCAAATATCAATTTGTCGGCATTGCTGACACGGATTTCGCTTACGCTAAGCGCGCGGTGTCCTGCATTCTTCACTGTGACAGGCACTTTCTGTACCGATGTGCGGAACACTTTGCCCAAGTCGATGGCATCTTCCTCGAGTGCTGCCGATGCCTTCAGCTCTTCGCCGTCGATAACTGCGTCGAAGCGCACAAATGTGTGTGCGGGATTCGGGTCGTTGGTCACGATGGCAAGGTTGTTGAAGGTGGCGCCGGCATTTAGCGTAGCATCGGCGCCAACGGTAGCTACTACTTCAACCGTTTCGCCCGGATTGACGATAGCGTAGGGTATGTTCAGGCTGCGTACGAACGATGCCTTCGGTGCCTCAAACTTCACTGCCGTGCCGGTAGCAAAGTGGTGGAATCGCTGGTTCTCGTCAGTTGGCTCTTCGGAGCCCCAGTAATCGCCCTGGTCGGCACTCGTCACGGTCACTTCGTCGGCTACATCCAGGTCGTTGATACCGCAGAACAGTCCTACACCCTGCTGGAATACATTGTCGGCAGTATAGTCGTCGTAGTGTATCTCGATGTCGCCGTTGCTCGACAAGGTGATGTGGAAACTTATCGGTGTGGTATCGTCGCCATATACGGTAGCAAGTACGTTGACAAATTTCACCACAAACTTGCCGTCGACCTTGGCATATTCAACGCGTGATTGCGGTCCCATCCACACTTGCTGACCGTATGCCGATATCAACCCTGTGCCCTTGATGCTCTCCGATGTGGGCGACAACGGTGTGCGGAATGTAAGCTCGTTGGGCGCAAACATGATGCCGCCGAAGCTTGTGATATAGGCTTTCTCGTAGCTTTTGCCGTAATACGGGAAGGCAAATCCTAAGTTGATGGCAGTCGACACCACTTTGTTGTCGGTGAACTGCGACGAGATGTTGGTGGCACCGATTAGCTCGGGATTGCCGTCGTAGTCAAATGTGCTGTATCCGGGCAAGTTCGACGTTACGGTGTAGCCGTACTGGTGGAGCTTGGCGCTCTGTCCCTCGATAGACTCCTGCGAGAATTTCGGGAAGACGAATTCAAGCGGGTACTTGCCGCCGTTGGAGATGTTGAACGTCTTCTGCACCTCGGCTTCTCCTACGGTCAGCGTGCCGCAGTCTACTGTCGACGGCTCGATGACCAGCTTGGCGGGCTCGGTGGCTACGCCTTGCACCACGATGCTGGCTTTATTGCCCGAGTAGTCGGTGAAGGTGATTGTACCGGTGTGGGTACCTGCCTCGGTGGGGGTGTAGGTGAGGTTGAATTTCACCTTGGTGCGTGCCGGGAAGCCGCTCTGTATGCTTGTGGGTCCGCTGAAGTGCGGCAACGACGATGTGATGTTGTTGCTGTATAGCGCAGCCGACCATGACGACCCGGCAAAACGGCCATAGCCGCGGTTGAACACCTCTACCTCTATCGTCTTGCTTTCGCCCACCAGCAACGACCCGAAGTTCACTATCTTCGGCGTTACAATCTCGGGAGCGTTGCCAGCTACCTTATACGTGATGGGCAGCAAATGCTCTTTGGTGCCATCTCCCTCGTTGGTGGTCAAATGTAGCTTTAACTTGTAGGTGCCGTTGACCATCTTGGTGCCGTCGGCTGTTACCTCTACGGGCTGGGTCTCTCCCTGGAGCACTTTGCCCGACGATGGATTCAATACGAGCATCTCGCTCCAATCGGGATTGTTGGAACGCGCGGTGATGGTCCATGCCATCTTCGTGGCTTGCGACTCATATATGCTACCTTTCAGCGCCTGGGCAAGTTGTGTCCAGGTTTTGCCGTTGTTGTTGCTCATGTAGCTGTATTGCCCTACGGTTTCATCCGTGGCAAGTCCCATGCTAAGCGGGTACACCTCCAGGTCGCCTTGGAAATGAAGTACAATCCAGAACGATTCGCCTGCCTCGAAATGTATCTGTTCGGGCAACGCAATTGGATAGTTGTAGGCGAAGAACGAAGGTGTCACTTCTGCGATGCGGGTGGCTGATGATATGGCGGCATCCCCCTTGTAGATTTGCACTACGGGACAGGTGCCAAGCGACCGCTGGCCGTCGCCGTCTACGTTGACATGCGTCAGGTTGAAACCGTCGGGATAGGTGTCGGCATCTATCTTAAACCATTGCGCCATCGAGTTGGGCAACGTGCGGTCTTCATCGCCTATGTATGCCCACAGCTGTGAGTAATACTTGATATCCTTGGGATAATCCTCGGCAAGATACTCGGGCGATACGGTCGACGATGCTGCTTGTTTCACCACATCCCCGGCTATTGTGCCACTGTAAGGCTTCACATTGCCTACTATCGGTCGGCTTAGCGATGACGTGGTAATGGAAACAGTGCGCTTGTAAACGCCCCACTTCAATATGCCTTCGTCCTCATTGCCGATGTTGAATGTGGCTGTGGCAGTGGGTGAGGCAGCTGTAGAATTCATGCTGAGCGAGCTCACGCTGAGAGTCATCTTTGGCCCGGCATTGGTGCTTACCGATTTCACCTCCGACAATGGCGATGCATCGCCCCAGCGGCTTACCGCCTTTATGCCTACATAGTATGTGGTCTGCGGTTTCAATCCGGTAATCTCGTGGGTATAGGTGTCGCCCGACGAGTAGAACTTGGTGTCGGCTACCGATGTGCTCAGTCCACTCAAATCGTCGGCAGCGGTGAACGGTGTCTCGCTGTAGTAGATGATGTGGTGGTTTACGTTATTGTCGGCAGATGCCGGTATGGTCCATGTGAGCGAGATATAATCCTGTGCAGCTGCTATGCTATAGTCAGCCACTGCCTCGGGGGCTTCGCCCTCGCCCATCTGAAGGGCCTTGGCGGCATCGATATAGCCGGCTCCGTATAGCCCTCTGAACTGCTCGTTGTTGCCGAAGCCGTAGAAGTCGTTGACCGACGTCACAAGTTGCGTGAACAAGCTCGAACTAACAAAGTTGGGATTGCCATACTTTGACAATATCAGGGCGGCAATTCCCGATACGTGGGGAGTTGCCATTGACGTACCTTCCATGAAGCCGTAGCCATTGTTCGGCAATGTGGATAGCACGCCGCCCGACTCTCCATAATCCAACAATCCGCCGGGAGCCACGATGTCGGCCCACGAGCCAAAGTTGGAATATGCTGCCGGCATCAGCTCGTAGGTCATCGATGTCACGGCAAGCACTTTGTCGTAGCATGCAGGATAGTAATTGCCTAACAAACCCATGTTGCCGGCTGCGAAAATACACAAGCCGCCGGTCATGTTGTCGGACCGCGCTGTCTCAGTGAAATAGTCGATGGCGGCAAGCACGGCATCCTCGCAGTAGTCGGGTTCGCTCCAACCCCATGAACACTGGGCTATGGTAGCGCCTCGCTCTGCAGCATATACTAATGCCGCTGCAAAATCGCCGCTCGCTGTGCCTGAGCGCGAGTCAAACACCTGGCACGATATCATCTTGACTCCCGAACCCTCGCTGCCGTCACCTCCGGCTACACCGGCCACACCGATGCCGTTGTTGTTGACTGCAGCCACGGTACCGGCTACGTGCGTGCCGTGGTTGTGGGGATACACATCTGAGCTGTTGGTGCAGAAGTTGTATCCGTAGATATCGTCCACATATCCGTTGCCGTCGTCGTCTACCCCGGGAGTTCCGTTAAGCTCCGCAAGGTTGGCGCACATGTTGGCTGCAAGGTCTTCGTGCTGGTAGTCAACACCGCCGTCGATGATTGCTACCACTACGTCGCTCTTGCCGGTCTCGTCCTTCCATGCCTCAAACAGGTTGATGTCGGCGCCGGCTACCGATGTGCCTATATTTCCGAAATTCTGATAATGCCACTGCTCGGGCAGGCGTGGGTCGTTGAACATGTAGCTCGCACTCGACGCTTTCGTCGTTGATTTAGCTACTACTCGTGCCTTACCGTTGCCCTCCTTGAGCTGCATCGGCACTATCGCTTCAGAAACCTCTACGCCAGGCGTCGTGGCAAGTATCTTACGCGCTTGTTCTACCGATACGCTCTCGTCGAAGTTGACTACATACCAGCGGTCAAGCCCGTATTTTGCACGCTGCGCTGCAAACTTGGGATTCGGTGGCAACATCGGTCGTATCGACATCGCCTTTATCTCCTTCGTAGCTGCATCCAGCAGGTTAACACCGGTACGTAATCGTCCGTTGGCAGCCCTAAGCTGCTTCGTGCCAACCTTGGTGGCTACTTCAGTCTGCAATTTCACGCGCACAATTCCCTTGGTCGGCTCAACGTTCTGGGCGTTGACCGTCAGCATCGATGCCAATAATAGGCACACTGCTGTAATCCATTTGTAAAATTTGTTCATGAAATTTGATTGATTAGTGAATAATAAGTGAAAAATAATGTATAAGGTGTAAAGTTACTACTTTTTCAGCACCTTATCAACAAAATACCATAAAAATAAATAATGTATAGTAGGAAATGATTACCCGATAAACCGAATTTCGTAAAAAATACATCATGTCAATACGTGTTTTTTGGAACATTTAATATGCGACCGACACATTTTGCAGCTTCATGTGCAAGGCTTATATTGCCACCACAAGCATCTACACTACAGTGTCTAATTGGTTACAATACTGCGACAAACCTCTCGCCACACACCGGCATCGGGGCTCCCTACGACTCCACTGCCCGGCAGTATGCCCTGCGCCTTGTTGGCAAACTGAAAGGGCTGTGTCGAAATCATCGATTTCAACACAGCCCCAAGGCAGATGATGTTAGGGCATCGGAGCCCCTGCCGGTTATTTCACAACCACCTTAGCGTTTCTGTTGGAGATTGTCACAACATAGATGCCAGGCTGCAGTCTGCCGGTGGCAGCTACGCCATCGGTTGGAGCCACGCTGCAGATGAGTGCTCCGTTGGTGCCATACACGCGCATGATGTTGTCTGCGCAGTTGGTGGCAACGATGCATCCGTTCTCCACTTTCACAGCCGCGGCGTCGGTGCTGATTGCTTCGATGCCTGTTGTGGTGATGTCGAACGGCTCGGTGTAGAGTGTCAGTTGCGGGAATGCTTCGTTGGTGAGTGCGCCCACAATGTTGTCAAGCATAGTGTGGAAATAAGTCACGCCATTCGTGGTGTTATACTCTTCGTCAACGAAGAGTTCCTCACCTGTGAGTTCGTTGTTTTCGTCGAAGTAGGGCTTGTTAATAAACCAGCGGTAAACGGTTTCCGTGCCATTAATTACAGCTTCATCCGAGAGGTCAACCTCACCATTGACAAGTTCAACCGGAATGTCGGCTTGTTTGCTGTAACTATAGAGGTTATAGCCATTGTTTGCGGGCAGTGTGCTGAATCGGAACTTGTTGTTGTCGATGAGCAGCACGCGCAGGCTGTTGAGCATGCTCACGTCGAGAGTCTCGAGCAAGTTGTGGTCAAGTGAAATCTGCTCCATCGCAGGCACGCCGCTGAGGTCGATGGTGGTGAGCTGGTTGGTGCTCAATGCCAATTGCCACATCCATTGGTTGTTGAGCTTAATCGATGTGAGTTGGTTGTTGTTCATGCCCAGCAAGAACAGGTTGGGATAAGCCGAAGCGTCGAATTCGGTGAAGCTGTTGCTGTTGAGGAACAGATACTTCAGCGTAGAGGCATAAGCCGAGAGGTCGAGGCTCGAGAACGCGTTGCTGTCGAGGTTGAGCTCTTCGATGGCAGCATTGGGCAGCGTGATGCTGCTCAGGCCGGCACCCTTGACGGTGAGGGCTGTGAGTTCGGTCATTTTCGAGAAGTCGGCGCTGCTCATCATCACGTTTGAGATGCTGAACACGGTGATGCCGCTATTTTCGCTGTAAGAATAAACGCGGGCAGTGCATCCGGCGTGCGAGGTGACGTCGAATCGTGTAGGCGAGGTGCCAACCACATATTGCTCAAGTTCTACACCGTCGCCCTTCCAGTCGATGCAAACCAGTGTGCTCTCTTCCTTTGCCACCATAATGAGTGTGCCGGTAGCGTTGTTTGTGGTGGTGAAAGTGCCAAACACGTGTGTAGGCATTGCAGCAGCTTCCATCACCGTGGTCTTCAGGGTCAGGCCTTCGAAGTTGGGATTGGTCATTTCAACAAACACCTTTTTGCCGATGATTGGTTCGAGGTAGCGAATCTTTCCGTCGGTTACGGTGTAGTGGGTTCCGGCTGTCAATTTGGTGCCGTCTTCAAGTTTCAGCACATACACGGTAGCGTTCTCGAAGTTGTGTTCGGCAAGGTCGCAGCCCGGACCGATGGTGGGAATTGCCACGTCGTCCTGCGGAGAGAATGTGTAGGTCTCGGCGCCGTCGAATGTGGGCAGAGTGGCAAAAGTGAGTGCGTTGCCTTCAACGTGAATGCGCTTAAACGAGTTTTCGGCAGGAAGCGCAATCGACGATATGTTGTTGTTCGAGATGTCGAGGTCGGTCATCAGTGTGCAGTAGCTCACGTTGATGCTGGTGAGGTCGTTGCCCTTCACGCTCAGCCATTCCAGCATGTCGGTGTCCTTGAGGTTGAGTTCGGTGAGCTTGTTGTTGCTCAGGTCGAGGTGGTGAATGGTGTAGCCATCGTTCAGTGTCACCGAAGCTATTTCGTTGCCGCTGAGGTCGATGTCGGTGAGCAGGGTCTTCTGGTAGCCGTCGTTCACACCGCGAATGTTGAGCGAACTGAAGTGGTTGCCGTGCAGGGTGAGCGAGCTGAGGCTGCGGCACCAGCCGAGGTCGATGCTGTAGAGGTCAGCATTTTCAATCTTCAGCGTCTTGGCAGCGCGCAGGTTGCTCAGGTTGATGCTGTTCAATGTGATGCCGCTGATGCCGAATGCGCCCACCATTTCGCCTTCGGGCACATATACGGTGACTTTGCCTGTGCGCGAATTCACGTTTGCCACGTTCGGACCTGCCGGCAATTCGCTGCTTGTGGTGGCGGTGAATTCCTGTTTTTCGCCGTCGCCAAAGTCAACGTAGAATTTCTTGGGGTTGGCAGGGGTGGCACCAAGGATGCCGACGCACATGGTGATGTCCACGCCGTTGGAACTGATTGGAGCCGAGAACGACAGCGCAATGTCGTCCTTGCCATAGTCCTCGGCGCTCTTGACTATAAACTTGTCGGTGCGCAGCGGCATCGATTCGAGAGTGCTAAGAGGGAATGCATCGCAGGCAAATGCCACATACACGCTGTCGGTGGTAGCCTTCAGCAGAGTGAGTTTGCCGTCCTCAAAAGTGTAATATGATTCGTCGAGCTGGACGCGTGCATTTGGGTTGTTTTCGCTGGTTTGATACACAGCCATAGTGGTAGTGTAGCCCTCACGCAGCACCTTGTTGCTGAAGTCGATTACGGAGCCCACTTTCTGGCATCGTTCGATGGGCATGTTGCGTTGCAGATAGTCGTATTGGCCCCAGCTTTCGCTTGGCAACGGCAGGGTTGCAAAGTTGAAGTAGTTGTTGCGAAGAATCAGGTTGTTGAGGTTGACGTTTTTTTCGAGGTTAATCGAGGTGAGTTTGTTGTCGTTGAGGTAGAGGTCCTGCAGATACACGTTGTTGCTCACGTCAATCGAGGTGAAATCGTTGCCGCTGGCAAACAGATAAATCAGGTTGGGCGTTTTGCTCAAGTCGAGCGATTTCAGTTTCACGCCTTTGTTCACTGAGCCCGACAGGTGGTCGCAGTACAGCTGGTTGAGGTAAGGCGTGTGGCTGAGGTCGATTTCGGTGATACGGGTGTCGCTGATGTTGAGGATGGTGAGTCGCTCGTTGTTGCTCAAGTTGAGGCTTGCCACGTTGGTGCCGTCGATTGAAATCTTCTGCAGATAGGGGTTCTGTGTTGGGTCGAGCGAGTTGAGCGCTTTGTTGGCCCAGGCGTCGAAAGTCACCAGAATGGGATAATCGCTCAGGGCGAAATCGCCGGTCATATTGTCCACCTGACCGATGTCGAGGATGAGCAGGTTCTCCTTACTGCCAATCACCAGCGGACTCTTGTTGAACGGGTTGTCGTTGAGGTAGAGGGCGCTCAGCTGGGTGAAGTTGGTGAGGTCGAGGCTTTCCAGCTCGTTGTGGCTGAGGTCTAGGATGCGCATGTTGGTGCAGTCGGACATCTCGATGGAGCGGATGTAGCAGCCGCTGGCATTGAGCACGTCGATAATCGAAGGGTCGTCGGCATAGATGCGAATAATGCCTTCTTTCGACACGTTGCACGACAGGTAAGTGCCGCTCCACGTGCCCTCATTGTCGAGTTCGGCAACAGCAAGTTCGTGTTCTTCCGTGCCAAAGCCGCAATCGATGTCGATGTAGCTGCCGGCTTCCATACCGCCGATGAGGATGGTCACCATATTGCTTTCGCCGTTGGTGTCGTAGCTCGACGTCTTGATGGTGATTGCCGGTTTGTCGGTTTCCTGAGCCATAGCAGCCGAAGCAAAGCCTATTGCCAGCACGGCTGTCAGGGCGCGAAACCAGGTTTTGAGTGATGTTGTCATATTATTGATGTTTTTTGTTTGAATTTTTTCTGTATCAAATAGTCATCGCTGCCGGGTGTGCAACTCCGTAGCGGTTGTTACTTAACCATGATGCACTTTGAGTGGCGGCCGCCCACGTTCACGATGTAGTAGCCCGGGGTGAGCGAGCTGAGGTTGATGGTGTCCTCGTTGCCTACGGTGCTTTGGTTCAGCACGCAAGCGCCCATAGTGGTGTACACCTTGGTGGTGATGTTCTCGGCACCGGCAAGGAACACCTTGAACTCACGTTCGCCAACAGGAGCAATCACCAGGCGGTTGTCGTCGGCATTGATGCTGCCTATGCCGTCCAATTTGCGGCGTATCACTTCTTTGAGGCCTTCGTAGGCATCAAATTTGCCGGCACCCACCTTCACTTGGTCGGGTTCGAGGTCGGTGTATTGGTCTTTATACGCTGTTTGGGCAATGATGTCTTTCACATCGTCGATTGTCAGGTCGGGGTCGGCTTCGAGCCACAGCGCAATAGCGCCGGCAACGTGAGGCGATGCCATTGATGTGCCCATAGCCCATCCGAACGAGTCGTTGCGCGTGGTGTTAGGCACCACAGCCGAGGTGGAAGCCACGTCGGTATATCCGGCAGTCTCGTAGTAGTGGTTCATCGACGAGATGATTATGGCGCCCGGAGCAAGCACGTGCGGCAGGTTGCGGCCGTCGATGAGCGTGCCATACGACGAGAAGTTGGTCACCCCGTTCACATCGATGTCGTAGGTGGATTTGTACATATATCCGTCGAGGGCGCCCCATTCGCTTGCAGTGTTGTAAGAGCCCACCACAAGCAGGCTTTTGCCGGTGGCGAGGTCGCTGATTGAGCCGTTGTTCATACCATCGTCCCAACCGTCGATGCCGTTGTTGCTGAAGAATGAGAATTTACCGTCGCTATAGGCGTCGACGCGCTGACCGGCTTTGCCCGTTACTATGAATCCAACAATATATCGACCATCGTTTGCGTCGGTGTTGATGAGCGAGTAGTCAACCACAACTTCGAATCGGTTGCTCATTGTGTCAATGGTCCAGCCCAAGCCGATGTATCCTTCGAAGTATCTGCCAAGTGTTTCGTTAACCATGTCGGTCGACGTTTGTTTGTATTCGTCGGATGACACCCAATATTTGCCAACGTCTTTAGTGGATTTGTCGATGGTGAGTCCAAATGATACTGCGTTTTTCTTTCTCGTTGTGTTGTATACCACGCAGGTGATTTCGAAAGGCGTGTCGTCGTTGCTGAAAATTTCGGTTGCACCGGCGCGGGCGTAGCGGGTAGTTGAGTTGATTTCGGTTTCGTAGCCATTGATGAATGTCTTAAGCACGTTGTCTGATTCGGTGAATGTTTTGTTGCAGGCAATGTTCATGTCGCCCTCGTTGCCTGCCGACACGCAGATGATGGCATTGTATGCCTTGGCTAACTCGTCGAAAACCTGGTTGATTACGCCGGTGCCGTCATGAGTGCCGTTGTTGCTGCCCAGCGACAGATTGATGACGCAGGGCTTCTGTTGTTCGTCGGCATACATGAGGATGTCTTCAACGCCGGTGGCAATCACAATGTCGTAGAGTTCGCCGCAGGCAGCCGCTATTTCGCTGTCGTAAGCCACACCGTAGTAGGGGTTAGCCATTGAGGAAATGCTTGCCAACCCGGTTGAAACGTCGGCTTCAGCCACATTCAGGTCGCCACGATATCCGCCTGCCATGATGCCCATGGTGTGGGTGCCGTGGTACGACGAGTTGTCGTCGGTGGTGAACTTGTTGATGGTGGTAGCGTCGTAGTATTTCGTAATCACTGCTTCATTCACTTCGGTGGCGTTGGGGTTTATTGTAAGATAAGCAAAGTGACCAACGCGGCTGTTGCCGTCGGCGTCCTTGAAATTGATGTGGTTGGGGTCGATGCCGCCGTCAACAACGCCCGTAATCACACCCTTGCCGGTGTAGGCTTGCGAGAGGTTGAGACCTTGATGAATCTTGTCGACGCCGGTGAGTGCGCGGGCATTTTTGAGCATCGGCTTCATGGTGCGCGACAGTTGCATGAAGCGCACGCACTTCAGTTGCGACACCGTTTCCACTTGGTCGATGGGCACTGACACAAAGGCGAAGCCGTGGCTGCAGCGCAGCACTTTCACGCCTTGGTCTTGCAGGTCTTGTTCGGTGTTGCCGTCGTTGAGGCGGATGATTGCCAATACATTGTTGCTTGGCACGCCAAAGCTGCGCTTCAGCGCCTTCATCTTCTGGGTGAATTGGCTGTCGGATATCTTTGCCAGCTCCAAACGCTTTGCACGCAGTTGTGCCTTGCTCAGCAGGTCGAGTTTCGACTGTGCTCCGGCAGGAAGCACTGCAAATGCCAAAGCCAAAAGAAGTAAAAATTTCTTCATTTAGTCAACTTGTTTTTAAGTGGTGTGTTATGATTAGGTTTGCAGCCCTGATAGTCTGCAAAAAATAACAAAACAATGCCTGCAGCAGTCACACATTGGGTTTTGATTCGCCTAGGAGTGTGTGCCGCTGCCGGCATTGTTGAGTTAGAATATTTGTGACATTCTGTTATGTTTCAAAAATTCGTCGTATTATACTGAGCAGGTTTTTTAACTCTGCCCATCGGAGGGCAAAATCATTTAACAACAATCTTCTTGCCGCCCATGATGTAGATGCCGGCAGGCAGGCTGTTCACCTTGTTGGCGTCGGCTGCCTTCAGAACCATCACACCTTGAGTGTTGTATACGTTGCCGTTTGCTGCGTCGGCCTCAATCGAGCTGATGCCGTCGTTGCCAAGCACCACCGACACATTGCTGTTGGCTGCCACGTTGAATGTGTAAGCGCCGTCTTCACCAATTGTCAACGGTTCATCGTTAACCTTAATAGTGATTTGATTGTCAGCATCGTTTGCAGCAATCTTAATTTCAGTGCCACCAAATGCTTCCAAAGTTTCAGTGAAATTGCTGATTGTGGTGATACGGTCGGCAGTAACAGTCACCTCTGAAGCTGCATCGTTTGCCACATCGAATGTTACATTATAGGTGGTTGGTTCAGCCTTCAAGAACAACTTATATACATCACCGTCAGCCATAGTCAAGTTATAGTAAGTGCCGCCCTCATAGGCAGGAGCTACCAGTTCATTGTCCTTGTAAAGCTTGCAGATTTGTGAATTGTAAGCGCCGATTTGGAAATCGTTGTCGCCATCGTAGAACGGAATCACGTTGTATCCGCTCTCTAAGTTAATACTGCTGCGGTCGCTACGCGACAAATATCGGTGACCTGCAGCTGTAACATCGTCAACATACAACACAACAGTCTTGTCGCGTACGATTGCACCACTTTCCACAGTCACCTCCAAGCCATCAGAGCATGTAACAACGTAGGCATTATTATAGTTAGTGCTATAAGTGTTGTCGTTGTTGTCAGTAACCGATGTAATGTAGCAGCCTGAGTTGGCAACTATCTGAATAGTGCTATTGCTTTCCGGAACCTCAAGGTTGTTCTCTCCGGCAACAAGGCCGGTGTAAGTGATGTTATTATACATCTCGCCCTTATAAACAGTGATATGCGAAGGGTCGGTGATAGTAAGTTTCACCTTGTACACTGCATACTTGTGAGCATTAACATAGAATGTGGTAGTGCCGGTAACGTAGGTACTATACGAAGTGTAAACCGATTGCGATGAGCCGTTAACGGTGAAATTATCAACTTTATAGTCAGTGGTATTGAAGAACACTTCAATCAAAGAGCCGCATTGCACTTCAAAGTTCTCGTCATTATAGTTGGTTACTTCAACACCGTCAACAGTCACTTTAGTGATTATTTCTTGCGATTCTTCATTCTCGTAGTTGAACTTAACCGATTCCTTTTTGTCAGGATAGTTAGCTTGAATCTTAATCACGTCGCCATTTGCTGGTGTAATATTCCAACCTGTGCCGTTTGGAGCCTGTTCAACATCATTCAGCCATACCTTATATAATGGTTTGCTCATTACCGGACGGATAGAAAATGGAACTTCGTCGGTTGTGCTGAATTTAACGGTGTTGTCTCCATTCTCCAAATTCACCACAGTGTTGTTGTAGCGTTGAACTGACACTTTCGATGCGTCATCAACATTCACAGTGCAGCTGGCATTGCGCACATCGTCGGCATTATACGATGTAACGGTGTAGGTCTCTCCATCGTCAGTACCGTTATAGATGTAACAATCAGTTTTGCTATACGACGACATCACATCTGCACCCGTAGATTTCTTGATTACCGATTTCAAGAAAATCCCGTCTTTAGCCTTGATGTAAATACTCGAATACTGTGCAACTGTGATTGTGTTGTCGCCATTATTCTCAAATTCGTAGTTGGTGCCATTATAGGTGTAATACACCCTGTCCTTACTATCGACGTTAACGATAATGGTTTCTGCGTTTGCTGCTATGCCCAAAACACTAAGCATAAACAGCATAATTACTGAGTAGATTTTCTTCATAGATTAATATATTTTAATTTAGTGTTAATTCACATCAGCTCTTGCTTTCGGCAGTAACTTAACGGCTTGCTTTTATCAAGCATCGCAAAACACTTCGTTATGCTTGAATGTGCAGATTTTGCTACAACATATAAACTGCAACATAAAAACTAATTAGTAAAAATAAGCCACTATTTACAGCCATAATTGTCCTAAAACACCGCAAAGATACTGATAAAAATTTAAATCTATGCAAAAAATATACACAAAATCATTTTATTTTCTTGTTAAAACACCGGATAACACGATAATTTGTAACAAGAAGGCGAATTGTTTGTACGGTTTGTCAGAAACTGCCGTTTTGTTAAGGTTAATTAATGGTTGAAAATGGTGTGAATGCCATCGATGGAGCAAAGGTATAGTGAAATGGTGTGGGCAATGCAGTGTGGCGGTGACTATCAGGGCACGGTTTCTTATTGGGGTTGCAGATTCAGAGAACCCACAAAACAAACCCGCTCCGCAGTTACGATTGACGTGTGCGGAGCGGGTTATGTGGCATCGGATGGTGTTCGGGTGGCTTATTCAACAATGCGGATGCCTTCTTTCAGCAATGCCTCGCGAATCTGTTGTATATGCTCGTGATTTCGTGTTTCCATCGACACGCGCAGGAAGCATGAGTTGACGTTGGCAACCGAGGCGGTGCGTTCGTGCAGCACCGCGGTGACGTTGGCGCCCGTTGAAGCAATCACGCGAGTGACCTCGTAGAGCTTTCCGGGCTTGTCGGTGAGCTCGAGCACGAGCGTACATTCGCGACCGCTCTTCATCAATCCGCGGCTGATAATACGGCTCAAGAAAGTGACGTCGATATTTCCGCCGCTCACCAGGCAAACGGTGCGCTTGCCTTCAACCGGCACTTTGGAGAACATGGCAGCCGCCACCGACACGGCGCCGGCGCCTTCGGCAATGAGCTTGTGCTTTTCGAGCAGATGCAGAATGGCTGCCGATATTTCGTCCTCGCTCACGGTTACAATCTTGTCGACGTAGCGCTGGCAATAGTCGAAGGTGTGCACGCCCGGCTCTTTCACGGCAATGCCGTCGGCAATGGTCGACACGCTGCTCAGGCGCTCTATGGTGCCGTGCTCAATGCTTTGCACCATGCTCGGTGCGCCTTCAGCCTGCACGCCGTAGACCTTGATGTTTGGGTTGAGCTGCTTGGCTGTGTATGCCACGCCGCTGATGAGGCCGCCGCCGCCCACGGGCACGATAATGCTGTCGACGTTAGGCATATCGTCGAGAATCTCGAGGGCGATGGTGCCTTGTCCGGCAATCACCAGAGGGTCGTCGAACGGATGCACAAAGGTCATGCCTTTTTCGTCCTTGAGTTGCAGAGCGCGGTTGTAGGCATCGTCGTATACGCCGGGCACGAGGCAGATTTCGGCGCCGTAGCTGCGAGTGGCTTCAACCTTCGAGATAGGGGCGCCGGCAGGCAGACAAATGGTAGAGGGGATGCCGCATTTGGCAGCGGCGAGTGCCACGCCTTGGGCATGGTTGCCGGCTGAACAGGCAATCACGCCGCGGCTTTTTTCGTCGTCGCTCAGTTGCGATATCATGTAGCTGGCGCCACGCACCTTAAACGAGCCGGTGATTTGCAGGTTCTCGGGCTTGATGAAGATGTCGCAGCCTTTGCGAATCGAGGGGGCTGCAATAAGGTCGGTGTGGCGTATGATGCTTTTCAGCACATGCGAGGCGCGATATACCTCGTTGAGCGAAAGTTCTCTTTCCATAACAAAAAGGGTGGTGTGTGATGAAGATTATTTTGCAGCTATGGTTTCAACCTCTACAAGCACGTTCTTTGGCAAAGTTTTCACAGCCACTGCGCTGCGTGCCGGGAAGTCGCCGCTGAATTGTTGGGCATACACGGCATTCATGGCTGCAAAGTCTGCCATATCGCTAAGGAATACGGTGGTCTTGACCACATTGTCGAAAGTGTAGCCGGCTTCGGTGAGGATGGCGCGGATGTTCTTGAACGACTGGGTGGTTTGCTCGGTGATGCCGCCAGCCACTATTTCGCCGGTGGCTGGGTCGATTGGAATCTGACCGGAGATGAAGAGCATACCGTTCACTTCGATTGCTTGACTATAGGGGCCGATTGCCGCTGGGGCGTTTGTTGTGCTAATTACTTTTTTCATGTCGTTATTGTTTATGTTGTTGTTAATGGTTTGTTGTCGGTGGTTTTCGATACTATCTGCAAAGATAAAAAAAAGTAACTTACGCTGGTGTGGCTCGGCACCGAAAAAGCAAAAAAAATTTAGAGCCTGTTTCGGTTTCGACGAAATTTGCTATCTTTGTTTCGCATTAATCATAAAAACATTTTTTTTAAAACTACTAAACCAACTGATTTACCGAGAAATGAATATCAAAAACCTTGCAGGCATGCTGCTGGCGCTGGCGTCGATGCTGATTGTGGCATGTGCACCTAAGCAAAGCGCCGAGAATGTGGCAAAGAAAACCGCCACGCCGTTTGAGCTGATGTTGGGCATGAAAGTGAATTCGCTTGAGGTCTGCGACGAGTGCTTTGTGGCAAAATGCGTGGTCAGCGACGAATATATGGCACTGGTGTTTGAGGATGGCGAGTTTATGAAAGTGAACGTCAACAGCTATTCGGTGAAAGAGCCTAAGCTGGAGGCTGTGCGCCAAGTGATGAAGCAGGACGGCATGAGCATCAGGCTTGAGGTGGTGAGTGTTGAGGGCGACTCGGTGAACTGCGTCACCATGTCTGCCGAAGAGTTTTGCGACCCCATGCCCCGTGCTCGCGTGGTGCGTGCGGCGGCAGCAGCCGAAAACGCTGTTTGCCCCATGGATATGGGTGGCGGTGCCAGCATAGTTAGTGCCAAGGCTCAGGGCGACGACACCGTGGTCTACACCGTGGAGTGCGACGACAGTTATCGCTCGTTCGACTTCCCCTCGATTGAAGAGCAGATGAAGGGCGAAATAATCAATTCAATTGCCGACGCTTCAACCAAGCAGGAACGCAAGGATATGGGCATATATTACAAATACGTGTATATGGTTGGCTCCGATGTGTTGCACACCATCACCATCACGCCCAACGACTGGATGCTGTATTAGAGTCTTCCTCCGGCAACAAGTTTCATAATCCCCACATAGGCTGCATAGTCTGACGTGTGCGCCCGCGCTTGTTTGAGCAAAGCGGCAAGGCAGGCTGTGTGGCAATTGCCGCCCGCTGTGAGGAGTGTGGCGGCTGTGATGGCTTGTACTATCTTACTATGTTGATGCATTATTTTACTATGATGTTTAGTGATATATTAAACAGGTGTTATATTTGTCAATGACTAATTAAACTCATACATATCTGTAATATAAAAACTAAACATTAACGAACAAATGAAGATAACAATCAGAGTGCTATTGGCTGCTATGTGTGTGGCATTGATAGGCTTAGAGGCTCAGTCAAAAACATTGTGGCATGTGGGCGAAGCCGATGGGAGTGCCCGTGGGTTGGCGTTGGCACCCGATGGCTACAAGAAGTTTCTTTCGCGCGATTTCGGTTATGAGGACAGGTTTTTCCTCGTGGGTTATTCTGCAGAAAATTCCGATTTTTCCTATGTTTTGCCGGGTCCTGCCGATGAATGGGGCGGCACAGGCGGCGCATCGGGGTGGCGCACCCACGATGCCAACATACTGTTTTCGCTATCCAATGCCCCTGCCAAGGGAAACTGCAAGATTTCGGTGGGGCTTGTCGGCTCGGAGAAATGTGGTTCGGTGGTGAAGGTGCGTGTCAACGACGTGGAAAAACGCTTTGAGATAGAGGGCGGCAACGAAGATGCGCTTACGGGCAAAGCCAACGCCGAAGGCTGCAAGACGCTCACCATGAATCTGGATGCCAAGAACCTCAGGCGCGGTGGCAACGAGGTGAGCATAATGGTGCTCGAAGGCGGCTGGGTGGTGTTTGACCACGTCACCTTCGAGGGTCCCGACAAATTACAGCTCAAGGCAATAAACGCACCCGTGTATGTGCGTGGTGTCAGCGCTGCCAACTACGAATTGGCGTCGGGCAACTCCCGTGTGCAACCGCTCCTGGTTGATGTAGAGCATCTGCAAGGTAACCCTAAACTGACGGTAAAGCTCGATGGCAAGGTGATTTTTGAGTCGGCGGTCGATACGGCTCGCTATGTGTTTGAAGCACCGATGCCGGCGGTGGCAAAGCGCTGCCGCAGCCGTTATCAAGTGTATGCCGGCGACAAGATGCTCGACCAGGGCATTGTGGAACGTGCTCCGAAGCCACTGCAGACTCTTGCCGACTATGTCGACACTCGCATGGGCACAGCCCACTCGCGCTGGATGATTGCCCCGGGACCCTGGATGCCATTCAGTATGGTGAAGTTGAGTCCCGACAATCAGAATATGGGTTGGCAAGCGGGTTATCAGCCCACTTTTGAGACAATAGGTTGCTTTAGCCACATTCATGAGTGGACAATGGGCGGCTTGGGCATGATGCCCACCAATGGCGAACTGAAAGTGAAGGTGGGCGACCAGTTCCGCCCCGACGAGGGCTATCGCTCGCGCATCGACAAGGCATCGGAAGAAGCGCCATTGGGATATTATAAGGTGCGGCTTACCGACACCGACATCCTTGTGGAAGCCACTGCCACCGACAGGGCAAGTTTTCAGCGCTACACTTTCCCGAGCGACCGCCCCGGCAGGGTGATGGTGGATATGCACATTCAAGCCGAATACGACTATCTGCTTCGCGAAGTGGAGATACGTCAGACCGGCGCCAACCGCCTCGAAGGCTTCTCGAATCAGATTTCGCCTCGCCCTCACGTGTGGGGCAACGATGCCGACCAACAATACACCGTGCATTTCGTGATGGAGTTTGATGCCCCGATTAAGGATATGGGCTATTGGAAAAACGATACGGTGTTGGCAGGCAATGTGCTGCGAGGTAGCAACTTGACCGATGCCGGCGTGTATGTTGAATTCGACACCCGCAAGCAGCGCGTGGTGCAGGTGCGCACTGCCATTTCGCTTGTGAGCATAGCCAACGCCGCCGAGAATCTCAAGCGTGAGGTGAGCGACTGCTTCGGATGGAACTTCGATGCCGTGATGGCGCATCACAAGCACGTGTGGAACGAGCTTTTCAACCGCATAGTAATCAGCACCGACAACCGCATCGACAAGGTGCGATTCTACACCAATATGTATCGCGCCTTTGCCCGCAACACCTGGAGCGACGTCAACGGCGAGTGGGTGACTCCCGACGAGAAAACCAGGCGCTTCGACCTCCCTAATCGCCGGGCTCTTGGATGCGACGCATTCTGGAACACCTTCTGGAACCTGAATCAGTTGTGGAACCTCGTAGCGCCCGAATGGAGCAGCAATTGGGTGCACTCGCAGTTGGCAATGTACGATGCCAACGGCTGGCTCGCCAAGGGTCCGGCAGGTATGGAATACATTCCGGTGATGGTGGCAGAGCACGAAATTCCTCTCATCGTGTCGGCTTATCAGATGGGTATACGCGACTTTGATGCCACCAAGGCACTTGAAGCTATGGTGAAGATGCAGACCACCCAAGCCACCCAAGTGGCAGGCGGATTTGCCGGCAACAGTGACCTCAAAGCATATTTGAAGCACCATTATGTGCCTTACGACAAGGGCAGGTTCTCTAATTCGCTTGAGTATTCGTTCGATGACTGGACCGTGGGCCAGATGGCTAAGGCATTGGGCAATTATACATTATATGCCACCTTCAACGACCGCGGAAGCTGGTGGCGCAACGCCATCAACCCCGAAAACGGCTACGCCCAGATGCGCGATTCGCTCGGCAATTTCGTTGCCGACTTCGACCCCTTCCGCTCGGGCAGCAATCATCACTATGTTGAAGGCAATGCCTGGCAGTTGAGCTACTTTGTGCCGCAAGATGTGCCCGGCTTGATTGACATTATGGGTAAGGAAGATTTTGCTTCGCGACTCGATTGGGGCTTCAATGCCAGCGAGCCATGGCGATATAATGCTCCCAACGACCAATATTGGGATTATCCCGTGGTGCAAGGCAATCAGCAGTCGATGCACTTTGCGTTCCTCTTCAACTGGGCAGGGAAGCCGTGGCTTACGCAGAAGTGGTCGCGCTCGATTATCGAACGCTATTACGGTGCCGGTGTGGCTAATGCCTATCTCGGCGACGAGGACCAGGGTCAGATGAGTGCATGGTTTGTGATGGCAGCCTTAGGCTTGTTCCAGACCGATGGCGGTTGTAATGTGAATCCGCAATACGAAATTGCCAGTCCGCTGTTCGGCAAGGTGGTTATTGACCTGGGCAATCGTTATGGCAGAGGCAAGACCTTTGTGATTGAAGCCCGAAATGCTTCGCGAACCAATAAATATGTGCAGAGTGCGGTGCTCAACGGCAAGCCGCTCCGTTCGTTCCGCTTCGCGGCATCGGAGTTGCTCGGTGGCGGCAGCCTGGTGCTCGAAATGGGTAGCGAACCTAATAAAGAATGGGGCGTGGAGCGCTAATCGACAGTGGCGGCAATGTGGTGCCAACAGGGCAGCATTGCGCCTAAAGCATCGAATGAATTTTAGAGCATTTTAAGGTAATTGATAGGATTGTTTAAATGGTATTTGCCTCGCCCGTGGTTCGTTGCCGAACTGCGGGCGATGACTTTATGTGTGGCAATGACAGAGTATGTCAGGTTTTTTCGCTATCTTTGCCGTTGATACAAATAAACTAACGGAAAAAAGATATGGCATTGAAACTTTGGGAAAAATCGGTGACGGTGAACCACGACGTTGAACGCTACACCGTGGGCCGTGACCGCGAAATGGATATGTACCTGGCACGCTACGATGTGCTGGGCTCGTTGGCTCACATTGCCATGCTGCAGAGCATAGGGTTGCTCACTGCCCACGAGTTGGCGGTGCTCACTGCCGAGCTGCGCAACATCTACGCCGAAATCGAGGCGGGAAAATTCGAGATTGAAGAGGGCATTGAAGACGTGCACAGCGAGGTTGAACTGCTGCTCACACAGCGCCTTGGCGATGTGGGCAAGAAGATTCACAGCGGACGGTCGCGCAACGACCAGGTGCTGGTTGACCTGCGCCTGTTCACACGCAGCGCCATCGAGGAACTGGTGCATCACACCAAGATGCTGTTCGACACACTCATTGCGCAAAGCGAGAAATACAAAAACGTGCTTATGCCGGGCTACACCCACCTGCAGGTGGCTATGCCATCATCGTTCGGGCTGTGGTTTGCCGCTTACGCCGAGGGGCTTGCCGACGACCTGCGCCTGCTGCTGGCTGCCTACGATGTGAACAACCGCAACCCGCTGGGCTCGGCTGCCGGCTACGGCTCGTCGTTCCCGCTCAACCGCACCATGACCACTCGCTTGCTTGGGTTCAGCTCGCCGGTTTATAATGTGGTGTATGCCCAAATGGGACGTGGCAAAACCGAACGCATCGTGTCGCAAGCCATTGCTAACATAGCTGCCACCATTGGCAAGCTGGCTTTTGATGCCTGCTTGTTCAATTCGCAGAATTTCGGGTTCATCAAGCTTGCCGACGAGTACACCACCGGTTCGTCGATTATGCCGCACAAAAAGAACCCCGACGTGTTTGAACTCACTCGCGCCAAATGCAACAAACTGCAGTCGCTGCCTGTGCAGATGACCATGATTACCAACAATCTGCCTTCGGGCTATTTCCGCGACTTGCAGCTCACCAAAGAGGAATTCCTGCCGGCGTTCGACGAGATAAACGACGTGCTCGACATGGTGAATGCCATGATGGCAAAAATCAAGGTGAACGAAAACATCCTCGACGACAAGCGCTACGACCTGATGTTCTCGGTGGAGGAGGTAAACCGTCTTGCTGCTGCCGGCATGCCGTTCCGCGATGCCTACAAGAAGGTGGGGCTCGACATCGAGGCGGGCAATTTCACCCCGGTGAAAGAGGTGCATCACACCCACGAAGGCTCGATAGGCAATCTGTGCAACGACCGCATCGAAGAAGCGTTTGCCCGGACGCTGAGACAATTCGACTTCGACACCTATCACGAGGCTTACGACAAACTGCTTGGACGTAAATAAACAAATTTAAACCGATATGGATTATAAAAAACAATACGTAGCCAATGCGTCGCGCTACGACGAGGGCATGATGAACTATCGCACTTGTGGCTGCTCGGGCATTCGATTGCCTGAGGTGTCGCTGGGTTTTTGGTGGAACTTCGGGGGTGTGAACGTCTACGACGACTCGCTTGCCAAGATGACCTACGCCTTCGACCACGGCATCACCTGCTTCGACCTTGCCAACAACTACGGCCCGCCATTCGGCTCGGCTGAGGAGACTTTTGGCCGCATGTATAGCGACAATTTCCGCTCACACCGCCACGAGATGATTATCACCACCAAGGCAGGATATAACATGTGGGAGGGTCCTTACGGCGCCAACTCAAGCCGCAAGATGCTCATCACCAGCCTCGACGAGAGCCTCGAGCGAATGCACCTCGACTATGTCGACATCTTCTATTCGCACCGCTACGACGGGTTTACCCCCATCGAGGAAACCATGCAGGCGCTTGTCGACATCGTGCGCAGCGGCAAGGCTCTCTACGTGGGATTGTCGAATTATCCCATCGATAAGCTTGCCGAGGCAGTGGCTTATCTCAAGGCCCGCGACGTGCGTCCGCTAATCTATCAGGGAAAATACAATATGCTCACTCGCGACGTGGAGAAGGCGCACCTGCAGCTGTGCCAAGACGAGGGAATGGGCTTCACCGCATTCTCGCCCGTAAATCAAGGCGTGCTCACCAACAAATATCTGTGCGGTATCCCCGCTGACTCGCGCGCCGCTCTCGGCCATCATTTGCTCGCATCGATGATTACCCCCGAACTGGTGGATAAGCTGCGCGCCCTCAACAGTGTGGCTGAAGGACGCGGCCAGACGCTGGCGCAGATGGCAACCGCTTGGGTGCTGCGCCGTAGCGAGGTGACTTCGGTGATTATCGGTCCGCGCACCGTAGAGCAGATGAAGGACTCGCTTTGCGCTTTGAAGTCGGCACCGTTCAGCGACGACGAAATAGGCGTAATCAACGAAATTCTTGCCCGATGAAGCGCTTTGTCATCATCTCGCTTGCTCTGGCTTTGCTGATGCCATTGGCAGGTTGCGACACGCTCGACGACGACCGCGTGGTGGGCACCTGCCGCATCGACCTGAGCATGATGGGCACATGGTCGATTTACGGTGTGAATGCGGTGGGCGAATATAAATATTTCGTTAAGGAAAAGCGTATTCCAAGCAACTTTGCTTACACTGCAACCACCTACACCGGCAACGGCGGCGTACTGCTCATTGGCACCACGGGAACCGGCACCGGTGGCATCGTCCCCGCTGCCTACGAGATGGCTTGCCCTTATTGCCGCAAGCACAGCACTCTCATCACCATGGATGCAAGCAACCTTGAGGCTTATTGCCCCGAGTGTTCGTCGCGGTTCAACGTGCTGCTAGGCAGCGGGCTGCCAATCAGCGGTCCGGCTTACAGCAAGCATTATTCGTTGCATCGCTATCGCTGCACGCCTTCGGCTAATGGTGGCTACCTAATCACCAACTGATTTTGCCGCTGCACAATAAAAATTTTTGCGCTACTCAAAGAAAAACATTTGCAAAACACCAAATGATGTGTTAACTTTGCATCGGCTTTAGCGGATATGGCGCTTTGTGCACCGGTCTGCTATGGCAACCGAGGTCGCCCGGATGGTGGAATCGGTAGACACGAGGGACTTAAAATCCCTTGGCTATTGCAGCTGTGCGGGTTCAAGTCCCGCTCCGGGTACGATGTAAAAAACTCTTGTAAATCAATGGTTTACAAGAGTTTTTTTGTTGTATATGCCCTGGCGTTCGGGCGGGTGTGAGGCGGGTGAACCTGTAGGGGCGTATTCGATACGCCCACAACGATGGCGGTGACATGCGAAGCATGTGAGGCCGAACCGCAGGCGAGGCATATAGCCTGGGGTAAGCGAAGCGCAACCCCGGGTTGTCATCATCCCCATCATCTGGCGTCCGTAGAGGACGCGAATTATATAACATATTCGTTGCGGTTGCATAATTCGCATCCTGTGCGGATGCATTGCCTTTTGGGGAATGCTTTCCGTGGGTTACGCTATCGCTTACCCACGGCTAAATCCCGTCGGCATCCTGCCTCCGGGGTCGCGTCCTTCGGACGTCGCCGCCATGTGCCTCCATCGCTGCTGGGTCTGCAACCGCGCCGCGGTTATGGATGGTGGGGGAGCGTCGTGTCCCCACATAGTCGCCTGACGGCGCCAATGTGGGGTTATTGAGGTTGCAACCGCTCCGCGGTTAATATCGATGGAGTGACAGATAATTGTGTGGCGTATGGCATACGCCCGAAATGATGGCGAAGACATGCGAAGCATGTGAGGCCGAGACGCAGGCGAGGCATATAGCCCGGGGTAAGCGAAGCACAACCCCGGGTTGTCATCATCCCCATCATCCGGCGTCCGTAGAGGACGCGAATTATATAATGGCCAGTTGCGGTTGCAGAATTCGCATCCTGTGCGGATGCATTGCCTTTTGGGGACATTGTATCCGTGGGTTACGCTATCGCTTACCCACGGCTAAATCCCGTCGGCATCTTGCCTCCGGGGTCACGTCCTTCGGACGTCTCCGCGAGGTTCATCCATCGCTGCCGGGTCTGCAACCGCGCCGCGGTTGTGGATTGTGGGGGAGCGTTGTGTCCCCACATAGTCGCCTGACGGCGCCAATGTGGGGTTATTGAGGTTGCAACCGCTCCGCGGTTGTGCTGCGGACGGTGATATGACCGCTCCAGGGGTGTTATGTAATTCGCATCCTGTGCGGATGCATTGCCTTTGGGGGAACGCTTTCCGTGGGTTACGCTGACGCTCACCCACGGCTAAATACCGTCGGCATTCTGCCTCCGGGGTCACGTCCTTCGGACGTCGCGGCGGTGTGTATCAATGGCCTATGCATACCGATTCCCGGCGTATTCGATACGCCCTTACAATGAAAAGCTCAGGGCACTCGGCGGTAACCCAACCGCTGAGTGCCCTGATTATAGTGCAGTGATGCTGCTATTAGTATTTATCGACCGGTTCTTTGCCCATCGATAGTGTGAGTAATCCACCCTTGGTGAAATCGACGAACGGCAGATATGGGCTGTGCAGCGTAGTGCCGTTGAGGTTGATTTCTTTCACATAGGAGTTTTCGTTGCTGTTGTCGAGGGTGACAATCACGAAGTCTTTGCCTTCGTAGTATTTCTCGTTAAGATGTATCTTCACTGAATCGAACAACGGGCTGCCGATGCAGAATGTGGCAGGGTTGACAGTTAGACCGTCAACGCTGAACAATCCGAGCGACGATATTACGTACCAAGCGCCCAATTGACCTTGGTCCTCATCTTGCCCGTAGCCGTAGCCGTGAATGCCGTCGGTGCCATAGAACTCGTTGAGGATGGCACGCACCCATTTTTGTGTGAGCGATGGGCGGTTGGCAGCATTGAACATCCACGAGATGTGCAGACATGGTTGGTTGCCTTGGTTGTAGAGTGTTTCAAGACCGGCAAATGCGCCCACTTCCTTGCCGCCGCTGAATATTTTGGGTTGCGACACGGTGAAGATGCTGTCGAGGCGTGTGGTAAAGGTTTCTTCGCCCACCTTTGCAATCAGGCCTTTAGGGTCGTGAGGTACATAGAATGTGTATTGCCATGCGTTGCCTTCTTGGAATCCGTACCACACTTGCATCGGGTTGAAGTTCTTGGCAAATGTGCCGTCGCGGTGCTTGTTGCGAATGAAGTTGATGCTGCTGTCGTAGATTCGTTCCCAGCCTTTCGAGAGGTCCATGAGTTTGTTGTAGTCGTCGGTTTTGCCCAGGTCTTTAGCCATTTGTGCAACGGCGTAGGCGGTGTAGCTGTATTCCAGCGTGTGCGACGATGAGAAAGTGTAAGTTACGTCGACGCCATCAGCGGGTGAAGGGTATGGGCAGTAACCATATTTCACAAAGTCGGCGGTGTCGTCCTTTCCGGCGCCGCGAGGGCGGTTCTCGCCGTCGAGTTCGTTCTTGCGGCAGGCTTCGTAGGCAAGTTCCACGTCGAAGTCGCGGATGCCGCAGTTATATGCGGCGGCAATCATCAGCGTGAGTTCGTTGGTGCCCACGCCCGACACGAATCGGCTGTTAGCCAAGCCGTCGGCAAGCCATCCGCAGTCCTTGTACACTTGCAGGTGTGAGCTAATGAAGTCGCTGATGTGTTCGGGATAAGCCATCATCCACAGTTGTGTGAGGTTCCATTGTCCACCCCACATAGCATCGGTGTTATATACGTTGAATGCCGGTTTGCCGTCTTTCTCAGGAATTTTTCCCACCGAGCCGTCGTTGCGCGGATAGGCGCCATTAACGTCGCTGCACACGCCGCGTCCCAGCAGGGCGTGATATAGTCCGGAGTAGAATTTCACCTTATCTTCCTTGTTTGGAGTGCTCACCTCGATGCGGCCCAGCATTTCCTGCCATTTGTCGTGGCTGCGCTGTTTTGCTTCGTCGAAGGTGATGTTGTCGGCTTCGGTGTGCAGGTTGAGGCGGGCGTTTTCAACCGAGGTGTAGGAGATGCCCACCTTGGCAGTTACAGCCTCGCCCTCGTCGGTGGCAAACTGCAGATACAGGCCTGCGCCAATGCCGGTAGCCTTGTTTGGTGTGGCGCTGATTATGCTGTCGTTGAAAGCCACGCACTTGGTGGGTTTTCGGTCGACGGTGGCAGAGAAATAGATTGGCACGGTGGCTTCGGGCTGATATGCTTTTACGTATTCGGGGTGGGTAATCACCCAGCCTTCCACGGTGGTGTCATTCACCAGCTCAACCGAGGCATCCTTCACTGCTCCGCTTTCGCCCATGCGGCTGCCAATGTTAAACAGCACGGTGCTGGTTTCGCCCTTGGGGAAGGTGAATCGTTGCAACGCCACGCGCTCGGTGGCAGTCATTTCGGCGCGGATGCCGTAGTCCTTCAGCATCACCGAGTAGTAGCCGGCGGTTGCCACCTCTTCGTCGTGGCTATATGCCGAGCGGTAGCCCTTCTTTGTTATGGTGTCGGTGGGCAGTCCCGGAGTGGTGTAGATGCTGTCGCCGTTCATTGCCATGAGCGTGATGCCGCCCACTTGGAACTCGTGGACGCAGGGGAATCCCTCGATTGAAGTGTCGCGATAGTCGTAGCCGGTAGCTTCCCATCCCGATGCGTTGCCAAGCGAACCGTTGGTCGACGGACCGGGTTTTGCCATGCCGTAGGGCAGAGCGCCGGGAGCAAAGTGGAAATAGCGGCAGTGTGCTGTGCCGATTCGAGGCTCAACGTACTGTGTGTAGTCCTCGCTGTCGTTGCCTGTGGTGCACGACGCAGCAGCAATTAGTGTGAATGCCGCAATGAAAAAGGGTTTTTTAGTCATGAGTGTATTGGTTAAATATTTAGGTTTATGTTGATTTTACAAAGATAATAAAAATAGTTTATATTTCATCGGGCCAGGGGCACGGTGTGCCATTGCTCTTGAATGTTGGTCGTTGGGCGTCCATAGCGCGCAGTCGGCTGCCCAACATCTTCGACAGGTTGCGCACGATGTCGGGGCGCTGTTGGCTCAAGTCGTGCTCTTCGCCGATGTCGCCGGCTATGTTATACAGCTCTTTTTTGCCGTTTTCGTAGAAATACACCAGTTTCCAGTCGCCGAGGCGTATGGTGCAGGTGGCGCCGATGCCCGGTCCGGAGTTGTCCCAGATGTTTGGGCAGTTCCAGATGAGGGCGCGTTTGTTGTCGCCCTTGCCGCCACGCAGCAGTGGCACGAAGCTGCGTCCGTCCACCGTTTGCGGCACGCGCCAGCCCTTGATGCCGGCAATGTCGAGCAACGACGGAAAGTAGTCCTCGATGAGCAGATAGGCATCTTGAGTGCTGCCGGGTTGAGCTACACCATTCCATTTCACTATCATCGGTTCGCGCACACCGCCCTCATACGCCGAGCCCTTGCCGCAGCGCAGCGGGGCGTTTTGTGTGTAAAGAGGAGCGTCGCGCCAATGAGTGCCGGTGGCATATCCGCCGTTGTCGCTCATGAACAGAATCACTGTGTTGTCAGCCTCGCCGTTACGTTCCAGCCAGTCCATCAGGTCGCCGAGGCTCTTGTCCATGCCTTCAATCAGCGAGGCATAGGCAGCCTCTTTGTCGCTCAGCCCCTCGCGCTTGTAGCGGTCGAAGTAACGCGGGTCGCGGTCGATGGGCACATGAATGGCGTAGTGCGACATATATAGGAAAAACGGCTGATTGTATTGCTTTGCCTTGTCGAGCGCATGAATGGCTTCCTGCGTGAGCGCTTCGGTGATGAATGTGCCTGTCTGCCAATATTTTTCGAGTCCCGGCACCGACATCAGCGACGTGGGTCGACCGTTGGCGTCGTGGCCGTAGTTGAGTTCGCTCAGATAGGTGGCAAGACCGCCGGCAGCATGACCGGCAATGTTGACGTCGAACCCAAAGTGATGCGGGTTCTCACCCGGGGTGTCGATTGCTCCCCAATGCGCCTTGCCGCAGTGAATGGTGTGATATCCGGCGTTGTGCAGCAGTTGCACCACCGAGGTGGCGACAAACGTGTTTGGCGTGCCGGGAGTCTGGCAAATGCCGTTGTAGTTCCATTCGGGCGGCTCAATGACGTCGTTTTTGCTGTCCACCTTGGTGTCGCGGCGCAGTGTCCAGTTGGTCACTCGGTGTCGGGCGGCATTTGCTCCGGTGAGCAAGCTGCAGCGGCTTGGTGAGCTGATTGCCGAGGCATAGGCATTGGTGAACTTCATGCCTTGGGCTGCCAGTCGCTCCATATTTGGCGTGTGGTAGCGCTTGTTGAGCGGTGTTGCTTGGGTGTGAAACGGCACCGAGGTGTCCTGCCAACCCATGTCGTCCACCAAAAATAGAAGGATGTTCGGTCGGTGGTCGGGTGTGACATTGGCTGTGGCAGAAGCGCCGAATGCCATTGCATTTGCTCCTGCCACAGTGACTGCCATTTTCAAATATCGGTTCGCCATAGTCAGATGGTTGTCAATCAGGTGAGCCGGGATTACAAGCCCAGGTCCTTGAGCGTGCGTGGAGCCGGTGTTCCGGGCAGCGGCTTGCGGTCCTTGAGTTGCTCGAGCAGCACCTCAACGGCTTTGATGAGCTGCTGGTCTTCGCCTGCAAATTCGCGAGCCGGGTCGTTGTCGATTACTATGTCGGGGTCAACGCCGTGGTTCTCAACAATCCAGTTGCCGCGAGTGTCGTAGTTGGTGAAGAACGGAACGCGTATGTCGGTGCCGTCGATGTAAGGCAGCGAACCCGAGATGCCGATGATGCCGCCCCACGAGCGGGTGCCGATTACGGTGCCAATCTTGTTTTCCTTGAAGCTCCAAGGGAAGAGGTCGCCGTCGCTTGCCGAATATTTGTTCACAAGCAGCGCCTTGGGGCCGTAGTGGGTCTTGTCGGGGATTAAGCCGTTGAGGCTACTTCCGCGGTACATTGTCATGCGGTAGGGGCGACGCAGCAGGCGTTCGATTACCATCGGCGATATGTTGCCGCCGCCATTGGCGCGGTCGTCGATGATGAGTGCTTCCTTGTCGACTTGTGGATAGTAGTAACGAGCAAATTCGTTCAAGCCTTCAGGACCCATGTCGGGGATGTAGATGTAACCGATTCGTCCGTTCGAGAGCTTGTTCACCGTGTCGATGTTGCGTTGAATCCATTCGTAGTGAATCAGCGGATACTCGTCGCTGATGGGCTTCACCACCACTTTGCGGCCTCCTTCGGCAGCCGAGGTGTTGATGGTGAGTTCGGTGAGCACGTCGGCGCAGCCGTCAAGCAGAGAATAGATGTTGTTGGTGGTGGCGGTTGACACGCCGTTCACGGCAGTGATATAGTCGCCCACTTTGATATTCAGCCCTTGCGCGAGCAGTGGCGAACGCAGTGCGGCACGGTCTGGCGCTCCGGCATAAATCTTTTCGATGCGGAAATAATTGCCTTCGGGCTTGAGCACGGCGCCAAGCATGCCGGTGTAGGTGCGGCGCGGTTCGATTTCATCGCCACCGTCAACATAGGCGTGACCGCAGGCAAGTTCGCTAATCATTCCGCCAATCACATAGGTGAGGTCGAGGCGGTTCTTGACGTAGGGCAGAAGTTGTGCGTAGCGGTCGCGGATGGCTTTCCAGTCGATGCCGTGCATATTTTCGAGGTAGAAACCGTCGCGGAAGGCACGCCATGCCTCGTTGAAAATCTGGTTCCATTCTTCGCTATAGTTGATGGTGCTGTAGAGGTTGTTCAGGTCCACAGGTTTGTCGAGGTTGGCTTTGCCGCGAGGCATATCTATGACGTAGAAGTCGGAACCTTTTCGCACGGCTAATTTCTTGAAGTCGGACGAAGGGAAGATGTATGCTTTAGGCGCAATGCTTTCGGCGCTTTGTTTTTCGATGTTGTAGGCAAATGCGCCGCCGCGCGAGTTGTAGTAGATGGTCTTGCCGTCGCATGCCATAGCAAAATAGCTGCCAGTGCCGATGCCGGGTACGCGTATGATTCGCGAAGCCATGTTGTCGACGTCAACCGTCATGGCAATGTCGGTTTTCTCGGCTTGTTTGCCGTTTTTCTTGCCTTTTGTTGTGTCGTCGGGCTTGCCGGCGTCAGCCTTGGGCTTGTCGGTGTCGTCGCCGTTGGCATAGAGGAATGGCGATGGGGTGCTCTTGGCGAGTGGCACCAGGTAAATGCCATCCATTTCGCGGTAGGCAAAGTTCCATTCCACCGAGCTGTATATTGGGTTGAAATCGCGAGCCGAGGCAAAAATCAGATATTTGCCGTCGGAGCTGAATACCGGTGCCGACGAGTCGTACCAGCGTTCGGTGACGGCATACTCCTTGTTTTGGTCGAGCGAATAGATGTATACCACGCCAAAATCGTTGCTTTGGGTGCGTGTGTAGGCAAGCCATTTGTTGTCGGGCGAAAATGCCGGCAGCCTGATTTCGCCAACCGAGTCCTGCACAATCACGCGCTTGGCTTTGGTGGCAACGTCGACAAGCACCACGCGGTTGCGGCGGTCGGTGTATACAATCTTGCGGTCGTCGTTGCTCCAGGCAAAGCTGCGTATGTAGGTGTCGTTGTTTGAGGTGAGTTGGGTGCGGTTGGTGCCGTCGGCATCGCGAATCCACAACTCGGTTTCGCCGGTTTCGTCGCTGATGTAGCCAATCTTGTCGCCTCGGTTGTTCCAAGCCGCTTCGCGTTCGTGTACGCCCGATGTGTGGGTGAGGTTGCGTGTCACGCCCTTGTCAACCGGCACTACGAACACCTCGCCGCGTGCCGTGACGGCGAGGCGTTTGCCGTCGGCCGAGAGGTTGGCATCGGTGATGAATTGTTTCACGTTGCGGCGCTCGGCGCGGGCAAAGATGTCCTCGCTGTTGAGTTCGATTGACACTTTGTGGTATTGCTTTGTGGCAGGGTCGAGGGTGTAGATGTATCCGCCGTTTTCAAACACTATCTTGCCGCCGCCGCAACTCGGGAACTTCACGTCGAACTCGGTGAAGTCGGTCACTTGCCGGGTTTGGCGAGTGGTGGTGTCGTAAACAAACAGATTCATACGTTCGGTGCGGTCGCTGGCAAAATAAATCTCGTTGCCAATCCACATCGGGAACACGTCCTGAGCCACGTTGTTGGTTATGTTCTGCACCTTATTTGTGGCGGGGTCGTAAATCCAGATGTCGTCCGCCATACCGCCTTTGTAGTGCTTCCAGGTGCGGAATTCGCGCATCACGCGGTTGTAGGCGAGTTGCTTGCCGTCGGGCGAGTAGCTGCAGAAGCCGCCTTCGGGTAGTGGAATCTCGGTTGCCATGCCACCGTTGGTGGGCGCAATCCACAGCTTGCCGTTGAAACCGTCGCTTACGCGGTTGCGATACACCACGCCTTTGCCGTCGTGTGTCCAGGTCATGGCAATATTGTTAGGACCCATGCGGTCGCCCATGTCGTCGCGCGCATTAGTAGCGGTGTAGGTGATGCGTCGAGGGCTTCCGCCATGCGCCGGCATGAGATAAACCTCGGTGTTGCCGTCGTATTGGGCGGTGAATGCTATTGTCTTGCCGTCGGGCGAATAGCGTGCAAACATTTCGTAGCCATCGTGCGATGTCAAACGGTTTGCGGTGCCGCCCGATAGGGGTACGGTGTAGATGTCGCCGGCATATGAGAATGCCAAATCGGTGCCATTGGTGGCAGGAAAACGCAGCAGACGTGCTTCCTCGGCATTGGTGCCGAGCATTGCAGTGGCTGCCACAATGGAAATAATTGTTTTTTTCATTTTTATATTAAATGATGGTTATAGTTGTTCTTTTACAAGAGCTCGGTGCATGTGCTGTGCAGCACGCCTGCCGTCGCCCATAGCGAGAATCACGGTTGCGCCGCCGCGCACAATGTCGCCGCCGGCAAAGATGTCGGGAATCGACGATTGCATCGATGCCTCGTCGACCACGATGGTGCCACGTTTGCTCACCTCCAGGCCGTCGATTGAGTTTGGCACGATGGGGTTAGGCGAAACGCCCACACTCACTATCACGAGGTCGACAGGTATTTCCTTGATGGCGCCCTCGATGGGCACCGGCGAGCGACGGCCCGAAGCGTCGGGTTCGCCCAGCTGCATTTGCTGTAGGCGCATTGCTCTCACGCGTCCGGTTTCGTCGCCAAGATATTCAATGGGGTTGTGCAGAGTGAGAAACTCCACGCCTTCTTGGCGGGCGTGCTTCACTTCCTCGGCGCGTGCCGGCATCTCGGCGTCGCTGCGGCGATACACCAGCATGGCTTTTTCGGCACCCATGCGCAATGCGGTGCGCACCGAGTCCATGGCAGTGTTGCCGCCGCCGATGATGGCAACGCGTTTGCCGCTCATCACCGGGGTGTCATATCCCTCGCGGCCTGCTCCCATCAGGTTGACGCGTGTGAGATATTCGTTGCTCGACATCACGCCGCCCAGGTTCTCGCCGGGGATGTTCATGAATCGTGGCAGACCGGCGCCCGATGCCACAAAGATGCCTTTGAATCCCATCTCGTGCAGGTCGTCGTAGGTGATGGTTTTGCCCACTATGCAGTCCTTCTGAAAGTCGACGCCCATCTGGCGAAGTGTATCGATTTCGGCATCGACAATTTTGTTTGGCAGACGGAATTCGGGGATTCCGTACTTGAGCACGCCGCCAATTTCGTGCAGCGCCTCGAATACGGTTACCGAGTAGCCCAGTTTGGCCATGTCGCCGGCAAACGACAGTCCGCACGGGCCGCTGCCAATCACAGCCACTTTCACGCCTGTGTTAGGGGCGCATTGTGCCGGTTTAGTCAATGCGTTTTCGCGCACGTAGTCGCTGGCAAAGCGCTCAAGGTAGCCAATGGCTACGGCTTCGCCTTTCATCTTCAGATGTATGCAGCGGCTTTCGCATTGCTTCTCCTGTGGGCATACGCGTCCGCACACGGCAGACAGCGCGCTTGTTTGCCGGATGGTGGCGGCGGCTTGGTCTATGCATCCCCGTTCGATGTTTTTGATGAATCCGGGGATGTCGATGCCCACCGGGCATCCCGTAACGCATTGAGGGTTGGGGCAGTCGAGGCATCGTTGAGCTTCCTGCATTGCCATTTCGCGGGTGATGCCTTGGTTAACTTCTTCGTTGCAGGTAATGCGGTAGTCGGGCGCAAGTTCGGGCATTTTCACCCTTGGGATGGCAGTGCGCTGCTTGGGCGAAAGGCTGCGTCGGAGTTCTTCGCGCCACTGTTGGTCGCGAGAGGGAGATGTTATGTTGTTATCCATTAGAGTTTTGCGTTTAAAAAAATCGGTTAGACAAATAGGGGTGCGGGACCTCAATATTGCTTGAGGCGCTGCATCAGACCGTCGAAGTCGACCTGATGAGCATCGAATTCGGGACCTTCGACACACACAAAGCGGGTGCGACCGCCCACATTCACGCGGCAGGCGCCGCACATGCCGGTGCCGTCAACCATCACAGCGTTGAGCGAGCACTCGGTGGGGATGTTGTATTTCTTGGTGAGCAGAGCCACGAATTTCATCATAATTGCCGGACCGATGGTTTCAACCCGGTCGACTCTTTCGCGCTGAATCACTTGCTCAACGCCTTGTGTGACAAGGCCTTTGGTGCCGTACGAGCCGTCGTCGGTCATTATAATCACCTCGTCGCTGCTTGCGCGCACTTCTTTCTCGAGTATGATGAGCTCCTTGGTGCGGGCGGCAAGCACGCTAACCACGCGGTTGCCGGCAGCCTTGAGCGCGCGAATGATGGGCAGCAGCGGAGCCACCCCCACGCCGCCGCCACAGCACACCACGGTGCCGTAGTTGGCAATCTTGGTGGCTTGACCCAGCGGACCCACCACGTCAGTGAGGCAATCGCCCACACCAAGCGCACAAATCTTTTTCGTCGACTCGCCCACAGCCTGCACCACCAGTGTGATGGTGCCGCGCGCCACGTCGGCATCGGCTATGGTGAGTGGTATGCGCTCGCCATGTTCGCCACAGCGCACAATCACAAAATGACCTGCCTTGCGGCTGCGGGCAATGAGCGGTGCTTCCACTTCAAGCTTCACCACCGCCTCGGAAAAATGCTCTTTGCTCACTATTCTGTTCATCTCTGTTTCTTCCTTTCTCTCTTTATGGGTTATAAATATTGAAATAATGCGATAAAATTACAAAAAAAATGCGCAATACGCAACCAACGACGGCAATAGGCATATATTTTTGCTTTTTGCCGGGTGGCTTGGGGTGGTGTAGCTTGCCGGAAAAAGCAAACAAAAAGCACCTGATTCTTGCCATAAAGGGCAAACAAAAAGCACCTCGAAATCACTTCGCGGTGCCCTAGGAAAAAAATAGTATGAATAAAATGTGGTATTAGGGTTAACTTTTATCTTTAATATGCATTCTCGGCTCATGCCTCCTTGTTCAACATTCAGCATCGGATGCCAAGCATACATTTTATAATCAGTATTTGTGTCAAATGTAGTGGAAATGGCGTTCTTGCAATGGTTTAATAGTCAAATATTGCGCAAAATTGACCACTTTTCTCTCGCTTTGACAACACAAAGATAATACTAATTTTTTAAACAGCAAATTTTTTTATATTTCTATTTGTTGCTTTTGGCACAGATGTTGCCTTTGTATTACAATTTTGCGTTTCGGCACTCTAATTCTCCATATTGGTGAGATACTCGCGGGTGTCGTGCGAGATGTCGCGTTTTTTCCACGGCACAAGCACGGTGACGAGAGCGCAAATGATGCAAGCATATACGGTCCATCCTGCCATTTCTTTCACAGCCGACAGGGTGGCTTGCACCTGCACCTTGCCTTTGGTGGCGATGGCAGCCATTTCTTCGGCTTCGGTTACGCTCTTGCCTTGAAGCATCATCCCGCGGCGTGTCTGCTCGTAGGCTTGCACGGCTTCGATGTTGGTGCGGTCGTAGTCGTGGGCATAGCGGGTGACATAGTATTGCTGTCGCTCTTGCAACACATTGCTATAGAGTGCCGAGCCGATGCCCGGCGCAATGACCATGCGCACCGAGAGCATAATGCACACCCAGGTGGACATGTATTTGAACGGCATGCGCTGGTTGGCGTAGACAGCGGTGAGCGAATAGAGGAGCATCATGCCTGTGGCGCGAATAATCACCGGCCACTTCATGTGCTCGTAGAGTCCTTGGGTCTGCACCTCGAAGTACATGTAAAGCGAGGCGGCGCCGATGAGTAAGAAACCGAGCGAGAACATATATTTGAGATGCACTCCTTTGCCACCCAGAATCACGCCAATCATGCATCCCAGAAAGTAGCCCACAAGCACCCAGTTGCCTAAGGTGGCGTTCTGCCAGTTGTCGATTTTCATGCCCACACTGGTGAACACATTCACAAACATGGCGCTGGAGTTCAACACCATGAGGAAGAAGAACAGCAATATGCCCACTTGCACGCTGCGCAGCTTGAACACGCTGAGCAGGAAGTAGGGGCTGCGGCGGGTCCATTCAAGCCACACAAACAGTGCGGTGAACACCACGCAGAGCACGGTGGCAAGCTGTATTTCGGGCGAATCGTACCAGTCGAGCACTTTGCCGTACACCATAATGTAGATGAACGAGCACATCATGCCGCTGAACACCACCACATTGCCAAACTTGGCAAAGTTGATGGGGAACTTCTTGCCCGGATAGCGGTGCCAAGGCATAGTGATGAACAGTATGGCGATGGCGAGTAGCATGGTGCCCATCATGTAATAGTATACGTATTGCCACTCGTATTCGTAAGCCAGCCATGCAGTGAGGCAAGTGCCAATCTGCCCAAGAATCATAAAGAACAGGTAGATAGTGGGCATGCTTGAGCCTTTTTCCTTGTCGAGGCGGTCCCAACCGGCTTCGTCGGTGGGGTCGTTGCCCGGCGTGATGTTTCGCGTGGCTTCCATGCCAAAGGCATATTTGATGAGCGTGAACAGGTTGCACATCATCAGCACATTGCGCAAGAAACCCATCACCAAGCTGCACAGAGCCAGTATGAACAGGCTGTCGGTGACGGCGCAGATGTAGCTGAGCACATACATCACCGAGAAGCCTACAATAAGCATCATCTTTTCGCGTCGGATGCACACCAGCTGGTAGAAGAACGGCGAGAAAGCCGCCATGCCCACTGAGGTGACGAAGCCGACGTATTGAATATGTTCTGCCTGAATGCCCAGCCCGCTGGTCATCTCACCGCTGTTGGCTGAATATACGCCGCCAATGGTGAGGATGGGTATGAAGAGAATCATCAAAAAGATGATACCCAGAGGCTTAGGCACCCAATTGTAGAACGGATAGTTGCGCGGATAGCTGCCCATATCACTTCCTTTCGGCTTTCACCACCACCATCATGCCGGCAGCGAGGCGGTTGTTGTCTTCTTTGCTGAGTCCTTCGAAATCGATGCGGACAGGTACGCGTTGCTGAATCTTCACAAAGTTTCCGGCAGAGTTGTCGGTGGGCACGAGCGAGAACTTCGAACCGGTGGCGCCCGAGATGGCAGTCACGGTGCCTTCAAACTCGCGGTCGTCGAGGGCATCTACTGTCATTCTCACCTTTTGACCTACAAAGAGGTTTTCGACTTGTGTCTCCTTGTAGTTGGCAATCACCCATTTTTGTGTGTCGGGGATGATGTAGGTGATGGTGGTTCCGGCGTTGATATACTGGCCTTCCTCGATGGTGCGTCTACCCAGTTTGCCGTCGCATGGAGCCACAACCACGGTGTACGAGAGGTTGAGCTTTGCCATTTCGAGGGCGGCTTGGGTGCGTTCGATGGCTGCTTCGGTGTTGCCGCGGCGGGTTTTCACCTCGTTAACGCCCGAGAGGGCAGCCTTTTGCTGGCGCTTCACCGACTCCAGCTTCTCGCGAGTGGCACGCAGTTCGGTTTGAATCTGCTCGAGCTGAATTGGAGTGGCAGCCTTGCGTTCAACAAGGTTTTTATATCGTATTTCGTCCTTTTCGAGCTTAGCCAGGCGTATTTGTATTTCGCCAATCGACGATTCGTAAACCGAAGCCGAATTGCGAGTGGTCACTTCGGTGGCATCAATCACATTGGCGCCCGATTGAGCATCTTTGAGCGAAGCCTCGGCGTCCATCACGCGTATGCGGTATTCACGGTCGTCGAGCACCAGCAGGGTGTCGCCCTTTTTCACGTTCTGGTGTTCGGTGAAATACACTTTTTTGATATATCCTGTGGCGCGCACATTCACCGGCGACAGGTATTGCTCGATTTGGGCATCGTTGCAGGTCTCGGTTTTCTTGTAGTCGAGGAATAGCATTGACACCTTTATTACGCCCCACACAAGCACGCCCACGCCCAGCAGGCTTGCTATTATTTGGCGGCGACGTTGTTTCTTGAGTTTTTGCAGACGGGTTTCGTGAGTGGTTTCACTTGTGTTATTTGTTGCCATAGCTATTATGATTTGTTTCTTTTTGGAGTGATTATGAATTGTTTTGTTTGTGTTGAATTATTCGGCAAGCAGGGTCGACAGTTTGCCTGTTAGTTTCAGCAGGGTCAGGTTCGACACTTTGTAGTTGTAGCTTGCGGTGAGATAGTTGTTCTGTGCCGAGCTCAGTTGTATTTCGTCCTGCAGCACTTCGGTCATCGAGGCGATGCCTTCGCGATAGCGGTCGGTGGTCACCTTATACACGTCGTCGGCAAGGGCGTAATTGTCCTTTTGCTTGGTGTAGTTGCGGCGGTTGTTGTCGAGGTCGTTGAGAGCATTTACATATTGAGCCTGCATGCCCTTGTAGGCATCCTCATAACCTATGCGGGCATTGTCGATGTCGATTTGAGCCTTGCGCACCTTTGAGCGGCGGCCAAAGCCGTCGAAGATGGGCACACGCAGCGAGATGCCCAGTCCGTTTGAGCCATACCAGTGATTCGATTCGCCCGAGTGGAACCAGTTCTTAAACTTATCGGTGTAAGCCGAATACATCACGTTGCCGGTGAGTGCCAGCGTGGGCAGATACTCCTGCTGAGCCATTTTCTTTTGCTTCTCGGCAAGTGTCACCTTCTTTTGAAGCAGTTGCAGCTCGTAGAGGTTGGTGTCGAGGCCGCCGTAGGCTGTGGCGTCGGGCACGCGGGCGTCGTCAACCACCACGGCAATCTTTTCGTTGAGGTCGTAGTCGAGCACATACTTCAGCATATTGTATTGCTGCTCAAGCATGGAGCATGCGTTGTCGTATTGCACCTGCATGCTCTCGATGTTCAGGTTCACGCGCTTCACGTCCACCTCAATGGCCATGCCGTTGTCGAAGAACGCCACTGTGATGTCGCGCAACTCCTTCATGCGTCGAATGTTGTCGTGCACCAGTGCTATTTGCTCCTCGGTGTTTTGAGCCATGAAATACATCTTGCTGATTTGCATGATTAGGTCTTCCTTGGCTTTTTCATACGACAGCTCGTTGATGTGGTCAACCAGGCGAGCCAGGTCCATGGCAGTGAGTGCCATCTGGTTGTAGAGCGGCATTTGCAACTGCACGCCGGCGGCAGCATTATATTGCAAGGTTTTGGTGACATTGTATTTCTTGCCATAGGCAGTGCCGTCGGTCACCGACACCGGAGGCGCGAAATTGTCGTTGAACGAAGCCACCGCATTGATTTGCGGCAGCAGTCGCGAGCGGTTCTCGCTGATGGTGAGTTTTCCTTTTTTAATTTCTCCCTCAGCCGTCTTTAGCGAGAGGTTGTTTTCGATGCCTATTTTCAGGCATTCCTGCAACGTGAGTTTTCGTTGCGCCTGCGACGGCATACACAGCCCAATCGCAGCAAGCAGGATAATTGCAATTCTCATTTTCAAGCTTTTACTCTATTAACTATGCGATTAATCAATAATTTTTTACTTTCTCATTTACGGGCACAAAGTTATAGATAATCCGGTGTATGAAACTGTTCATTTTATTTAATGAATTATTCAAAATGTCGCATATCTCAGATTTTTTGCCTCGATTTCGATGTCGTTGCTAATAATTAGAACAAATCCAGGCGCTTTTGCCAAAAAATTTCTATCTTTGTAGAATTAACAAACAATAGTGCGAAAAAGTTGATGCAAAAGCCTCTGACACTACTCGAAACCGTTGCTTTGACCATAGTGTTGCTTGCCCAAATGGCGTGCGGCAAGGGCGATATGGCGGGCGATGCTATTGCCTCGAACGATGTGTTTGCCGTGACGGGTGACAGCGTTGTGCAGGGCAGTTTTGTAGCTTATGCTCCTAATCGCACCACCATCGTCAGCAACTACGTCGACACCATCTCGTCGGCACCGTCGTCGCCGGTGGCTTTGCGCCTTGCCTTTAATATGCGCGACAACGAGATGGCTGCGGGGCTGTTCCACTATGTGGACCCCGATGCCGACACGGTGACGATAACGGCTTGCGTGCCCGACACGCTCGCTCGGTTTGCCGCGCACCCTACTCGCCCCGATTCGCATTGCACGTTGCGCGTCGACCTGCGCCGGATGCTGAGCGATTTCGACAGCAAAGGTGTGTGGGTGACTGCCAAGGGCGATTCGATTTTCAGCGATGAGTTCAACGGTGTGTGGGTGACTGCCAAGGGCGATTCGATTTTCAGCGATGAGTTCAACGGTGTGTGGGTTATTGGCAACGTGAAGCCTCTCACGTGGGACCTGCTGCCGCTTGCCTCTAACAACCGCACAAAACTGCGCCCCTCGTCGCAGCCGGGTTTCTACGAACTCGACATCACTTTCGCTCCCACCGAATATATGCGCAGCCGCCAATTCACCGGTTGGGAGGGCAAGGGCACAAATCCTGATTTCCCGCAGGTGCAAACCCCCGATGTGCTCATCGATGCCATCTATAATATGGCGGTGGAAACAATCGACGGCGCCGACTTCTCGTCGATGAGCCTCAGCGATTTGTCGATGGCGGCGTTGCTGGTGCTTGCCGAGGTGAAGCCCGGCATGTGCATGCAGCTGCTGCGAAGCAAGGTGAATGGCGGCATCATACAGCAGGACCACAACGGCCGTTTCACCTTCCCTGTGGTTAACGACCGCCTGATATGGGCATGCGCCGCATGGCAGGTGTATCTTGCCACCGGCAATCGCCAATGGCTGAAATATGCCCGTAAGGTGATTCTTGCCACGCTGGGCGAGGTCGACCCGGTGACGTTCTGCCAGCAGCGATATCTGGTGCACGGCTGCGACTCCTATTCGTCGCCCGAACTGCAATACCCGCGATGGATGCAGCCCAAGGATTACTACGAAAGCCTTCGCCTCAGCACCAACGCCATATATGCCCAATGCCACTATGTGCTTTCGCTCATCGACGAGGAACTCTTCCTCGATTCGGAGCAGCACTATCTCACTTATAGGCGTGTGAAGGACAGCATCAACCAAACGATGTGGAACGAGCGGCTGGGCCGCTATTGTGCCTTTGTTGCCGACGAGGTGTTTGCCCGGCAGTCGAATTTCACGTGCAACCTTGCTCAGGCAGCATGCGTGCTGTTTGGCATTGCCGACGACGACCGCGCTTCAACACTCATTGCCCGCACACCGTTCTACCTCACCGGCATACCCACGCTTTACCCTTCGCGCCACTCCGCCCCGAACGGCAATCAGGCGGCTTTTGTGCAGGGGTTGTGGAATATTGCCGCCGCTCGCACCGACAATCAGCGCGCGTTGCGCTACGGACTGGCTGCGCTATATCGGTGGGCGGCATTCAACGGCTTTGGCAGTAGCGCTGCCTCGCCGCAGCACAATGTGCTGGCAGCATGTGCCGTGGCTGCCATGTCGCTAAAAATCACTGCCGGCATCACACTTTCGCCCGAAGGCATCGAGTTCAATCCCTATGTGCCCGACTGTTTCACCGGCACCAGGACCATCACCGGCATACGCTACCGACAAGCCACGTTCAACCTCACCATAGTGGGTGCCGGCTCCGAAGTGAAAAGCTTTGAGCTCGACGGCAAACAATTGAACACCAATTTCATCCATTCCGACATCACCGGCGAGCACAACATCACCATCACTCTTGCCGCTCCGGCACAGCATGCTCAGCAGCAAGTGAACATCCAGCAGCCTGTAATATGCCCGTTCACGCCCGAAGTGGAGTGGCAAGGCGACAGCGCACGCATCGAGAATTTCAACCCTCGCCACACCTATGCTGTTTTAATCAACAACCGTTCGTTTGCCGGGCTGCACCGTGTTTTCACCGTGCCGCCTTCCGAGGAGCGACAGCCGTTGAGCATCATTCAGGTGGAGGCTCGTGATGGCGATATCGACGGAATGCCGTCGCAGCCCAACGAGGTGGTGGCACCAAATGCCCTCACCGTCTATCCTCTTGCCCGGTTTGCTGCAGCAGGCACCAAGCTGCTGCCTCGTGCGCACGCCTCGCATGTGGTGGAGTTTTCGGCTGAAGGCGTCAGCCGTATTACAATCCCGGCTTATGCCCAACAGGCAGGCACATATTATCTCGACATACTCTACAGTTGCGGAGCCGCCACCGCTTCGATTACGCCGCTGTGCCAGGTGTCGGTCAATACCCATCGTCAGGACGTGCTTGTGCTGCCTGTGTTGGGGACCAACCAGTGGCGCACGTTCGGCTATTCCAACCGCATAAAGGTAGCGCTGCTGGCAGGTAAAAACACCATCAGTCTGCAGTATTTGTCGGGTTCGCAGTCGTCACGTCGCATTCCCGCCCCCACCGTGCTGCTGCGTTCGCTCCGCCTCATCAAGCAATAATAATTGCACCGCAAAAAAATTTGCTGCGGCAGTGTGATTTTTCAGGCACATGGTGCGTCAAATGTGCAAAAAAAACGATAATAATTATGGGAAAAAGAAAAATCAATAATTTCAGATTGGCATCGATTTGCTTTGCCGTATCAGGCGCGTGTTTTATAATTCTGTCGATGATGTCGGCCGAACATTGGCATCTGCCCATTGGCATGTCGTTGACGGTTCTTGGTATGGTGTTCAGCGGGCTGGCTCTCAAGCAGGAGAAAGACGATAAAGATAACGGGACAGATAAGTAGTCGACTGCAATAAACAATACGCCCGTCAGGCAATGCCTGGCGGGCGTTGTAGTGTGCGCCACATAGGAGGCGGCTGTGATGGCAAGCCTCCGTGTTGGGGTTATTTCTTGCGTGCGCGTACGCTGCGAGTTGCTGTCGATTTGGCTTTTTGTGTTTTCACCTTCGACTGCTTGCTGCTCGACGACGATTTGCTCTTGGCGCGCTTGTTTGTGGCAGAGCGTTTCACCGATTTGTCTTCGTCGCGGTTCTTAATCACCACAGTTGAGTCGGATGCTTCGGCAGCTTCGGCGCGAGCCTGCAGTTCTTCGCGGCTCGGCACCCACAGGTTTTTGTCGAACGATGCCAGCCGTGCCTCGATGCTGTCCTGAGCGTGCTTGAGGTCGTCGGGGTCGGGATATAGCTGCATGAGCGTTTTGTTTCGCAGGTTTTTAGTCTTATAGATTTCGCCTCGATACATGTTGCGTGCAAAATAGTCGTCGTAGCTGTATCGTGGCAAGTTGTTATCGTCGTCGGTGAACACATATTGCTGGGTGAGGTAGGGGCGCAGGTCGGCAAGTTTCACCCAGAACATCGGGTATCGCACGGCTTCGCCGCCCCACTCGGCAGCACGATGCAGCACCGGGCAGAGTGCCTCAATATTGCGGTGTACCGAACCGCTCACCCGGTCGAATTCATATCGCTCAACAATATAGTAGCTCAGCACTTCGTTGCCCGGGATGTCGGCATCTTCGATGGCAAATTTCGGGTTCTTCTCGGTGCTGCCCTTGGCGTTGGTGTATATCACGCCGTAGCGGTCGAGCATATCTTTCACCTTCACCTTATATTGGTCGGTGAACATTTCGCGTCCGTCGAGGTATTCGTATGCCGAAATCTGGTTGTTGATGAGCAGGCGCATGATGATGAAGAACAGGCTTTGTCCGTCCTGGTTGGGTTCTTCGGGATAGAAGAGGCAGGTGTTGGCATCCTGCTTGATGTCGAGGTTGCGATAGATTATGCGCATCCATTGCAGGTCGGCGTCGCTTTTTGTCTTCACTTCGTAGAACGACTGCATGCGGTCGGTTACGCCACCGCTTTTCTTGGCGTTGGCTTTTTGTGCATCGGCTTTGGCGCGACGCACCACCGACGCGGTGCTTTCGGTTTGAGCCGATGCTGTTGCCGCGAATACTATTAACAATGCAGTTGCAAATATTTTTAATGCATTCATGTTTGGGGTGATGAATTGTTGTTGTTTCTTAATTAGTTGACGAGCACTTCCATAGGCGCCAGTTGGCGTTCGATGCCGTCGGGACCTACGGCACGCACCTTTGATATATAGAAGCGTTTGCCGCGGTTGAGGCGACGGAAGCTGTCGCGCTGACGTTGCGAGAACTTGTCGCCGTTCGACACTTCGGGTATTGCGTTGCCCATCGAGTCGAAGAACACGGTTTCGAAGCTAACCACGCGGTAAGCCACGTTCAGCATATCGTCGTCGATGGCAGCCGAGATGCCCTGGGCCTGCAGCAGCAGTGTCTTTGAGAAGGGTTTGCTGCCTTTGTATCGGTTCTCGCCACCGTTAGCATCGGGGTAGGCAATGTAAGGCATTGGGTCGGGCAACTTGCGCACGCGGAAGCTGGTGGAGCCCACTTTCTGCTGTCGGCCGTCGATGGTGGCGATTACGGTGACCACCGATTCGGTGCCCACCTTGCCCGGTCTGGCAATCCACTTGTCGCCTTGGCGGGTGAGTGTGCCGTTGGTCATAGTTGCCGAGATGGCGTTGCTGGGTACTCCCGGCACAGCAATCGACAGCGGGTTGTTGATACCGGCGTAGAGCACGGTCATCATGGTTGCCGAAACGGTAGCCATTGGCTCGATGACGGTGTAGCTCGATTTGAACGGATACTTTGAGAGAGAACCGTCGCCGGCAGGCACTTCGATGTAGCCTGAGTAGTCGAAATTACCGGCACGACCGGTGCCTACTTCGTATTTTCCTTTGCCGCCGGAGAGCAGCGAGCCGTTGACGTAGACTTTAGGCAGCGAGGTGGTGTCGACGGCAGCCAGCACGATGTCGGCTGAATAATTGCTGCCTCGCATCACTATGCGTGAGTTGGGCACCACAAATGCGCTGAGCTTGTTGACGCGCACATCGCCGAGGTCGACGTTGGTGATGAGCGTCTGCAGCACTTCGCCTTCGGCAAAGCGTATGTCGCCTTGCAGTTTCGACAGCAGGGTTACGGCAGCCACCACTGGCATGTCTTCAAACATCTCTTCCTCCCAGTTTTTGCCGGCAGCCTTGGCTGTTTTCGACTTCACCTGGGTTGACAGGGCGGTGTTGATGCTTGCTATTTTTGCGCTGTCGTCGAGGAATTGCACCACAAAGTGGCGGTAGGCGTCGACAGCGCCACGCAGCTCGGCGCCCTTGTTGCCTGTGGGCGGAAGCATTACGTGAGCGGCGGCATCGATATTCTCTTTGTTGTCGATTTCTTTTGTGTCGGCATCGGCACCGTCAGCCTCCACCGCGATGGCATATTTCAGCGAGTCGATGTATTGATAGAGGTCGTCGGTGGCGCGGTGCACATCCTTCGCCTTGGCGAGCCATTGCGAACCTTTCTCGGGGTTTTTGTCGACAAAGGCTTGCAGCTGGTCGAGCAAGGCGGCATTGCGTGCAGAGATGGTGCGGTTCGACCGTGCCAAACCGTCCTCCACCTGCGAAAAGCCATTGAGCACGTCGCTCGACACGTTGAGTGCCAGCATGGCGGTCAAGACGATATACATGAGGTTTATCATCTTTTGCCGGGGCGACATTCTGCCTATGGTTTGATTACGAGCACTTGCCATGTTGCTTAATCGTTATTGTTGTTGGTGGTGTTAGCTGCAGCCATATCGGCAGGCGACATGCCGGGGTGATACATGCTCACGGTCATTGCCTTCACCATTTTTTCGTATACGCTGTTGAGTTGCTTCATATTGTGAGCCAAGCGGGCTGTTTCGTCGCAGTAGTTGGCGCTTTCGGCTGCGCTCTTTTCGTACATATCGCGAATGTCCTTCAAGCCACGGTTCACGCGGTCGATGCTTTCGAGTTGCGACGAGATGCTCTTGAGCTGTATTTCGTAGATGGTGTTCAATCCGCCGATGTTGCGGTTGAGCGCGCTCATCTGCTCTACGTATCCGGTTGAGCTTGAGGTGATGTCGTGGCTGTTGTCGGTGATGGCGCGGTAGCTTGCCAGCAGGGTGTCCTGCACGTTGTTGAGCGCCTCGGTGGTTTCTTTCAGCTTGGTCATTTGGTCGCTGATGGCAGCCATTTGCGAGAGGTATTGCTGAGTGGCATCGGTGAGTTCTGCCATACGGCTAAGCTGGTCGCTTGCGGCAGCCATCTTGGCGATGCTTTCGGTGAGCGATGTGGTGTCGGCTTCCGAGAGTTCGATGCCTTGCGGAATGCCCACAGCGGAGCGGGCTTCCTGTGCCGACACTTTTGGCAACCGGGTTTCGGCTGTGCCGCCAATGTTTTCGCCATGGTTGCCGCCGCCAATGTTGCCGATTACGATACCGCTGCCCGAGTTGAAGTCAGGGCGGTCAGCTGGGTCGTTGGTGCCGAGCACCGGGAATACTTCTTCCCATTTGTATTGTGCTTCGGGACGGTCGAAAGCGGTGAGGAGGAACATCAGCACCTCGGTGCCCATGCCTATGCACAGCAACTCGTTACCGCCCGAGAGGTGAAGAATCTTGAACAGCGCACCCAGAATCACCACTGCGGCGCCGAGGCTGTAAGCTGCGTTGAAGAAGCGTTGTCCGCTTTCGTTCGAAAGGAAGCGTTCAACTATGTTTTTATATTTCTTAATCTTGCCCATTTTTGTTTGTTGTGTTGTTGAAGTTGTGTTGTGAGTGTGGAAAAAGGATGATTAATTCTTGCGTTTCTTGGCGCGGCTGAAGCCCACGTGCGAGCGCACGCAGCGGAAACCGATGAAGCTGCGTTGCTCGTTTTGGTATTCCCACATGCGTATGTCGCCGCGTATGTTGTGAGCCACGTCCTTCCACGAGCCGCCGCGCACAATCTTGCGGGTCATCTTGTAGGGGTCTTCCTTAGCGGCGTTGTAGCGATATTCGGGGTTTAGGTCGCTTGTGAGCTTGTTAATGCTTTCGGTGTAGGCTGTCGAGGTCCATTCGCTCACGTTACCCGCCATATCGTAGAGTCCGAAATCGTTAGGGCTATATGTGCCCACGCGCGAGGTGATTATGTTGCCGTCCTTCACGTAGTTGCCTTCCATGGGCTTGAAGTTGGCATAGAAGCAGCCGTCGTCCTCGGTGAGAGGCAGGTTGCCTTCCCATGGGTATTTGTTTTTGTCGACACCGGCGCGTGCAGCGTATTCCCATTCTGCCTCGGTGGGCAGTCGGTAAGGCTCAACGTAAATGCCTTGCTTGCCCAGCGAGCGCTTGAGGAATTCGGTGCGCCAGGCGCAGAATGCCGAAGCCTGCTCCCAGCTTACGCCCACCACGGGATAGTCGTTGTAGCCGGCGTTAGAGAAATACATGCGCACGTATGGTTCGTTGTAGGCATTTTCGAAGTCGTTCACCCAGCAGGTGGTGTCGGGGTAGACGTTCACAATGTAGGTGTTCACAAAGTCGAAGTCGCCGGTGAGCGCGCGTGAGATGGTTTGTCGCACAATTTTGCCCTCATCGTCGATGTATGCGGTGTCCTTGCTGATAATAGGCAGGGTGTAGTCCACGGCGTGGTCGGTGTTATAGTCGCGGCGCTCGGCGTTGAGGCGATGTTTGCGCTTTGCCGCCTCAGTGAGGTTGTAGGTCTCGTAGCGATAGTTCATCTGCTCGGGGTCGAGTTCGCGCACGCCGGTGATAGGGTTGGTGCGGAATACGCTCTCAATGGCGCGCTGTTCGTCTTCGTTGGCATTTTTCCAAGGAATGGGACGGCTCCAGTTGAGGCGCGGGGTGATTGGGTTGCCTTCGCGGTCTTCTTCAATCTTGAATGCCTCGTTGCCGCCGTAAGCGGGGTCGGCAAGGCGTTCGCGAATGATGGAGTCGCGCACCCAGAAGAGGAATTGCTTATACTTCGAGTTGGTGACTTCGGTTTCGTCCATCCAGAAACCGTCAACCGATATGCCTCGCGCTTCGGCTTCGATGCCCCAAAGCGAGTCGGCTTCGGCAGGACCCACCTTCATTGAACCGCGGTCGACGAGCACCATGCCGTAGGGCGTTGGCTCTTGCCATGAGATGCCACCCACGCCGGTCACTTCGCCGCCTCCGCTGCTAAGGCTGCGCGATGAGCTGCACGATGCCACCGCCAAGCCTACTGTCACTGTAAATAGCAGTTTCTTCATATTGTAATGTTATATTCCTTATTTCGTTTGTATGTTAAATATATCAATCAGTCAATATCTCAATAATAATTTCGGGCAGGATGCCTTGTGCGCTGCATCCCAACCGTGGGCGTGCACGTGTGTGCACACGCGTTACATTAGCCGTATGCTGCGATGCTTGTTCTTGTTCACCTCTTTGAGGTTGAGCTTCACGTTGTATCCCAGCCAAAGTTCGTGGCTTCCGCTCGTTCCCTTCGAGATGTTGCTCATCGGGTAGTCGAAGCTGTAGCCAAGAAACACGCCTTTGAATTCGGCACCAATCATCACCGTCAGGGCGTCTTTCCAGCGATAGCCCACGCCGCCCGACAGAAACTTGTTGTAGCGCACACGGGCGGTTGCCTCGCCTACAAAGTATTTTGTGTCGGTCTTGACAAACACCGACGGTAATATCTCTAATAACGTATTTTTTAGGGCAATATTGCCTCCGCCCATAAAATAGTAGGTGCGTCCGGCTTTGAATTCATATAGGTCGTCGGTAGAATTCTCGGTTTTTAGCGATATGCTTGCTTCGTTGAGGTGCGTAGCACCCAAGGCAAGCCAGAATAGCGGGTGGCGATAAGCCACGCCGGCGGCAAGGTCGATGCTTCCGCCAGTGACGTCCTGTGTGGGAATGGCGTCGTCGGCTGTCTGATGATATTCGTCGTCGCCCGGGATAAACACCTCCGAGCCTTGGAACGTCTCGTTAAGATAACCCAACTGCACCCCGATGCCCAGCATGCCTTTTGCCACCTTGCGCTTGTAGGCAATCTGTGCCGCAGCGTTGATTGAGCGGTAAAGGCCCATGCTCTGCTGCGAGATGTTCACGCCCACAGCCAACCGCTGGCGTCCCACCTTGAACGGCATATCGGCAAGCGCGTTGAAGCTCTTGGGGGCATTGTCGATTCCCACCCACTGCAGGCGGCTGCCCAATGACAGGTGCAGCATATCGGAGTCGCCGATTGCTGCCGGGCAATAGTAGTTGGGTACAGCCCAATACTGCGTAAACTGGGCGTCGGTTTGAGCCCGGCACATCAATGCACCCGGCACCATCGCCGCCAGTAGAGCAATATTTCGCAACATTCTGTTCATCCTTGCCGATAAGAAGTGGGGTTATTCGAAATAGAAAGTTATTATCATCATGTTGTTCTGCACCTTGTCGAGGCTGTTGGTGAACGCCTGCGTGGCAGGGTCGTCCTCCAGGTCGGGGCGATTGCGCTTGATAATGTTGCTCAACCCAAAGCAGAATTTCACCTCGGGGCAGAACTTGAAGTATTGCATATAGAAGTCGCAGCCGAAGCCGATGGTGAGCATGGCATCGGTTTTTTTGAACTGCAGCTGCTCGCGACGGCGTTTGCTCACGTCGAGCACACCCATCACACCGCCCACCACATAAGGCCGCACGTTGCCGTAGCGCAGCGCGCTCACCTTGAGGTCGAGCGGCATCACCACGAACGTCGATTTCACGTTTTGGCTGCTCAGCGGCGCGTCGGGGTTCAAGGCATCGTGCCACTTCACCGTCTTGCTGCCGAACTGCATGCCCGGACTCAGGCGAAGGTTCATGTGATTGTTCAGTCGCAAGTCGGCAAGCACGCCCACGGTGAAGCCCGGCGAGTGACCGGGCACCTCGCCAAACCAGCTGTTGCCCTCGGGCGAGGGCACACCGTTGTTAGTGAGGCTGAGGTTCTGGAAAGCCACACCCACCGAGAAGCCCAGATGCAAGCGCTTGAGGTCGGCATACGGGCGGTTCAGAACCTTGTCGCGGGGCTGCGCATTCAGCGCCAGCGCCAGCATCGCCAGCGCCACGGTAGCAATATTTCGTAACGAATGTCTCATTTGGCAAATATAATCGTCTCCTTATTCAAACGAGCCTTTTGCCTTAATTATTGTATAAACAGGCCACAAAAGATCCTTTCGCCGCCACACTGCACGCCGCCGCGTCAGCAACCGCTCCACGCCAACTCATAATCCTCTCGCAGCTGAATCGCAGATAACGCAGAGGTGGATGATTGGTTCACTCTGATTAATCAGAGTGAGGGGGGATTGTCTGCCCATATCTGCTAATCTGCAAGAAGTTGTTTACAGCAGCTCGGCGTAAGCATCCGTCACCCCCCCAACCGCCCGAGCGATGGCGGCGGTTGGTTGGTGGGTTATTTGGCGTCGAAGTCGTAGGTTACGAAGAATTGCACGTAGTTGTGCAGGAAATCTACTGTGGTGTCGGAGCGTGATGTTGATGATTCGTTGGTCAAGAATACTCTTTTCTTATTGAAGATGTCGTCGGCTTTCACGCCCACGGTGAGTTTTTTCTTTAGCAGTTTGGCGTTAGCCCAAGCGTCGAGTGCAAAGATGTGGCGGTTGAATTTGCGATAACGGTAGCCGCTTTGCCCGTTCAGATTCGGATTGAGGGCGAATGTGAATATGCCGGTTTTGAATTCGGCAGTGATTTGGGCTGTATATTTAAATGTGTTGAGGCTTTGCTCTTGAGCTTCGGAGTAGATGTTGTGGTTGAAAGTGAACGTACCGTTACCGGTGAGTTTCAGTTTCTCGAATGTGAGGGTGAGCGATGGGTTGTATACCACCTGATGCAGGCGGCGGCTGGCGAAGGTGCGTTGCGTGGCATCGTCGACCATCGTGAGCACGCCATAGGTGCAGGTGTTGTTATAGCTGATTCGGGAGCCTAATTGCAGCACCTCGAACAGCGTGATTGAGTGGTCGGCCATGGCGGCGAACGAGTTGCCTCCGCGCAGGTTTTCGCTGCGCGAGCGGTAGACGCCGGTGAGCGAGTTGTAGTGGTTCACCGAGCCAATGGGGTCGTATTCTTTGGTGAAGGTCAGGCTCAAGGTGAGCACTTGCTCGTGATTGGGAATCACAGCCACGTGGTTGATGCCCGCCGACAGCATGCCCGAGCGGCGCAGATTGGGGTTGCCCTCAGTGATGAACAGTGGGTTGAGGTCGTCGACGTATGCCATAGTGCTGACAAACTGAGGCAGCGATTGCGTGTAATTGGTGTTGAGGCGAATGGTGTGGTTGCGCGAGGGCTTCCATTGCAGGGTGAGGGAGGGCGAGGGCAACACGGCGTTGCGCGTGGCGGTGGTGTCGAGCACGCCGCGGCGATATTCGAGCCGTTGATGCTTGAAGTCGATTCCCATTTCGGGGCTGATGGTGAGGCGGCGGACGTTGATGGTTGACGACAGCCTAAATGTGTTAGTAGTGGTGTTGTCGTCGCTGCGCAGGCTGTTTGCTGCATCGTAGGCGTCGTTGCGCGTCACCGAGTTGTTGCTATATTCGTTTTTGAAATTCAGCGAATATCCGCTGTTCAGCAGCACCGATTTGCCCAGGGCGTTAGACGCCTTTGCAGCAATCGAGGTGTTGAGCAAGTGGCTGGCGGATTTGGTGAATTGGTTGTCGGTGACGGTGTTGCCGTCGGTGAAATAGGTGTATTGCGAGTTGCTCAGATTTTCTTTGTCGGAGTTGCGATAGTTGAGTTGAGCTGTGATTTTGTAGCTGTTTTTGCCGTGAAAGTGTTTATACTGAACTGTCGAATTTGTGTTTACGGCGTCGGTGAGCGAGTGCGACAGGGTGTTGCTGCGATTCACATCTTCGTCGGAGTCGACAACCGATGTTGTCTGTTCGCTGCCCTGGCGGCTTCGGGTTTTGTTGTAGGTTACTTTGGTTTGAGCAAACAGCACGTCGTTTGGCGAGAGGTTGAGGTTGAGCGCGAGGTCGAGCGGCATCGAAAGATTGTGGTTGTAAGCTTTGCTTTTGTTCACCGATACGCTCGACGACTGATTGTCGAGGAAATATTCGTTCATCGAAGTTTGACCTTGGCGCTCGTCGTAGTGGTTGAGGTCGGCAACAGCCGAAAATTCGTTTTTCTCCTTCCATCCCTCAAAGGCAGGTTGCCAGCGGTGCTGATAGCCGAAAGCGCCCATTTGCTGGCGAAGGTCGGCGCCCATATCCCCCAAGATGCCGTTGAAACCGTAAGGCTCAAACATTGAGTTGAAGTGGCTCACGCGGACAAACACCAGCAGCGGATTGGAGTCGCTGAGGCGGTTGGTGCGCAGGTGCGCGGTGTAGTGGCCTTGGGTGGTGGCAGAAGCGTTGAGCGAGCCATACCATTTGTCGAGCCAGCCCGGCTTGATTACGATGTCGAGTACCTGTTCTTCTTCGCCGTCTTTCACGCCGGTTCGGGCTGTGAATTCCGAGTCTTTGTCGTAACGCTTAATCTCCTTCACCGCTTCCACCGGCAGCTGCCCGATGAGTCCGCTGTCCATTGCCTTGTTGCCGTTCATGCGCAGTCTGATGGGTTTGCCGTTCCAGCTCAGGCTGCCGTCGTTCTCCAGCCTAACGCCCGGCAGTTTTTTGATTAGGGCATCAAGGCGGTCGCCTTCTTCGAGTTTGAAAGCTTGCGGGTTGAACACGATGGTGTCGCCACGCATGGTGAATCGCTTGGCGGTGCCCTTCACTTGCAGTTCCTTGAGCATCAACTCCGATGGGCGCATGGCAATGTCGCCAATGTCGATGGTGTCGTTGCCCTCAAAGCAAGCGCGTCGCACCTTCTTGTCGTAGTATCCCAAGGCTTGAATCTCAAGCGATGTTTCAAGGAAGTTGGCATGCCCCACAAACGTGCCCAGCGAGTCGGTTGTGTGGCCGTTCGACCAGGTTGTGGAGCCGTTTTTCGAGGTGATGAAGACGCTGGCGCCCTCGATGGGTTGCTTTGATTCGGCGTCGACAATGCGGCCGCGCAGCACGTCGGCTGAAGCGCTGAAGCATGCGGCAAACAGGGCTGTGAGCAATGCAAAGGCGATGAATATTCGTGTCATATCGTAGTAATTGTTTTAGTTTAAAGTAGTAATTGTTTTAGTTTACAAACGTGTTGTGTGGATAGATGTTACAATCATTACAGTTAAAATGTGTTAATTTGCTATAGAATCGGGGAAATGTGATATTGAATAATGATTAATTTAGTATTTTTGAGGGACAACACTTAATTATACATAGGGAGTAAAACAAGGTTGTAGGTTGGTATTGACCTGAATAGAATTTATTGCGACAATTAGGATAATGCAAAACGACCATAAAAACATAAATGTATGGCAACGAACATCGCTTGTGCTTGCGCTGTTGCTGATGCTGGCTTGGACCGGAGCCCAAGCGCAGGCAAGGCATAGTACTGCAGCTAAAGGCTGCGATGCACTGGTGGTGTCGTGCTATTCGCCGTTCTATCGATGGAGCGCGTGTGTCGTCAAGGAGGTGGAGAAAGCAGTGGCAGAGCAGAAAACCGACGGCAGAGTGGAGCGCCTCTATCTGCCCATAGTGGGCGTAAGAAATCAGGAGCAGTTCGACTCGCTGTGCCATATTCTGCATAGCAGGCTTGATGAAGTGAATCCGCGCACGGTGGTGCTGGTGGGCAGCAATTCGGCGCTGTATGCCCATCACGTCGACAGCGTGAAGCCGGGCATACCGATGCTGCTTGTGGCAGGCGACGTCTACACCGGCACCGAAACGGCTGATGATTGCGGCAAAGTGCTGTGGAAAAGCAACCGTGTGCCCGACATGGAGCTGCACAAGCGTTACAACCTCACGATACGGTGCATGCCCATACAGCTCGAAAAGGAGATGCAGTTGATTACGCGTCTAATCCCTAATGTGCAAAACATCTACACTATAAGCGGCGAGGACACCTTCAGCCGCACCAAGAGCCACGAATTGCGACGACTTGTGGAGCGCAAATACAGCAGGCTGAAATATCATCATGTCGATGCTGCCGTGGTGACTACCGACAGCCTGTTGCGACTGGTGTCGAGCCTCGATGCCACGCGCGATGTGGTGATATATTCGTCGTGGATAAGCTACTATATGAGTTACGACGAAACGGCGGTGATGAACTCAGCCATCTATCTGATGGAGGCGTCGAATGCCCCGGTGTTTGTGATTCGCGACAACGGCTGGATTGACGGCGGCAACCGCGTGGTGGGCGGCTGCGTTACCGATGAGGAGGAGTTCTACGAGGGTATGCGCGATGTGGTGAAACGCATGTTGAGCGGCACGCCCGCCAACGAAATCAGTTGCGAAACCACCGGCAAGAGTATGGTTAAGCTCAACTATGCCCGCATGCGCGAATTCGGTATTCCGCTCAACTTGGTGCCGCGAGGTGCCGTGCTTGTCGACCAACCCAACTCTACGTGGGACAAATACGGCACATATATCATTGCCTCGTTTGTGATAGCCGTCATCGTGCTGTTGCTGCTCTTGTTATTTTATATGCGCCAGTCAATCAAAATCAAGGAGTTGCAGATTCGCGACCTGAACATGGCGCATCGGTTCAGCAATCTGGTGCAAAGCATGCCTATCGTGTATTTCCGCGGCTCGATTGTGAAGAATCAGTCGGGCAGAATAGTGGATATCAATCTGCTGTACGGCAACAAGAACATCGACAAGATGATGGGCAGCAACACACCCGCCCACATCAAGGGCGCCTCGTTCTTCAATTCGATGCCCGATTCAGCCCCTTCGATTATTGATGACCTGGACCATAATGTGGCACGGAGCATCTATCAGTTCGATATCATTATCAATAGCCGCGACGAAGATTACTATGCCATGTATTTCACTGTCGACTTTCCCAATGTCGACGTGTTTGCCGTGAACATTAGCGACACCATGCAATATCAGTCGCGTCTCGAGTATGCTAATGTGCTGCTCAAGTTCGCCAAAGAAAAAGCCGAGACCAGCGAGAGAGTAAAGACTGAATTCATTCAGAATATGAGTCACGAAATACGCACTCCGCTCAATGCCATCTGCGGATTTGTGGATGTGCTCATCTCTGACGATGCCAACTCGCTCACGCAAGACGAACGCAACGAGTTTGCTGCCATAATCAGAAACAACTCGCAGATGCTGATGACATTAGTGAACGACGTGCTCGACCTCAGCGACTTGAATTCGGGCAAAACCGTGGTTGACAACTCGTGGGTGTCGGTGGTAGACCTTTGCCATTGGGTGATACGCACCGTGGAGATGCGTCTGACGCCCGGTGTAACCATGCACTTCGATAGTCAGGTGGGCAATAATTTCTATATCTTCAGCGACCCCAAGCGTCTGCAGCAGGTGCTCATGAACTTTGCCACCAACGCCATAAAGCACACCAAGGAAGGGTCGATTACCCTTGAGTTTAACCTCTGCACCGACGAGGAAGAACCGGGATGGGTGGAATTTGCTTGCACCGATACCGGCTGCGGCGTGCCGCCCGAAATGGCACAAACCATATTCGAACGGTTTGCCAAACTCGACTCGTTCACGCAAGGCACCGGGCTGGGCTTGGCAATCTGCCGCTCGGTGGCTACGCTGCTCGGTGGCAAGGTGATGCTCGATTCCACTTACACAAATGGTGCCCGCTTTGTGTTCCGCCTCAAATGTGAACAGGAAATAAAGGAATTTCCGCCTAACGCTTGAGCCTCTACCATCAGCGCATCAAACAGGTGGTTGATTATCCTCGATGTTCACCGCTTGGCACCTGTCGGCAGGGCATTACACGGCAATGTCGCCAATGGTAGCAGTGTGTTGGCGCGACTTGTGCACCAGCAAGGCATTGCCCAGTGTCACCATACCCAATCGGCCTGCAAACATCAGCACTACAAACACTATCTTGCTTGCCGGACTCAGTTGTCCCACAACGCCCACCGACAATCCGGTGGTGGCGATTGCCGATGTCGCCTCGAATGCTATATGGCTGATGTCGGTGCCCGAAGGCTCGAGCAATGCGGTGAGATAAATGCCGGCAATCAGCAGGAAAGTGTAACCCGCAAATGCGGTGAGCGAGGTGTCGATGCGATGGTCGGGCAAAATTCTGTTCATCAGTTTTACATCGCGATGCATGCCCAGGCGGCTGCGGGTGAATGCAAAAACAGTGGCTATAGTGGTCGACTTCAAGCCGCCGCCTGTTCCCGAAGGCGATGCCCCTATGTACATGGTGACGATGAGCACCATCACCGCCAGCGGAGCAAAGCGGCAGGTGTCCACGGTGTTGAACCCGGCGGTTGTCATTGCCGAAACGGCTTGGAACAGCGAAGCAAGCACCCGCTGCTTGGTTTCGAGGCAGCAGATTGATGGCTCGAAGAAATAGAGGTGGCATGAAGCAAACAGCGTTATTATTGACGTAGCGCCCAAAATCACACGCGTGGTCAGCGACAAGTGGCGTGTGTGGCGTGTGATTTTTGTGTAGATGTCAGCCATGACAATAAATCCCAAAGCACCCATGCAGGAGAGCATCATAATCACCAGATTCACATAAATGTCGCCGCCAAAGCTCATCATATTGTCGCTGTAGATGCTCAAACCTGCAGTGCAGAAAGCCGAAACAGAGTGAAACACTGCCGACCACAGCGGCTGCGGAATGTCGTTGGCAAGAAAATAGGGGTAGAGCAGCGCCACGCCAAGCACCTCAAACAGCAGCGCAAAGCGAACCACGCTGCGCACAATGTCGGCTGCGTTGAATCCGCTCGGCAGCGGAAAAGCCGACTCCATCATGCGGTTGCCCGACATAGGCAGGCGCATATTCAGTCCCAGCATGATGTACGACGATATTGTCATATAGCCAACGCCACCCATCTGTATGAGCAGCAATATCACCAACTGCCCGAAAAAGGTGTAGCTGCTCGACACGTCAACGGTAGCCAGTCCGGTGGTCGACAGCGCTGAAACGGCGGTGAACAGGTTGTCAACAAAGGGCACCGACTCGTTGCGTGCCATGGGTGTCAGCAGCAGTGCTGTGCCCATAATGGTGTAAGCCAAATAGCCCGCAAGCAGCTGCCGCTGTGGAATGCGCGATTTATATCCCAGTAAAACAAGCCCTTCAAACCCCGTGAGTCTAACAAGGCGGCTTATTGCTTTTGCTGCCGCCGTGAAATAGTTCTTCATACCTTTTGTTCAATAAAAAAAACTCCTTTTCGTTGTTTTAAATACTCTTTTCTGCTCGTCAGTGCCGAGCCCGATTGCTGAGGCGCAAAATTACAAGTTTTCAACGCAATAACAACACTTTTCGCCCTAAAATTGTTTCGTCGCCCAATATGACCGCCCTATGTGGAGCAAGGAATGAAATAAATATAAAAGATGTGGCGGGGATGATGGATTTATAATTTTTTTTGTAACTTTACGCGGATTATCAATTAATTGGCGAGAAATCGGTTGCGTCGCGCCGATGGGGCGAATTGCCGCCTTGTGGCGTGGGTTGACTGAGTGACAACACAATAACAGCTCTTTACGGGGGAGAAAACTATCTACGATATGACAAACTGCGAAAAACCGCTTCTCACTATTGCCACGGTGACATACAACGCCGAGGCTGTGATTGGTCGCACTGCCGAAAGCATCAGACAGCAGACGTGTAACAACTATGAGTGGCTGGTGGTTGACGGAGCATCGGCTGACGGCACCATGCAGTTCGTGCGCAGCAGCGGTGTGGAGCCGTTGCGGTGGGTGAGCGAACGCGATGGCGGGCTTTACGATGCCATGAACAAGGCCATCGACATGGCGCAGGGCAGATATATCGTTTTCCTGAATGCCGGCGATGCGTTTGCCTCGCCTGATGTGGTGGCACGCATTGTTGAGGCGGCAGAAAGCAGCCCCGACGTGATATACGGGCAGACGCAGTTGGTTGATGCCGGGCAGCGCGTGCTGGGCAAGCGTCACCTCACGGCACCGCGGCATCTCACCGTCAAGAGTTTTGCCCGTGGCATGGTGGTATGCCATCAGGCGTTTGTTCCGCGCCTCGACGTGGTTGGGCATTACGACCTGCAATACCGTCTTTCGGCTGACTATGAGTGGTGTTTGCGCTGCCTGAAGGCTTCGCAGCGGAATGTCTATCTGGGCGATGAGCCGATGGTCGACTATCTGGTTGACGGCATGTCGGATAAGCACCGCGCCAGCTCGTTGCGCGAGCGTTGGCAGATTATGTGCCGCTACTATGGCTTTGTGCCCACGCTGCTGAGGCACATAGGGTTTGTGCCGCGCTTTGTGGCGCACCAGCTGAAGATGCGGCTCAAACGCGGTGGCTGGGGAGGTTGAGCCTGATGTGGCGCCTGCCGAGTGATGCAGCGCCTGCCGAGTGATGCAGCGCCGAAAGAAGAATTGAGATTTACCTAAAAGATAAACTTTTTTGCAAAGACATTACAAAAATAACGAAAACAATGAGCAACGAAACAGCAAAACACATAGAAGCGGTGCGCCTGCAGATGCGCCAAGTGGGTGTGGATGCCGTGATTATTCCGGGCACCGACCCTCATCAGAGTGAATATATAAGCGACTATTGGAAGGTGCGCGATTGGGTGAGCGGGTTCACCGGCAGCAACGGCACGGCAGTGATTACGCTCGACGAAGCTGCATTATGGACCGACTCGCGATATTTCCTCCAAGCCGCCGAGCAGCTCGAAGGCAGCGGAATGGTGATGCACCGCGAAAATGGGCCGAATGCCGACACCAAGGAAGAGTGGCTTGCCGGCGTGCTGGGCGAAGAGGCGGTGATAGGCATCGATGGCAGATTGTTCTCAACCCGCGCCGTGAACGAGCTTGAACAGTTCTGCTTTAACAACGGATTCCGCCTTGCCACCGACTTTGCGCCCGCCGACCGTGTATGGACCGACCGCCCGGCACGCCCTGCCGGAAAGGCAATGGTGCACCACATCAAGTATGCCGGCGAATCGGTTGAGAGCAAACTTGAGCGCATAGTGGCAAGCATAGCCGCTTTGCAAGCCGATGCCATGTTGGTGAGTGCGCTCGACAGCATAGCCTGGGCATTGAACCTGCGCGGCAGCGACGTGGCTTTCACTCCGGTGGTGACTTCGTTCCTCTATGTGTCGGAGCGCGAGACAGTGCTCTTCATCGACCCTGCCAAGATGACCGACGAGGTGGCTGCCCACCTCAAAGGCGCAGGGGTGAAGGTGAAGGACTACGACGATGTGGAGAAGTATCTGTCGAAAATCAGCCAAAGCGTGAGCGTGCTCATCGACCCCGATGAGGTGAACGACCGCCTTGCCTCGTTAATCGCAAGCAAGACATACGCCAAGAATCCGATTGCTTTGCTCAAGGGAGTGAAAAACGAGGTGGAAATCGAGGGCTTCCGCCGTGCTATGGAGCGCGACGGCGCTGCGCTGGTTCGCACCTTTATGTGGGTTGAGAAAATGGCGCCTACAGGCACCATCACCGAAACCGACGTGGCACGCCGTGCCATTGAGGAACGCCGCAAGGAAGACCTTTACACCGACGAGAGTTTTGGCATGATTGCCGGATATGCAGCACACGGTGCGATAGTACACTACGAACCCGAGGACGCCACGGCGGCAACTTTGCAAGCCGACGGGCTGCTGCTTGTCGACACCGGTGGCCAGTATCTCGACGGCACCACCGACATCACCCGCACAATATCGTTAGGCAATCCCACCGAGGCACAGCGTCACCACTACACGCTGGTGCTTAAAGGTCACTTGGCGCTGGCTAACGCAGTATTCCCCGAGAACACCCGTGGCGTGCAACTCGATGTGCTTGCCCGTCAATTCCTGTGGAAGGAGCATCTCACCTATTTCCACGGCACTGGTCACGGCGTGGGCCACTACCTCTCGGTGCACGAAGGTCCGCAAAGCATCCGCACCCAGGAGAACCCCGTTGTGCTGGTTCCGGGTATGATTACCAGCAACGAGCCCGGCTTGTATATCACCGACCAATATGGCGTGCGCATCGAAAACTGCGTGCTCACCGTCAATGCCGGGTCGAGCGACGAGTATGGCGGCTTTATGAAATTTGAGGATTTGACGCTGTTCCCCTACGACCTGACACTCATCGACAGGGATATGCTCACAAGCCTCGAAGTGGACCAGATAAATGCTTATCACCGCACGGTGCGCGAGCGTCTGGCTTCGCACCTCAATGCCGACGAACTGGCTTGGCTCGAAGCAAAAACCGCTGAGATATAATCGCTTTACATAGTAAGTAAGATATAACGCAAAAATTACATAACATAAATGGCAATATTTAGAACTATCAACCGAAACGGAGAAATTCTCACTCCTAAATATGGCTCGGGCTGCTTCTTTGCCGACAACGCAGCCGTGGTGGGCGACGTGACGTTGGGCGACGATTGCACGGTGTGGTTTGGTACAGTGCTTCGTGGCGATGTAAATACCATCACCATAGGCAACCGCGTGAACATTCAGGACGGCAGTGTGCTCCACACCTTGTATCAGAAATCAACAATCGAAATTGGCGACGATGTGTCGATAGGGCATAACGTGACGGTTCATGGTGCCAAGATTCGCAATTTTGCACTCATCGGCATGGGGGCAGTGCTGCTCGACGATGTTGAAGTGGGCGAGGGCGCCATAGTGGCAGCCGGCAGCGTGGTGAAAAAAGGCACCATAATAGGTCCAAACGAATTGTGGGCAGGCGCTCCTGCCGAGTTCAAGAAAAAGGTGGACCCGGCACAGACTCAAGAGATGAACGTGAAGATAGCCAAGAACTATCTGATGTACTCGAAGTGGTATGACTACGACGCTGACGCCAACGTAACTCCTTAACTGCAACTAACAAATCATAAATAAGATATAAAAACAAATAATGATGAAAAAAAGAATAACACTGATTGCAGCATTGGCGCTGGCTGCATTGTCGGGCGCGGCTGCAACCCCGCTCTGGTTACGCTCGGCAAAAATTTCGCCCGACGGCAAGGAGATAGCCTTCAGCTACAAGGGCGACATCTGGAAAGTGCCTACGGCAGGTGGCACGGCACAACGCCTCACCACCCACACCGGCTACGAAAGCAATCCCGTATGGAGTCCCGACGGCAAGCAGATTGTGTTCTCGAGCGACCGCCACGGCAATTTCGACGTGTTTGTGATGCCGGCCAACGGCGGCGCAGCAACGCGTCTGACCACCAATTCCGCCAAAGAACAGCCCATGGCATTCTCGCCCGACGGCGCTTGGGTATATTTTCAGGCAGGCATACAAGACCCGGCACAGAGTGCGCTGTTCCCTTCGGGCGCATTGCGCGAATTGTATAAGGTGCCGGTGAAAGGCGGACGCACTCAGCAGGTGCTTGCCACGCCAGCCGAGGACATCTGCTTCACCCCCGACGGCTCAAAGATGCTCTATCACGACTGCAAGGGCGTGGAGGACGCTTTGCGCAAGCATCACACATCGTCGATTACGCGCGACGTGTGGATTTACGACACAGCCACCGGCAAGCACGCCAACCTCACCAACCGTGGCGGCGAGGACCGCAATCCGGTGCTGGCAGCCGATGGCAAGACGGTGTATTTCCTGAGCGAACGCAATGGCGGTTCGTTTAACGTATATCGCTTCTCGCTCGATGCGCCTAACCAAGTGACAGCGGTCACCAATCACGTCACACATCCGGTGCGCTCGCTGTCGATGGCTGCCAACGGCACGCTGTGCTACACCTACGACGGCGAAATCTGGGTGAAGCCTGCCGGCGCTGCATCCGCTAAAGTGGCAATCGACATTGTGCTCGACGAGGATAACATGATTGACAACCTGCGCGTGAATGCCGGCCGTGGCGTGGTGTCGCCCGATGGCAAGCAGTTGGCATTTATCTCGCGCGGCGAAGTGTTTGTGACCTCGGTTGAATACAACACCACCAAGCAAATCACCAGCACAGCTTGCGAAGAGCGCGGCTTGACATGGAAGGACAACCGCACCATTGCCTACGCCAGCGAGCGCAATGGCAACTGGCAGCTGTTCACTGCTTCGATTCATCGCAAGGAAGACCAGAACTTTGCCAACGCCACCCTCATCGACGAGACTCCGGTGCTGCCATCGGCAGATGTTGAACGCTATGCTCCAAAGTTCTCGCCCGACGGCAAGGAACTGGCATTCATCGAGGACCGCATGCGCCTGATGGTGCTCAACCTCGCCACCAACACGGTGCGCCAGGTGACCGACGGCAGCAAGTGGTACGACAATAACGAGGAATTCGTGTTCGACTGGAGTCCCGACGGCAAATGGTTTGCCATCCAGTTTGTCGACAAGAAGCACGACCCGTATTACGACTGCGGCATCGTTAGTGCCCAAGGCGGCGAAATCTATAATATCACACGCAGCGGCTACTTCAACGTCGAACCCACTTGGGTGATGAATGGCAATGCCATAATGTTTGTTACCGACCGCTACGGCATGCGCGCGCATGCGTCGTGGGGTTCGCAATACGACATTATGCTGGCGTTTGTCAACAAGGATGCTTACGACCGCTTCCTCTTGAACAAGGAGGATTACGAATTGCTTAAGGAAGTGGAAAAGGCACAGAAAGACGACAAGAAAAAGGCTGAAGAAGCCGCCAAGTCGAAGAAGGGCAAAAAGAAAGACAAGAAAGCCGACGATGCCAAGGCCGACGAAGCAAAGAAAGATGTTAACATCGAGTTCGACGGCTTGTGCGACCGCATTGTGCGCATCACCGCCAACTCGTCGGACATTCAGGCTGCAGCACTCACGCCCGACGGCGAAACTCTTTACTATGTCACTCGCTTTGAGAGCAAGCCCGACCTGTGGAAATACTCAACACGCAGCAAGGAAACCAAGCTGGTGAGCAAGGGCGTAGGCCGCGGCGATTTGCAGATGATGGCTGACGGCAAAGCAATATTCCTTGTGGGTCCGCAAGCCAAGAAGTTTGACTTGCCGAGCGAGAAAGCCACACCAATCACAGCATCGGCAACAATGAAACTCGACCACGCTGCCGAACGCGCCTATATGTTTGAACATGTGGTGAAGCAAGAGGCAAAGTGCTTCTACAACACCAATATGCACGGCGTTGACTGGCCTGCAATGGCTGAGGCTTACCGCAAATTCTTGCCTCATATCTCCAATAACTACGACTTTGCCGAGATGCTTAGCGAAATTCTTGGCGAACTGAACGTGTCGCACACCGGCGGCCGCTACTATCCTTCGGGCAATGGCGATGCCACCATGAATCTGGGTTTGCTCTACGATTACACTTACACCGGCACCGGATTGAAGATTGACGAGGTGGTTGCCAAGGGTCCGTTCGACCGTGCTTCGTCGCGCGTGAAGGCAGGCTGCATAATCGAAAAGATTAATGGTGTTGAGCTGAATGCCGACACCGATTTCTCGGTGCTGTTCAACGAAATGGGTCGCAAAAAGACTCTTGTTTCGGTTTACAATCCCGCCGACGGCAGCCGCTTCGACGAGGTGGTGTTGCCAATCACTTCGGGCCAATTCAGCGCGTTGCTCTACGACCGTTGGGTGAAGGCACGCGAGGCAGATGTTGAGCGCATGTCGGGTGGCAGACTCGGCTATGTGCACATCAAGCAGATGAACGATGCGTCGTTCCGCGACATGTATAGCCAGGTGCTGGGCAAGTTCAACGACAAGGAAGGCATTGTGATTGACACCCGCTTCAATGGTGGCGGCCGCCTGCACGAAGACCTCGAAGTGTTCTTCAGCGGCGAGAAATATCTCACACAGGTGGCTCGCGGCCACGAGGCGTGCGACATGCCAAGCCGCCGTTGGAACAAGCCGTCGATTATGCTGCAATGCGAATCGAACTACAGCAACGCTCACGGTAGCCCATGGGTGTATAAATACAAGAAAATCGGCAAATTGGTGGGTATGCCTGTTCCGGGCACAATGACCAGTGTAAACTGGGAGACACTCATCGACGATTCGCTGGTGTTTGGTATTCCGGTGATTGGCTACCGCAAGGCTGACGGCGGTTATCTCGAAAACTGCCAGTTGGAGCCTGACGTTAAGGTTGCCAACTCGCCCGAGACCGTGGTAAAGGGCGAAGACACGCAATTGCGCGTGGCAGTTGACGAGCTGCTCAAGCAGATTGATTCGGCAAAGAAGTGATTGTTCTGCGCCAAGCAATACTAAATTCATCACAAGAGGCAGTTGTCGGACATCGGCAACTGCTTCTTGCTTTTTCTCGATATCTTTTTTTCACTGCCAATATGCATTGCCATAGGCAAAAAATTATTATATTAGCGGCAGAAAAATTGTTATAGCTATGAATACCGGATTACTAAAATGTTTGCTTATTGGCATTGCGTGGCTCGTTTGCAGCCCGGTTGGCAATGCCCAAAGCGTGGTGAAAGAAGTGAACACTTCGTCGGCGAACGATATTCTCAACCGCATGCCGGCAAATGCTGCGTATGTCTATCCCGAATTCAGGCAGGGAGTGGCTTATTTGAAAAACGGCGAAGTGTCGCGTGCATCGTTTAACTATTGCATGCTCATGGACGAGATGCACTATCGTGTGTCGGGCGGCGAGGTGCAGGCTCTGAGCAACGGTGCTGACGTGGGGTTCATAAAGATTGGTGACGATGCATTCTATCATGCCGGCAAGATGTCGTTTGCGCAATTGGTTGTATATGACGACCAAGCCATTTTGTGCTGCCGTCGGCACACCAAGATAAGTCAGGACGACGGCAACTTTGGCGCATACGGCACATCCACCGAAACCGTTTCGGCAGCGCGCATACAGAGCGTGGCGTTCACGCCCAGCATCAAGGACCTCAACAATCTGCGCGACTTGAAATACGAGGTCGTTGACGATTACATTCTGCTGGTGGACGGCAAACCAATAGCCATCCGCTCGGCAAAAGCATTCGAAAAGGCTTTCCCCAAGCAGAAAAAGCAAATCAAGGAATATGTGTCGGCCAATAAGGTCAACTTCAAGAAAGGTGCCGACATAGTGGCACTAATGGAATATTGCATTAGCAACAAGTGAAACAGCGGGTTGTGTGCCGCCATAAGCGCCTTGTGGCGGCACGCCTGATGCGCCGTTACACGGCAGTTTGCAGCAGCCACACATCCCCCGTCACGCCGCAGCAGGTTTTTTGGGGGCTTAGAGGTTGAGCTTAGGGGCGAGGAACAGCCCGGTGTAGCTCTCGGGGCATTGTGCTATTTGCTCGGGAGTGCCGGTGCACACCACGTTTCCGCCGGCTTCACCGCCTTCGCGTCCCATGTCGATAACGTGGTCGGCACACTTTATGACGTCGATATTGTGCTCGATGATAATTATTGAGTGTCCGTGCTCAATGAGCTGGTTGAACGACTTCATGAGAGTGCTGATGTCGTGGAAGTGCAGACCTGTGGTTGGTTCGTCGAAGATGAATAGTGTGTGCTGCTTGCCCTCGTCGCAGAGGTAGTATGCCAACTTCACGCGTTGGTTCTCCCCGCCGGATAGCGACGACGACGATTGCCCGAGTTTAATGTATCCCAGACCAACGTCTTGCAGCGGTTTGAGGCGGCGCACGATGCGTCGCTCGGTGCTGCCATCCGATTCGCTGAAGAATTCGATGGCTTGGTTCACGGTCATATCGAGCACATCGTAGATGTTCTTGCCCCGATATTCCACCTCGAGCGCATTGGCGCTGTATCGTTTGCCATGGCACGTCTCACATTCGAGCGTAATATCTGCCATAAACTGCATCTCAATGGTGATAGTGCCTTCGCCTTTGCAGTCCTCGCACCGCCCGCCCGGAGCATTGAACGAGAAATATCCGGCGTTGTAGCCCATCTGCTTTGACAGCTGTTGCTCGGCAAAGAGGTGACGTATCTCGTCGAAAGCTTTCAGATAGGTGGCAGGGTTGCTTCGCGACGATTTGCCTATTGGGTTTTGGTCGACGTATTCGATGTCGTTAATGAGGTTCACATCGCCCTCTATGGCAAGGTGAGCGCCCGGAGCATCGACGTTGATGTCGAGCCGTCGGGCAAGAGCGCGATAGAGAATCTGATTGACCAGCGTTGATTTCCCCGAGCCACTAACGCCCGTAACCACGGTGATGATGCCAAGCGGGAACTCTACGTCGATGCCCTTGAGGTTGTTTTCCGAAGCGCCCCGCACTGTGATGGAGTTGTTCCAGTGGCGGCGCAAGACGGGCACGGCAATCTGCAGTTCGCCGTTCAGATACTTCAGTGTATAGCTTTGCTCGGCTTTTGCCTCGGGCGTAGGTTTTCCGGCAAACACCACATTTCCGCCGCGCCTGCCGGCTTCGGGACCTATGTCGATGAGGTAGTCGGCAGCGCGTATTATTTCTTCGTCGTGTTCCACCACCACCACAGTATTGCCCAGGTCGCGCAGCATCTTGAGCACGCTAATCAGTCGCGCCGTGTCGCGCGAATGAAGTCCGATGCTCGGTTCGTCGAGGATGTATACCGACCCCACGAGCGAGCTGCCCAGCGAGGTGGTGAGGCTGATGCGTTGGCTTTCGCCGCCCGACAGGGTCGACGACACGCGGTCGAGGGTGAGATATCCCAGTCCCACCTCGTTGAGGAAACGCAGACGGTTGGTGATTTCAACCATCAGCCGCTTGGCAATGAGCGCATCCGAAGCGTCGAGCTGCAGATTCTCGAACCATTGCAGCAGTTGGTCAACGGGCATCTTCACGAGTTGGGCAATTGTGCAGCCGCCTATGCGCACGTATTGAGCCGACTTTTTCAGTCGCGAGCCGTTGCATTCGGGGCAGATGGTCTTGCCGCGGTAGCGTGCCAGCATCACGCGATATTGTATTGAATAGGATTTCGATTGCACAAAGCGGAAAAAATCGTCGATTCCGCTCACATGGCTGTTGCCATGCCACAGCAGTTGGCGTTGCTCGTCGGTGAGCTGGTTGTATGGGGTGTGGATGGGGAATTGCAGCGGAGCGGCTTGGCGTATGAATTGGTCCTTCCATTCGCCCATTATCTTGCCGCGCCAGCACGCCACGGCATCGTCGTAGACCGAAAGCGCCTTGTTGGGTACAACCAGGTTCTCGTCGATGCCGGTGATTTTGCCAAATCCTTCGCACACGGGGCAGGCACCCACGGGGTTGTTGAAATTGAACATCAGGTCGCCGGGTTCGTCGAACGTCATGCCATCGGCTTCGAAGCGCTTCGAGAAGTTGAGCGTCTGCACGGTGCCGTTGGTTTGCCAAACCATAACCACACATTCGTCTTGACCCTCGAAGAAGGCGGTGGAGAGCGAGTCGAGCAGGCGCATGTCGTCCTCTTTGGTGCGAGTCACCGCCAGGCGGTCGATGAGCAGGCGATAGTTGGCGGGGTTCAGGTTGTTTGCCTCGGGCTGTATGTCGGTGATGTTCACAAACCGGCTATTGTGCTCAAGGCGCGAATATCCGCCTTTGAGCAGTATGGCGAGGTGTGTGGCAAAGTCGCGTTCGGCAGGGATGTGCAGCCGGCTGAGCAGTGCAATGCGGGTGCCGATGGGGTAGCTGTTGATGGCTGAAATCACATCGTTGGTGGTGTGCTTTTTTACCAGGCTGCCCGATATGGGCGAATAGGTCTTGCCCACACGTGCAAACAGCATGCGCAGGTAGTCGTAGATTTCGGTTGAGGTGCCCACGGTGCTTCGCGAGTTGCGTGTGGTTACTTTCTGCTCGATGGCAATGGCGGGCGGCAGGCCTTTGATGAAGTCGCATTCGGGTTTTGCCATCTTGCCCAGGAACTGTCGGGCGTACGACGACAGGCTCTCAACATAGCGGCGTTGGCCTTCGGCGTACAATGTGTCGAAGGCAAGCGACGACTTGCCGCTGCCCGATAGTCCGGTAATCACCACCAGCTTGCCGCGTGGAATTTCCACGTCGATGCCTTTGAGGTTGTTCACTCTTGCTCCTTTTATGATTATATTGCCCGAATTCATTATCGTAAAAAAAATCTGATGTCTTTGTCGTTGAGATTTATTCCTGCAAAATTACACAAATTTGTGCAAATGGAGTGTGGTGACGCCATATATATTTGTCCGTTGCGATGAGATGGCGGCAAATCAGTGGGGCAATGCTGCAGAACTGGACATTTGGGCGTCGATTAAATTTGCATATATTTGCAAAAACTGCTAATTTTGCATACCGAATTCAAGCAGAAAAAATTCTCCAATGTTATATAAAATATATCTTCTTATTTTGTTGGGAGCGCTGTCGGCATTTGGCCCGTTTGTGACCGATATGTATTTGCCCAGCCTTCCGTCAATGGTTGTGGACTACGACACCAGTGTGTCGATGGTGCAGATGGGCTTGTCGTTCAGCATGTTGGGGCTGGCTTTGGGTCAGTTGCTGTTCGGGCCATTGAGCGATAAATACGGCCGTCGCCGCCCGGTGATAGTGGCGATGATAGTGTTTTGCATCAGCACGTTGGCATGCGTCTTTGCGCCAACTATCGAGGCGTTTGTTGCATTGCGTCTTGTGCAAGGCGTGTCGGGGGCGGGCGGCATAGTGATATCGCGCTCGGTGGCTACCGACACCTTCGACGGTCGTCAGCTGCTGAAAATGCTTGCCATTATAGGAGCCATAAACGGCATAGCGCCAATCACAGCGCCGGTGGCAGGAGGCATGATAGTGAGCAGCGTGGGCTGGCGAGGCATTTTTGTGGTGCTGCTGGTGATTGGCGTGCTGCTGACCGTGGGCAGTTTCTTCATGAGGGAGTCGTTGCCTGTTGAGCGCCGCAAGTCGGCGGGAGCATTTGCCACTTTCAAGCTGTTTGGCGTGGTGCTGCGCAACCGCACGTTCATGTGCTATGTTTTGCAGCAAGCCACGGCGCAAGCCATCTTGTTTGGAAACATCGCCTCGTCGCCATTCATTGTCCAGACCCATTTTGGCGTTTCGGCTTCGATGTTTGGTTTGCTGTTTGCCGTCAATGGCGTGTTTATTGGTGCAGGGGCAGCATTGTCGGCACGCTTCCGCAATCCGGCAACGTGCGTCAAGGTGAGTTGCCTGGGCATGCTTGTGCTGAGTGTTGTCATGGCTGTCCTGCTGTTTGCGGGCTGCAATGTGTTGTGGTATGAGGTGGCGCTCAATCCGCTGCTTGGCTTCATGGGATTGACGTTCACGGCGTCGACCACACTTGCGCTCAACAGCGAGCGCGAAAATGCAGGCACGGCATCGGCGGTGTTTGGTGCCATAGGCTTTATGAGCGGAGGCATAGTCACGCCGCTGGTGGGGCAGGGCAATATGCTTCACACCACGGCATTGGTGTTTGTGGCGGGAGCAATCATGTCGTTTGTGTTTGCGGGCATGGCAAAGGCATCGCAGAGGCGAGGCGGCGTCAGTGCATGAGCATGGCATGCATGCGCTGGCTCAGCAGTGCCAGCGGCCGTGCCTGATATTCGATGTGATATGAACGGTTGAACAGCTGGTTGCTGTGCAAGCCGGCGCAGCGCAGTTTGGCTTTGTTGCCGCGATACCGCTCAACGTAGGCCTGCAGCTCGTCGCCGCCAAGATATTGGGCATCGAGCACAATCTTCACTGCACGTCCGGCACGCTGGCAGTAGTCGAGTGCCAGATACATTTCGCGTTTGGGTATCAGGCGGTCGTAGAAATTCAGTTCGCACGCCTCGATGATGTTGCTCACATATGTGCGTTCACACGCATTGAAAAAGTCGTTCTCGTAGTATTTGCGCCGATATTCGGCATAGATGGTTTCCCCGTTGTGCAGTTTCTCGTCGGTGGTCATAAATGGTGTGTTTTTTTCGTTGTTTTGTTCATACCAGGTTGCTTCCTTAGGGCATCCTATGTGCAAAGGTGCAAAGTGTATGGGCAAAATTCGAGCGCATGTTGCCTAACATTTGTTAACTTGTGGACCGTGTTGCACAAGCCAAACATTTGCGCTATCTTTGCAACTGCGTTGCCATGAAAACGGGCGGCGGAAAAATTATTAATGAACAATCGAAAAAATATAGAAAAACCATGTTGAAGAAAATACTGTCGATATCAGGCAAGCCAGGACTCTACAAACTGGTGTCGTATGGCAAGAATATGATTATTGTTGAAAGCCTCAGCGAAAAGAAGTGCATTCCGGCATACACTCGCGACAAGATTGTGTCGCTTGGCGATATTGCCATCTACACCTATGGCGAAGAAGTGCCATTGGCAAAGGTGCTGACCTCGGTGTATGAGAAGCACGAGGGCAAGGCACTTGATGCAAAGCAATATGCCACCCCTGATGCCCTTCAGGCATTCATGGCAGAGGTGTTGCCCGACTACGACCAAGAGCGCGTGTATAACAACGACATCAAGAAGATTATAGCATGGTATAACCTGCTGCTTGCTGCCGGCTACACCACTTTTGAAGAAGCCGAAGAAGCCGAAGAAAAAGAATCGGCAGAGTGAAAAAAGAGAGATAGATTAATTCAGCCTCATCCCTGCCGGGCATGAGAGGCGATTGATAGAACGAAAGAGCCAAGAGTCTTGTGGCGATTGCAGAGGGCCGACGAGTTTGCCCCGACACAATCGGTTGGACTTTCGGCTCTTTTTTTCGGGTTTTACTGAGAAACGGGAAAGAGAGAGAGGAAACAGTGATGCAAACAACTACTGCAAAGCGAGCTTCGACACGACGCCTGTGCCTGATGGTGTGGGTGCTGTCAATGGCTATGGCGATGGTTTCGTGCCACTCGTCGCGCAAGGTGGTCACCGACGATGTATATGAGCCGGGCACCGGGCACACCGGTGGCAAGCAGTGGCACGGCGGCATCGAGCGCGAATCGAGTGACAACTCGCGCCTCTACGACGAGGTGGAGAAGTGGCTGGGGGTGCCTTATCGCTACGGCGGCACCACTCGCAGCGGCGTCGACTGCTCGGGGCTGGTGGGTGAGATTTACAAGCAGGTGTATGGCATAGGGCTGCAGCGCAATTCGGCAAGGATACTGCAGTTTAACTGCAAGGAAATATCAAAAAAAGACCTTCGCGAGGGCGACCTTGTGTTTTTCTCGTCGCAAAAGAAGAAATCGAAAATCAACCATGTGGGCATCTATCTCAAGCGCGACAAGTTTGTGCATGCGGGCTCGAAGGGCGTGGTTATCGATTCGCTCGGCGCCGCATATTATCAGCGCCATTATGTGGCATCAGGTAGGGTGAAGCGCTAACTCTTTGGTGCAAAGTGTGTCAAAAAGACCAATTAATGTTGCAAAAATGCCAACAAAGCACTATTTTTGCGTGAAACTTTAAAAATAATAATCAAAATGGCGCATCCAGAAAAGCTCTACGGATTGCTGGGATATCCGTTGGTACATTCGTTTTCGCAAACCTATTTTAATCAGAAATTTGAGGCGGAGAATATCAGTGCTCAATACATTAATTTCGAGATTCCTGACATTGGTATGCTCATGGAGGTTGTTGCCGAGAACGAGAACCTCAACGGCTTGAACGTGACCATCCCCTACAAGGAACAGGTGATTCCGTTTCTCGACGAAATCGACCCGGCAGCAAAAGAGGTGGGTGCCGTGAATGTCATCAAGTTCATCCGCGACAAGGACGGGTTGCGTCTGAAAGGCTATAACTCCGATATCATCGGGTTTACCGATTCCATCAAGTCGCTGTTGAAGCCTCATCATAAGTCGGCGCTTGTGCTTGGCACAGGCGGTGCTGCCAAGGCGGTGAGCTACTCGCTGCGCAAGCTGGGACTCGACGTGCAGTTGGTGTCGCGCCGCAAGTCGGCTAACACACTTGTATATGAAGAACTTACAAAGAACGACCTTAAGACTTACAAGGTGATTGTGAACACCACACCGTTGGGCATGTATCCAAATGTCGACATTTGTCCCGACATCCCTTATCGTTACCTCACGCCGCAGCACTTGTGCTACGACCTGATTTATAACCCCGACGAAACGCTGTTTCTGAAGAACTCGCGACAGGCGGGGGCGCAGGTGAAAAACGGCCTTGAAATGTTGCTGCTTCAGGCGTTTGCGTCATATAGCATCTGGAATCAGTGATTCCATAGCCGTGGCTGAGGGCTATTGGCTGCGAAGCGAGCAGCGTGGCATTTTGTTAGAGAGCCGGTCGGTCCCGGGGACAATCAATAAGAGATATAATAGAATAATCGCGTAGTAATGTCGGTTTACCATTCTGCATTGTCGCGAGTGCCGTTGCTGAGGTTGCTCTTGCCGTTTGTGGCAGGGGTGATGGTTTGCGGTGTTGTGGGGCATGCGGTGGCTTTAGTGTTGAGTGCTGCTATAGGCTTGGCATCGCTTGCGTTGGCTGTGTGCTTGCGCCGGTTGTGCAGTGCCACGGCAAGGCACCGGTGGTCGATTGCGGCAATAGCCGGCATGGCGTTTGCGCTGGGCGTAGCTGACGCGTTGCTCAGCCGACCGCCGGAGCTGGGCGAGCATTTCGTGTCCGAAGAGCCGCTCGTGGGCGTGGTGGGCAAGATTAGGCAAAACGAGGCGTCGACGTCGCTGCTGGTGCACACATCGCGTGCCGGCGTGGTGTCGGTGCTTGTCAGCGGCAATCAGTATGGCTATGCCGAAGGCGATGTGGTTGCCTTTGAGACAAACCTTGAGCGCATACGCAACATGGGCAATCCCTGGGAATTTGATTACGCAAAATATATGCTCAGGCAGTCGGCTGCCTACACCCGGCATATTGCCGATGTCGGCGAGATTGTTGTGGTGGGCAAATCAAAGTCGCCATATTATGCTCTTCAGCGCCTGCGCCATAGGGCAAGAGCAATAATTGTCGATTCACATGTGAGCAGCGAGTCGAAGCCCTTGCTTGCTGCGCTTTTGCTGGGCTACGGCAGCGACATAATGCCCGAATTGCGGCAGACAATGTCGGCGGCAGGCTTGTCGCACGTGGTGGCACTGAGCGGTTTGCATGTGGGCATGGTGGCTATGCTGCTGGCGTGGCTGCTGATGCCGCTGCTGCGGGGCGGACGGCTGCGCACTCGCGTGGCTTGTGCAGCGGCAGGCGTGGTGCTGTTTGCGTTGTTCACCGGGCTGTCGCCGTCGGTGTGCCGTGCTGCCGTGATGATGGTGTTTGCTTCGCTGGCGGTGCTCACCAACCGTCGCGCCCTCAGCGCCAACGCCGTGGCGGGTGCTGCGCTGTGCATTGTAGTGATTTCGCCAAATTCGGTCTACGATGCCGGATTTCTGCTTAGTTTTGTGTCGGTGACGGCATTGATAGCTGTTATGCCGCTTTTGTCGAAGCACATTCAGGGGTGGCATCCGGCGTTGCGCTATGTGGCATCGTGCGTGGCAGTGTCGGTGATTGCCACGGCAGCCACGTCGGTGCTGACGGCATATTTTTTTCACACCGTATCGTTTGCTTCGGTTGTCACCAACCTTGTGGTTTTGCCGTTGCTGCCACTCTATATGGCGTTGTCGGCGCTATATGTACTGCTGCTCATGGCAGGAATCGACTTGCCGCTGATGGCATCGGTAATCGGGGCGTTGTCGCACGCCTTTGTGTGGCTATGCAGCGTTGCCGGCAGTTGCTCGTTTGCCCACATCGAAAATGTGTGGATAACCATAGGCGAGGTGGTGTTGTGCTACGGCGCCATTGTTCTGGTGGCGGTGCTGTGTGTGAGGCGTCGGGCGGTGTGGGCAGTGGCAGCATGCGCCACGTTGACGGCATGTGCTGCGCTACATATATATAATGTGGCGAACACGCCGCGCGAAGGCGTGATATTGCTTAATGCCCACGATAGTACTCCGGTGGTATATTTTGTAGATGGGGAGGCTTATGTGTGGTGTACCGACCACGAAATCGACGTTGAAGAATTTGCCGCGAAGCATTGCCCGATGTTCAGTCGGCTGGGAGTGAAGCGCGTTGAGGCGGCAACAGACGGTTGCGTTGTCGCCGGAAGCTGTTTCTATGCCAAGCACGCCTGCATTGCCGGATGGCGATTTGTGTCGATTGGCCGTCGAAGCGACATCAGCCGCCGTGGGTTGGCTGCTGCTGGAGCCGATTATGTGATTCTGCCGAAAGATTTCCGCAACGACGTGACGCTGCAGGCGGCAGCGCTGCGGGATGCCGAGGTGGTGGTGTCGGGGGCAATGTGGCGCAGCACACGCATTGCCGTTGAGGACAAGTTGCGTGACGCCGGAGCGCGTTTTCACTCGCTTGCCGGCGACGGAGCCATAGTGCTCGAACCGAAAACGCTAACGCAATTTCGCACCCCTTATTGAAAATAAATTGCACCGCAACTGCCTAAAACTCTTGTAGATTTGGAATAAAAAACGTAAATTTGCGTCCGATTTCTGCCGATGGTCGGCAGCAACACCCTGTAAAAAGAGAGGAGGTTGTGTATAAATCAACACGATAAATAGTTAGAACACAGATATTTACATATTGATTAAGCAAAATCGACGCGGTGCTGCATCGCGGCATGCCTTTGTGGGCTGAATGGGCTCGTGAACATGCAAAAGCGGCATAAAACAACAAAACAGAATTAAATAACAACAAAAAATAAAATTTTTAGAACAATGATTATCGTACAAGTTAAGGAAGGCGAAAACATCGAAAAAGCCCTTAAGAAGTTTAAGAGAAAATACGAAAAGACCGGCGTTGTAAAGGAATTGCGCGCTCGTCAAGCATTTGAAAAGCCATCGGTTACCAACCGCAAGAAGATGATGAAGGCTGTGTATGTACAGAAACTTCGTCAGGGCGAAGAATAAAAAAACGATAAAGAATTTGTAGAACTCAAATAATAATTGTATATTCGCTTGTGATAACATAAATCACTTCGGATATATGATGATTGAGGGATTCTTAAAATATTTACGGTATGAGCTGAATTATTCGGTTCATACCGTTTTGTCTTATGGAAACGACCTCCGTCAGTTTGTCGAATTTCTTACCCGTGGTGATAGCGAGCAACTTAGGCTCGACGATGTGAGCGTTAACGACATACGCGAGTGGATGATGAGCCTCAGCAACGCGGGCGATTGCCAGCGCACCATACGTCGCAAGGTGCAGTCGGTGCGTGCTTTGTATAAATATATGCAGCGCCGCGCACTGATTGACCGTAACCCCGCCACGATGGTTGAGCTTGCCAAGCTGCCCAAACGGCTGCCTACCTATGTGCGAAGCGAAAACATCAACGCCATGCTCGATGAGGATATCGACCTCAGCGACTTCACGGCGGTGCGCAACAGGCTGATGCTGCTGATGTTCTACGAAACCGGCATACGAAGGGCAGAACTTATAGGGCTCAGCGATGTCAACGTCGATGCTTCGGCAATGCAGATAAAGGTGCACGGCAAGCGCAACAAGGACCGCATAGTGCCATTTGGCAGCGAGTTGCTGGAGTGGATTGTGCGCTACCGCGAATTGCGCTCGCAGCAGGTGGCGGCTGTGTGCGATGCCTTCTTCGTGAGGCCTAACGGCAAGGCGCTCTATCCATCGCTTGTATATAATGTGGTGCACGATGCGCTGCAAGCCGCAGGCGGCACCGACAAGTTTTCGCCGCACGTGCTCCGCCACTCATTTGCCTCGGCAATGCTCAACAATGGCGCACAACTGAACAACGTGAAAGAACTGCTGGGCCACGAGTCGTTGGCTGCAACGCAGGTCTACACACATATAACTTTTAGTGAACTTAAAGATAATTACCAATCGGCCCACCCAAGGGCTCTTAAAAAAGGAGGACATTATGGAAATTAAAATCAAAGCCATCCATTTTGACGCATCTGCAAAGTTGGAAAGTTTCATTAACCGTAAGATTGAACGTCTTGCACGTCGCAACGAAGAGATAACAAAGGTCGATGTGACCCTTAAAGTGATAAAGCCGGAATCGGCAATGAACAAAGAGGCAGGAATCAAACTCGTGATTCCGCAAACGGGCGAAGTGTTTGCCTCGAAGGTGGCTGATACATTCGAAGAAGCCATCGACGTTGCCATCGATGCACTCGAGCATCAACTCGACAAGACTAAGAAGAGCAAATGAGAGCCGACAAGGGGTGACTGAGAGTGCCTGTGTGGCATGGCTCAACATCGTGCGTGGCGCGCAAAGCGGCTGCGCTGCCGAGGCTGAAGCCGGCACAGCATCCTGCCTTACCTCTATAACAAAAATCTAACGAAGGCCTCTGCAAAGCCGTTGCTGCAATGCATGTGCAAAATCAGGCAAACGGACGTGCAGAGGCGCTTTTGCGAGTGTCCGGGTGTCCGAATAGAGCGTTTTGGGCATAGGCAGAACGAAAAAACAGCAATAAATCGAAATTATTTTCAAAAAAAGTGGGGGTAATATTTGCTGTTTTAAAAATTATGCGTAACTTTGCACTCGCTTATGCACGACTATGTCGGCAAAAGTGCTGAAAACGATGCCTCTTTAGCTCAGTTGGCCAGAGCACGTGATTTGTAATCTCGGGGTCGTTGGTTCGAATCCGACAAGAGGCTCAAGAAAAAACAAACCGGAAGCGCAAGCGAGCGCAGCACCCGGTGAGATGTTTTGAAATATGGGTAGTTTCCAGAGCGGCCAAATGGGGCAGACTGTAAATCTGCTGTCTTTCGACTTCGGTGGTTCGAATCCATCACTACCCACACCCGTAAAACGGTGGTTTGCCTATGTAGCTCAGGGGTAGAGCGCTTCCTTGGTAAGGAAGAGGTCGCGGGTTCAATTCCCGCCATCGGCTCAAAGTAAAGAAGGCTTAATTCGGCTGCCAAGCTGAGGCTGAAGACAATGCCAAGCCTCGTTAATGAGTAGCAATACCGGAATTACGCTTCTGCTTAAACAAAAAGTAACGACGAATATTACGTTAATCATTTAATCAAAAAAATAACAAAAAAGTTATGGCAAAAGAGAAATTTGAAAGAACCAAGCCACACGTTAACATTGGTACTATCGGCCACGTTGACCACGGTAAAACCACTTTGACTGCAGCCATCTCTAAGGTGCTCCATGAAAAGGGCTTCGGGTCAGAAGAAGTTAAGTCTTTCGACCAGATTGACAACGCTCCGGAAGAAAAGGAACGCGGTATCACTATCAACACTGCTCACATCGAGTATGAAACTGCTACTCGTCACTATGCACACGTAGACTGCCCGGGACACGCCGACTACGTTAAGAACATGGTTACCGGTGCTGCTCAGATGGACGGTGCAATCGTTGTAGTTGCTGCTACTGACGGTCCAATGCCTCAAACTCGTGAACACATCCTTTTGGCTCGCCAAGTAAACGTTCCACGTCTTGTTGTATTCTTGAACAAGTGTGACATGGTTGACGACCCAGAACTTCTCGAACTTGTTGAAATGGACATGCAAGACCTTCTCGGCCAATACGAATTCGAAGAAGATACTCCAATCATCCGCGGCTCGGCACTCGGTGCTTTGAACGGCGAACCTGAATGGGTAGAAAAGGTTATGGACCTCATGAACGCTGTTGACGAATGGATCCAACTTCCTCCGCGTGCAACTGACAAGCCATTCCTGATGCCTGTTGAAGACGTATTCTCGATCACTGGTCGTGGTACTGTAGCAACAGGTCGTATCGAAACTGGTATCGTTAAGGTTGGTGACGAAGTTCAAATCATGGGTCTTGGCGCAACATTGAAATCGGTTGTTACCGGTGTTGAAATGTTCCGTAAGCTCCTCGACCAAGGTGAAGCCGGCGATAACGTAGGTCTTCTCCTCCGTGGTATCGACAAGAAGGAAATCAAGCGTGGTATGGTTGTTTGCCACCCTGGATGTGTTAAGCCACACGACGAATTCAAGGCTCAAGTTTACGTCTTGACTGAAAAAGAAGGTGGTCGTCACACTCCATTCCGCAACCACTATCGTCCTCAATTCTACGTACGTACCCTCGACGTAACCGGTGAAATCACTCTTCCGGAAGGCGTTGAAATGGTAATGCCTGGTGACCACGTAACTATCCAAGTTAAGTTGATTACTCCGGTAGCTTGCGACCTTGGTTTGCGTTTCGCAATCCGCGAAGGTGGTCGTACAGTAGGTTCTGGCCAGATTATCGAAATCATCGACTAATACCTACGGGTAGAAACTTCGATATAAACTAACACAATTCCGGTTGATGAACCGTCGTAAAGCGAAACATTAGCCGGAATTTTCCTACGGGAATAGCTCAGTCGGTAGAGCACTGGTCTCCAAAACCAGGTGTCGGGAGTTCGAGTCTCTCTTCCCGTGCTAATAAAGTGAATTTATGAAGAAATTAAAGTTATTTACGGATATTGAGGAATCTTATAGAGAATTGATCTATAAGGTTTCTTGGCCAACAAAGAGTCAGCTTGCATCGAGCACCATCTTGGTTATGATTGCTTCCATCGTAATAGCCTTGGTGATTTTGTGCATGGATCAGGTAATCGACACAATTATGCACTTCATCTACAGCATCTGATGCTTGTGAAGGATGAGTGGAAGAAAGGATAGTTAAGGTAAAAATCTTGTTAATTCAATTAGGAAATGGCAGAAGAAAACAATTGTGTGAAGAGATGGTATGCACTGCGTACTATTTCAGGCAAAGAACAGAAGGTGAAGGAACTGCTTGAAGCAGAAATCAAGAATTCTGATCTTGGCTTGCATGTTTATCAGGTGCTGCTTCCTACTGAAAAGATTGTATCTACATCCCGCGCCGGCAAGAAGGTTGTGAAAGAAAAACCAAGAATGTCGGGCTACATTTTTGTGGAGGCTACTATGACCGGCGAGATTGAGTACGAGCTCCGGAACACTACCAACATCATTGATTTTGTTCGCAACCGTGAGAATCCTCCGAAACCCGAGCCAGTGCGTGAGGCTGAAATCAACCGTATGCTTGGCGCTGCCGACAGCGACGCCATGAACGAGGTTGACAACGGCGTTAACGACTACCTGGTGGGTGAATCGGTTAAGGTGATAAGCGGACCGTTCAACGGATTCATTGGTGAGATTGAGGAAGTGAACCGCGAGAAGCGCACTCTCAAGGTCATGGTAAAGGTGTTTGGCAGAAAGACACCGCTCGAGTTGGAAAATTCGCAAGTAGAGCGTGAATAATTTGCGAGAAGGTTACGCTCTTGCAAATGTTTATGCAACTTTATGTTTTAAATGTTAATTATTTAAGATTGAACAATGGCTAAAGAAATTGCTGGACAGATCAAATTACAGATTAAAGGTGGAGCAGCAAATCCTTCACCACCAGTAGGACCTGCACTCGGTTCTAAAGGTATCAACATCATGGAATTTTGTAAGCAATTCAATGCTCGCACTCAGGACAAGGCAGGTAAGGTTCTTCCGGTTGTAATTACTTATTACACCGACAAGAGCTTCGACTTTGTGGTTAAGACTCCACCGGCAGCTGTACAATTGATGGAAGCTGCAAAGGTGAAGGGTGGTTCGGCAGAACCAAACCGCAAGAAGGTTGCTGAAGTTACTTGGGAGCAAGTGAAGGCAATTGCAGAAGACAAAATGCCTGATTTGAACTGTTTTACTTTAGACTCGGCTATGAAGATGGTCGCAGGTACAGCCAGAAGTATGGGTATCACTGTAAAGGGTTCATTCCCTGAAAATTAATTAAACTTCAATTCGAAATGAGCAAACTTACAAAAAATCAAAAGTTAGTCAGCGAGAAGATTGAAGCAGGGAAGGCTTACACTCTTAAGGAAGCTGCAGAATTGGTGAAGGAAGTGACTTTCACTAAGTTTGATGCTTCAGTTGATATTGATGTACGTCTCGGCGTAGACCCTCGCAAGGCTAATCAGATGGTTCGTGGTACAGTGTCGTTGCCAAACGGTACAGGTAAGCAAGTTCGCGTGCTTGTGCTTTGTACAGCCGATGCTGAAGCTGCAGCCAAAGAAGCAGGTGCCGACTATGTTGGTTTGGACGAATATATCGAAAAGATTAAAGGCGGCTGGACTGACATCGATGTGATTATAACTCAGCCTGCCATCATGGGTAAGATTGGTGCTCTGGGTCGTGTGTTAGGTCCTCGTGGCTTGATGCCAAACCCCAAGAGCGGCACAGTTACTCCTGATGTTGCAAAGGCAGTTAAAGAAGTAAAACAAGGTAAGATTGACTTTAAGGTTGACAAGGGCGGTATCGTTCACACCTCAATCGGTAAGGTTTCGTTCACTGCTGATCAAATCCGCGAAAACGCTAAGGCATTCGTTGATATGATTCTGAAGTTGAAGCCTGCAACTGCAAAGGGAACTTATCTGAAGAGTGTTTATCTTTCAAGTACTATGAGTCCTGGTATCAAGGTTGATACTAAATCGATTAGTGAGTAACTTTTAATTGAACTAAGACAAGATGAAGAAAGAAGATAAGCAAATAGTTATAGAGAAAATAGCAGCTGTCCTCAAGGAATACAGTGCTATATATTTGGTTCAAACCACCGGTATGGATGCCGAGATGACAAGTGCGCTTCGTCGTGCTTCTTTCAAGGCTGACGTAAAGCTTGTGGTTGTAAAGAACACCTTGGTAAAGAAGGCCATGGAGATGTCGGATGTCGACTATTCGGGTCTTTATCCAGCACTGGCAGGCTCAACATCGTTGATGCTCAGCAACACCGGTAACGCTCCTGCTAAACTCATTAAGGATTTCTTGAAGAAGAACAAGAATTCTCAGCTTCCATTGCTCAAAGCCGCTTACGTAGAAGAAAGCGTGTATATGGGAGCAGAACAACTCGACGCTCTGTGCAGCATCAAGAGCAAGAACGAACTTATCGCAGATGTTGTTGCATTGCTGCAATCGCCTGCTAAGAACGTTGTAAGCGCTTTGCAATCGGGCGGTAACAAGCTTCATGGCATCCTTGAAACTCTATCAAACAAAGAATAAATAAAAAAATAATAAACTATTAAATCATACACAACAATGGCAGATTTGAAAGCTTTTGCAGAACAATTAGTTAACCTTACAGTTAAGGAAGTTAACGAACTTGCTCAAATTTTGAAAGACGAATATGGTATCGAACCAGCAGCTGCAGCAGTAGCAGTAGCAGCAGGTCCAGCAGCTGGTGAAGCTGCAGCTGAAGAAAAGGATTCATTCGACGTTATCCTGAAGTCGGCTGGCGCAGCTAAGCTTGCTGTAGTTAAGGCAGTTAAGGAACAAACGGGTCTTGGCCTTAAGGAAGCTAAGGAAGTTGTAGATAACGCACCTTCGAAGATTAAGGAAGGCGTTGCTAAGGCTGAAGCTGAAGCCTTGAAGAAGGCACTTGAGGAAGCTGGAGCTGAAATTGAACTTAAATAATATTACCTGATTATTCAGGTTGTGGGTTAAGAATCCTCTGTAATGTCGATTCTTAACCTTTTTGTGCTATAAAAATTTTGAGTTCACCCTAATTTAATTTTCATGTCAGTTTCAACAAAAAACAAACGTGTTAATTTCGCCTCTGTAAAGAATCCATATCCATTTCCGGATTTCCTGGAGGTGCAATTACAATCTTTCAGAGATTTTCTGCAGTTAGATACTCCAACTGAAAAGAGAAAAAATGAGGGACTCTACAAGGTTTTTGCCGAGAATTTTCCGATTGCCGACACTCGCAACAACTTTGTGCTTGAATTCCTGGATTATTATATCGATTCGCCACGCTACACGCTCGATGAGTGCTTGCAGCGCGGTGCAACATATTGTGTGCCTTTAAAGGCCAAATTGAAATTATATTGTACCGACCCGGAGCATGAAGATTTTGCCACTACAGTGCAAGATGTTTTCTTGGGTCAGATACCTTATATGACTGATAAGGGTACATTCGTCATCAATGGCGCTGAGCGTGTGGTTGTGTCGCAGCTTCACCGTTCGCCTGGCGTTTTCTTTGGCCAGAGCCAACACGCCAACGGTACGAAACTCTATTCGGCACGAATCATTCCTTTCCGTGGCTCATGGATTGAGTTTGCCACGGACATCAACAATGTGATGTGGGCTTACATCGACCGTAAGAAGAAATTGCCTGTTACCACCTTGTTGCGTGCCATTGGTTTGGAAACTGACAAGGATATTATCGAAATATTCGGTTTAGCGGAAGAACTTAAAGTAAACAAATCGAATCTAAAGAAAGTTATAGGCCGCCGCTTGGCTGCTCGTGTGGTGAAATCGTGGAACGAGGACTTTGTTGACGAGGACACCGGCGAAGTTGTAAGCATCGAGCGTAACGAGGTGATTGTGGAGCGCGACACCGAAATCACATCGGAAAACATCGCCGAGATTCTTGAATCGGGTGCTACAACAATTTTGGTTCACAAGGAGGATGTCAACACCAACGATTACCAAATCATCTTCAACACCCTTCAGAAGGACCCGAGCAACTCTGAGAAGGAGGCTATCACATATATCTATCGTCAATTGCGCAACGCCGAGCCACCGGATGATGCAAGTGCTCGTGAAGTTATCATCAACTTGTTCTTCTCCGACAAGCGTTACGACTTGGGTGATGTCGGCCGTTTCCGCATCAACAAGAAGCTTGGCTTGACCATCAGCGACGACATTCGTGTGCTCACTCGCGAAGATATCATTGAGATTATCAAGTATCTCATCGGCTTGATTAACAGCAAGACCGACGTCGACGATATCGACCACTTGAGCAACCGTCGTGTGCGCACTGTTGGCGAACAGCTCTACAATCAGTTTGGCGTGGGCTTGGCACGTATGGCTCGCACCATTCGTGAACGCATGAATGTGCGTGACAACGAAGTGTTCACACCTGCCGACCTGATTAATGCAAAGACTATTTCGTCGGTTATCAACACCTTCTTTGGTACTAATGCGCTGTCGCAATTCATGGACCAGACCAACCCGCTTGCCGAAATCACTCACAAGCGCCGTTTGAGTGCCCTTGGTCCCGGCGGTCTGTCGCGTGACCGTGCCGGCTTTGAGGTGCGCGACGTACACTATACTCACTATGGCCGTCTGTGTCCTATCGAGACTCCTGAAGGTCCTAACATCGGCTTGATTTCGTCGCTTTGCGTATATGCAAAGATTAACAAGCTGGGCTTCATCGAAACGCCTTACCGTAAGGTGGCTGACGGTGTTGTCGACCTCAAGAACGACGATGTGGTTTACCTCACAGCCGAGGCTGAAGAGGGCAGAATCATTGCTCAAGGCAATGCGCCGCTCAACGACGACGGTTCGTTTATCCGCACCAAGGTCAAGTCGCGTCTCGATGCCGACTTCCCTGTGGTTGCTCCCGACCAGGTTGAGCTTATGGACGTGTCGCCAATGCAGATTGCTTCAATTGCGGCAAGCTTGATTCCGTTCCTCGAACACGACGACGCCAACCGTGCGTTGATGGGTTCGAACATGATGCGCCAGGCAGTGCCATTGCTTCGCACCGAGGCTCCTATTGTGGGCACCGGCATCGAGGCTCAGCTGGCTTACGACTCGCGTTCGCAAATCCAAGCCGAAGGACCGGGCGTTGTTGAATACGTTGATGCCGCTACAATAAAGATTCGTTACGACCGCACCGATGAGGAAGAGTTTATCTCGTTTGAAGATGCAGTCAAGACATACAATCTGCCCAAGTTCCGCAAGACCAACCAAAGCACCACCATCGACTTGCGTCCGATGTGCGAAAAGGGTCAGCGTGTAAACAAGGGCGATATCCTCACCGAAGGCTATTCGACAGCAGGTGGCGAGCTTGCTATCGGTCGCAACCTCAAGGTTGCCTACATGCCTTGGAAGGGTTATAACTACGAGGATGCTATCGTGCTGAACGAACGTATGGTTCGTGAGGACATCCTCACTTCGGTTCACGTCGACGAGTATACACTCGAAGTGCGCGAAACCAAGCGTGGTATGGAAGAGCTGACAAGCGATATTCCTAACGTGAGCGAAGATGCCACTAAGGACCTTGACGAACGCGGCATTGTGCGCGTGGGTGCTCATGTTGGTCCCGGCGACATCCTCATTGGTAAGATTACTCCTAAGGGCGAAAGCGACCCAACACCTGAAGAGAAGCTGTTGCGTGCCATCTTTGGCGACAAGGCTGGCGACGTGAAGGATGCTTCGCTCAAGGCCACTCCTTCGCTCAAGGGCGTGATTATCGGCACCGAGCTCTATCAGCGTGCCGCTAAGCGCAAACGCGGAACCAAGGACACCACGCTGCAGGATATCGACAACGAATATCAGGCTATTCAGGACGAATTGAAGAAGAAGCTTGTTGAGAAGCTGCTTGTGCTCACCGAGGGCAAGACTTCGAATGGTGTGAAGGACTATCTTGGCATCGATGTCGTAGCCAAGGGTGCACCTTTCACTGCACAGGCGCTCATCAACATCGATTTTGCTACTGTCAACCTCACCAAGTGGACTTCGGACGCACACAAGAACGACCTCATCCACCAGTGTGTGATGAACTATCTGCGCAAGTCGAAGGAATACGAGGCTGCAAAGCGTCGTAAGAAAGACGACTATCAGATTGGCGACGACCTTCCATCGGGCGTAATGCAAATGGGTAAGGTATACATCGCCAAGAAGCGTAAGATTGGTGTGGGCGATAAGATGGCAGGTCGCCACGGTAACAAGGGTATCGTGTCGCGTGTGGTTCGTCAAGAAGATATGCCGTTCCTTGCCGATGGTACTCCGGTTGACATTGTGCTCAACCCTCTGGGTGTGCCTTCGCGTATGAACATCGGTCAGATTTTCGAAGCCGTTCTTGGCTGGGCAGGCCGCGAATGTGGCGTGAAGTTTGCAACGCCAATCTTCGACGGTGCCAGCCTCGAAGATTTGAACTACTGGACCGACAAGGCCGGTTTGCCACGCTACGGCAAGACCTATCTTTACGATGGTGGCACCGGCGAACGCTTCGACCAACCTGCCACTGTGGGTGTAACCTACATGCTTAAGTTGGGTCACATGGTAGAAGATAAGATGCACGCCCGCAGCATAGGCCCGTACTCACTTATCACTCAGCAACCTCTTGGTGGTAAGGCACAGTTTGGTGGTCAGCGCTTCGGTGAAATGGAAGTATGGGCAATCGAGGCATTCGGTGCTTCGCATGTGCTCCAGGAAATCCTCACCGTCAAGAGTGACGACGTTGTTGGTCGCAGCAAGGCTTATGAAGCCATTGTCAAGGGCGACGCAATGCCAACTCCGGGCATCCCTGAATCGCTCAATGTATTGCTCCACGAACTTCGCGGTTTGGGCTTGAGCATCAACATGGAATAAAAAAGCGAGTGCAGCATGCTTGTGGGCTCAAGTCTCACAGGCATGCAATCCCGTGAAAAAGATAAAATTAACTCTTTTAAGTAAAAAGAATTAAACAAATGGCTTTTAGAAAAGACAATAAGATTAAGAACACTTTTTCAAAGATTTCGATTAGCCTGGCTTCGCCCGACTCTATTCTTGAAAATTCTTATGGAGAAGTACTCAAGCCAGAAACTATCAACTACCGTACCTATAAGCCTGAGCGCGACGGTTTGTTCTGCGAACGCATTTTCGGTCCGGTGAAGGACTATGAGTGCCATTGCGGAAAATATAAGAGAATCCGTTACAAGGGTATCGTGTGCGACCGTTGCGGTGTGGAAGTCACTGAAAAGAAGGTTCGTCGCGAACGCTCGGGTCACATCCAGCTGGTGGTGCCTGTTGCCCACATCTGGTATTTCCGCTCGCTGCCTAACAAAATCGGCTATCTCCTTGGCTTGCCATCGAAGAAGCTCGATGCCGTTATCTACTACGAACGTTATATCATCCTCAATCCGGGTCCAACAGCCACCGAAGGCTTCTTTGCCAACGACGAATCGAAGGTATACAGCAAGCTCGACCTCTTGAGCGAGGACGAATATCTCGACATCCTCGACCGTCTGCCAAAGGACAACCACCTTTTGCCTGACGACGACCCGAATAAGTTTGTTGCCAAGATGGGTGCCGAAGCTATCTACGACCTGCTGTGCGGCCTCGACCTCGACAAATTGTCGTATGAGTTGCGCGACACTGCCGGCAAGGAAGGTTCGCAACAACGCAAAACCGAGGCATTGAAGCGCCTGCAAGTGGTGGAATCGTTCCGCGCTTCGCGCAAAATCAACCGCCCGGAATGGATGATTCTCCAGGTTATCCCTGTCATTCCGCCTGAGTTGCGTCCATTGGTGCCACTCGATGGTGGACGTTTTGCCACCAGCGACCTTAACGACCTCTATCGTCGTGTGATTATCCGCAACAACCGTCTGAAACGACTCATCGAAATCAAGGCTCCTGAGGTGATTCTGCGCAACGAAAAGCGTATGCTTCAAGAGGCAGTTGACTCGTTGCTCGACAACTCGCGCAAGAGTTCGGCAGTGAAGAGCGATGTTAACCGTCCGTTGAAGTCGCTTTCTGATAGCCTCAAGGGTAAGCAAGGCCGTTTCCGTCAGAACTTGCTCGGTAAGCGTGTCGACTATTCGGCTCGTTCGGTAATTGTTGTAGGTCCTGAACTCAAGATGCATGAATGCGGTATTCCAAAGTTGATGGCCGCTGAACTATACAAACCATTCATCATTCGCAAGCTCATTGAGCGCGGCATCGTAAAGACGGTGAAGAGCGCCAAGAAGATTGTCGACCGCAAGGAACCCGTGGTATGGGATATCCTTGAATATGTGATGAAGGGTCATCCGGTGTTGCTCAACCGTGCCCCGACACTTCACCGTCTGGGTATCCAGGCATTCCAGCCACGCATGATTGAAGGCAAGGCCATTCAGCTGCACCCGCTGGCATGTACGGCATTCAATGCCGACTTCGACGGCGACCAGATGGCTGTACACTTGCCATTGGGCAACGAGGCAGTGCTCGAAGCACAGTTGCTTATGCTGGGCTCGCACAACATCCTCAACCCTGCCAACGGCGAACCTATCACCGTGCCTTCGCAGGACATGGTGCTCGGTCTGTACTACATCACCAAGCTTCGTCCCGGTCAGAAAGGCGAGGGCTTGAAGTTCTACGGACCGGAGGAAGCCGAAATCGCTTACAACGAAGGTAAGGTGACTTTGCAGTCGATAGTATCGGTGGTAGTTGACGACATCGACGAAAACGGCAATCCGGTAAAGGTGCTCAAGGAAGACACTTCGGTGGGCCGTGTGTTGTTCAACAAACTTGTGCCGAAAGAAATCGGTTATATCAACGAAATCATATCAAAGAAATCGTTGCGTGGAATCATCAGCCGCGTAATCAAGTCGTGCGGTGTGCCTCGCAGTGCCAAGTTCCTCGACGACATCAAGAACATGGGTTACTACATGGCATTCAAGGGCGGATTGTCGTTCAACCTTGGCGACATCATCGTGCCTGAAGAAAAGGCTGCACTGGTGGCTGAAGGCGATGCTCAGGTCGAAGAGGTTACCAACAGCTTCAACATGGGTTTTATCACCAACAACGAGCGTTACAACAGGGTTATCGACATCTGGACACACGTCAACAACGAGCTCACAAGCATCGTGATGAAGAAACTCTCGAGCGACCAACAGGGCTTCAACTCAGTGTATATGATGCTCGACTCGGGTGCTCGTGGTTCGAAGGACCAGATTCGTCAGCTCTCCGGTATGCGTGGTCTTATGGCTAAGCCACAAAAGAGTGGTTCGGAAGGTGGTCAAACCATCGAGAACCCGATTTTGGCTAACTTCAAGGAAGGCTTGAGCGTGCTTGAGTACTTTATCTCTACTCACGGTGCCCGTAAGGGTCTTGCCGACACCGCCTTGAAGACTGCCGACGCCGGTTATCTGACTCGTCGTCTGGTTGACGTGGCACACGACGTGATTATCACCGAAGAAGACTGTGGCACTCTGCGCGGACTTGTCTGCACCGAAATCAAGAAAGACGACGAAGTGGTGGCTTCGCTTGGCGACCGCATCCTGGGCCGTGTTTCGGTTCACGACGTGGTAGACCCAATCACCGGCGAGGTGATTGTTGCCAGCGGTGAAGAAATCACCGACAGCATAGCCAAGCGCATCAACGAAAGCCCAATCGAGTCGGTTGAAATTCGTTCGGTGCTCACTTGCGAAGCCAAGAAGGGCGTATGTGCCAAGTGTTATGGCCGTAACCTTGCCACCAACCGCATGGTTCAGCGCGGCGAGGCTGTGGGCGTGATTGCAGCACAAGCAATCGGCGAGCCGGGTACTCAGCTTACCCTCCGTACATTCCACGTCGGTGGTGTGGCTCACAACGTGGCTGCCGTATCAAATATGAAGTCGAACTACGATGGTATCATCGAAATCGATGAACTCCGCACCGTTAAGGACAAGGAGAACGAAGATGTAGTAATTGGCCGTATGGCAGAAATGCGCATTATCGAGCCTAACACTAAGATGGTGCTCACAAGCGGTAACATCGTCTACGGTTCGAAGTTGTTCGTCACTCCGGGTTCGGCAGTGAAGAAGGGCGACCTGATTTGCGAATGGGACCCATTCAACGCCGTAATTGTTTCGGAATACACCGGTAAGATTAACTATGTGAACTTTGTGGAAGGCGTAACATTCCAGGAAGATTTTGAAGAAGCTACCGGCAACAGCGAACAGATTATCATCGAATCGAAGGACCGCACAATGGTTCCGGAAGTTCAGATTATCGACGAAAACGGCGAGGTAATCAAGTCGTACACATTGCCTGTGGGCGCACACCTGCTGTTCAAGCAAGGCGACGAAATATTTGCGGGCGATGTGTTCGTAAAGATTCCGCGTTCGGCAAGCGGCGGCGCAGGTGACATCACCGGTGGTCTGCCACGTGTTACCGAGTTGTTCGAAGCACGCAACCCGTCGAACCCTGCTGTTGTGAGCGAAATCGATGGCGAGGTTACTTACGGACGCCTCAAGCGTGGTAATCGCGAAATCATCATCACCTCTAAGTTGGGTGAGGTTCGCAAATACCTCGTGCCACTGTCGAAGCAGATTCTTGTTCAGGAAAACGACTACGTTCGTGCCGGTACAGCCCTGTCGGATGGTGCAATTACGCCAAACGACATCCTTAACATCATGGGTCCGACAGCCGTTCAGGACTACATCGTTAACGAGGTTCAAGGCGTCTACCGTATGCAAGGCGTTAAGATTAACGATAAGCACTTCGAAGTTATTGTTCGCCAGATGATGCGCAAGGTTAACATCATCGACCCGGGTGACACTCGATTCCTTGAACAACAAAGTGTGGACAAGCGCGAGTTTATGGACGAAAACGACCGCATTTGGGGCCGCAAGGTGGTTGTCGACAAGGGCGACTCTACCGAGCTTGAAAACGGTCAGATTGTAACCGCTCGCAAGCTGCGCGACGAAAACTCGGCTCTCAAGCGCCGCGACCTTCGTCTGGTGGTTGTACGCGATGCTGTTCCTGCCACATCCGAACAGATTCTGCAGGGTATCACTCGTGCTGCATTGCAGACCTCAAGCTTCATGTCGGCTGCATCGTTCCAGGAAACCACCAAGGTGCTCAACGAAGCTGCCATCAATGGCAAGGTCGACTATCTGGAGGGCATGAAGGAGAACGTGATTTGCGGTCACCTGATTCCTGCCGGTACCGGTTTGCGCGACTACGACCGTCTGGTGGTTGGTAGCAAGGAAGATTTCGACCGCTTGGATGCTCAAGAAAGCGAAGTTACCGAAACTGTCGAGGCAGAGTAATTGTAAACTCATTGTCAGAGCCTCTCTCTGAGGGGGCTTGAATGATAATTCAAAATAAAAAGAAATGGCATTGCATTGCGCAGTGCCATTTCTTTTTTCACTTTATTGGTGATGCGTTGTACTTTTCTACTATCCGTTTATATTTTTTTGACACTCTGCTGTGAGCCAATTATCTATGATGCCTATAGCTGTGATAGGAAAATCCCTTAATCATTGTTTGAGCTTTTGGAGGATAAGCCCGACTTTTGCACAGAATTTTTAATAGTAAATGATTATGAACTATCCAATGATTACGTGGTGCATTGTAGCTGCATTGCTATTAAGTGCATTTATCTTCCGAGCTGTTAAATACTATTGTAGCAAACGCAGTGGGCGTGGTTGTAACCACAAGGCAACACCATTATTTGAATTTGGCAGAGAATCTGATATGTTCTTCATACCCGGGGACGATAAAATACCCGGAATTGCCGACAACGACGATGACAGTGACGACCAATATTATGAATAAGTTGAGTGATAGCACCGTTTTGCAAGGGATAGCTGCATTCCTTGCCGAATATGCCGCTTTGCTGTTGGGATGTGGTTCAACATGCATCCGTATAGAAAAAAACACCAAGCGCATGGCGCAGGCCTTTGGGGTAAACATCGACATATTCATAATGCCGGCTAACGTATCGGTATCTGTGTGGAATACTGATAGAGGTAGTGCGGTGATGGCACAACGCAAGACTGCAAATTGTGGCATAAGTTTCAATCTTAACACCCGATTGAGCCAGCTAAGCTGGGAAGTGGCAGACAATAATCTGGATTTGCCGACTGCTGTTGCGCACTTTGAACGCATAAAGGCGACAAAGCCGACGGGGAAATGGGAGGTGCTGATTCTAACGAGTCTTGCCAACTCTGCTTTTTGCAGGCTTTTCGGTGGTGACTGGTTTGCCATGCTGATAGTGCTGGTGTCGACAATGGCAGGGTATAGGCTCAAGCAAATAATGCTCGAAGATGGGTGCGACATACGCCTTACGTTTCTTTGTGCCTCATTCTTTTCGGCGTCGATTAGTGCCGGAGGGCATATTTTCAATATTGGCTCAACTCCGGAATTGGCAATTGGCACAAGTGTTTTGTACTTGATTCCCGGAGTGCCATATATAAATTCTGTCAGTGATATGATATATCGACATTACTTATGCGCGTTCAGCCGTTTTTTAGATGCTGCCGTGCTTACCGCCTGTCTGTCAGCCGGGCTATGTGTTGGAATGCTAATATTTGGATTAAGATGGTTTTAAAGGTATTATGTGGAATGATATTTTTGTAAATATTTTTGAGGATGGTTTCTTTGCTGCGATAGCTGCAATTGGTTTTTCCAGTATAAGTAACACTCCCAGGCGAGCATATTTAACGTGCGCTTTAATTGCAGCTGTCGGACATGCCATACGTTATGTGTTGACTCTGCCGGAATTGGGTGGCGCTCACATCATCGTTGCCGGCACGATGGCTTCATTTGCCATCGGAATGTTAGCGGTGCTGTTTGCATCAAGCATAAAATGTCCGGCAGAGGTTTGTTTTTTTCCGGCGTTGTTGCCTATGATACCCGGGATGTATGCTTACCGTACTATCGAGGCATTGTTGTCATGTCTGTATTATACCCGAGAAGAAGTATTCGGTCATTATTTTTATTTGTTTGCATACAATGGCCTTACCTGTATGTTCATTATCTTGGGTATGGTAGTTGGGGCTACGATTCCGGTTTTTCTTTTAAAAAAGCTGTCATTTACAGCAACGAGATAGCCTAACTCAGGCCATTAGCGCATTATTGCATTTATATTATAGTTTTCAATAACTATATTTCTTTGATTTTCTACTAAAAAGGTGTACATTTATATACTAAATTTATAAGTTTCTGATTGTAATTTTGTAATCCTATGGAATTAAGACAGTTAAGATATTTTGCAAAGGCTGCAGAGACTCGTAATTTTTCTCATGCTGCCTCTTGCCTAAACATCGCACAAAGCTCGCTTTCTCAGCAGATTAAGCATTTGGAAGATGAACTCGGGACACAGCTTTTCATTCGCGATAGCCATTCGTTACAGTTGACAGAGGCGGGAGAAGTGATTCTTCCGTATGCTCTGCGCACTATACAAGATGCTGAAGCTTGTGTGGATAGGATTACTGATTTACGGAAATTGCTCACGGGCACGCTCAATATAGGGGTGACACATTCTTTTAGCCCCATTCTCACAGAATCGGTGATATCGTTTATAAAAATGTATCCGAAGATAAAGGTGAATATCGTATACAAACAAATGAATGAGTTGATGGAGTTGCTTTCCAATCACGAACTTGATTTTGTTCTTGCGTTCAAGCCTATTCAGACCTTTCCTAATGTAGAGTCGCATATCTTGTTTCAGAACAAGCTGTCGGCTATAGTAGGGAAGAACCATCCCCTTGCTTCGAAAGAAAAAGTTTCAATATCCGAGCTTGAAAAATACGATTTGGTTCTTCCTTCAAAAGGTATGCAGGCCCGTAATGCTTTTAACAATATAGTGTCAGATTGCGATGTGTTCAAGATTCGTATTGAACTGAATGATGTAAACACTTTGTTGAAACTTGTGCGTCAAACAAACCTCGTTACCGTGTTGGCTGAAGATTCGATATATGATTTCAGTGATGTGAAGGCTGTTCCTATTGCGGTTCACGACAACCAAATGTCGGGTTGCGTTCATATACTGAAAGAAACATATCGCAAGCAATCGATGCAAGAATTTATACGTATTCTTTCTGAATCAATCGCCGTAAAGCGCTTGCAAAATAATTGGATATAGATAAGGGTATTTATTGTTTCTCGTTGTTTTAATGATTCAGGTTATCTCATAACGGTTTTCTTATTTAACCTTTTTGTTGGGTGACGATGCTTTTAGTAAGAGATTCATCAATTGCTTGACGTTGCGGACGCAGGATGGTGGGGGAGACGGATACCCGGGGTTGCGCTTCGCTTACCTCGGGCTATAAGCCTCGTCTGCGTCTCGGCCTCACATGCTTCGCATGTCATCGCGGCCACATTGGGCATATGCGATACGCCCGTACACCACGACACCCTTACGCCTCTGCAGGAGCTTGAGACCATCACACATCGGAATATCAAAGTTTGCTTACCCAAAAGCCGCATTATTTTGGATGCTTATGGGAGTGGTGTGGTATATAAACAAAAATACGGCCGATTCACATCGCCCGTATCCTTGCATTACTAAATAAATGATGTTACTTTACTAATACTTTATATCAATCATTGTTAGATGATGAAAATATACACAATAATTTTATTAATGTGTACATATTTTGCAGAAAAGTGCGATTTAATCGGCATTTTCGTTATTTATGTATAATTGTTGTAACACATGTTAGCTACGATGTCAATAAGCAAACATCAATAAGCAAACATTGGATACTCGCTCATTGTGGAATTCACTTTTTCGCGCACCGATTTGATTACAGCCTCGTTCTCGGGGTTAGAGAGCACTGTGTCAATCATTTCAACTATATCGCCCATCAGTTCTTCCTTGGCGCCGCGAGTGGTGATAGCCGGAGTGCCGAGTCGGATGCCCGAAGTTTGGAAAGGTGAGCGGGTGTCGAAAGGCACCATATTTTTGTTGGCAGTGATGTCGGCTTCAACGAGAGCCTTTTCAGCCACCTTGCCGGTGAGTTCGGGGAACTTGGTGCGAAGGTCAACGAGGATGCAGTGGTTGTCGGTTCCGCCCGATGCAATCTTGTATCCTTTGTCGATGAGTGCTTGCGCCATCACTTGGGCGTTCTTCTTCACCTGGGTTTGATATTCCTTGAACGAAGGTGAGAGAGCTTCGCCAAAAGCCACTGCCTTGGCGGCTATTACGTGTTCGAGCGGACCGCCTTGAACGCCCGGGAACACTGCCGAGTCGAGCAGCGACGACATTTTGCGAATCACGCCCTTAGGAGTGGTTTTGCCCCATGGGTTGTCGAAGTCCTTTCCGAGCAGGATGATGCCGCCGCGTGGGCCGCGCAGTGTCTTGTGGGTGGTGGAGGTGACGATGTGGGCATATTTCACCGGGTTGTCGAGCAATCCGGCAGCGATGAGTCCGGCAGGGTGAGCCATGTCAATCATGAGCAGGGCGCCCACTTCGTCGGCAATGCGGCGCATGCGGGCATAGTCCCATTCGCGCGAGTAGGCGCTGGCGCCACCAACAATCAGTTTGGGATGCACGCGGTGTGCGGTTTCTTCCATTTGGTCGTAGTCAACCAGTCCGGTGTCTTCTTTCACGTTATATTCCACTTGGTTGAACACCAGACCCGAGAAGTTTACCGGGCTGCCGTGCGAGAGGTGACCGCCGTGAGCGAGGTTCAAGCCCATGAATGTGTCGCCGGGTTTCATCACAGCCATGAAAACCGCCATATTAGCTTGCGCGCCTGAGTGAGGTTGCACGTTGGCATATTCGGCGCCGAAGAGTTGCTTGAGGCGTTCGATGGCAAGCGTTTCGGCTTCGTCAACCACTTGGCAGCCACCGTAGTAGCGGTGTCCGGGATAGCCTTCGGCGTATTTGTTGGTGAGGCATGAGCCCATAGCTTGCATCACTTGGTCACTAACGAAGTTTTCGGAAGCAATAAGTTCGATACCTTTTTTTTGGCGTTGGTGTTCGCGTTCAATAATGTCGAAAATTAAAGAGTCTCTTTCCATAGAGGTTATAAATTATAAAATCTTATTAGTTTATTTCTTTTTGACTGACCATCCAAAGTTACCAATTTTTTCGCCTAATTTAAAATATTCGCCATGTGAATAAGCGATAAGGTTGGCTTTTTTGAGGTCGAATTCACCGGTTTGCGGGTCGATGAAGCGCTTGTCGGCGAGCACGTTCATCACGTCGGCAATGAACATGTCGTGCGAGCCGAGGTGCACTATTTGCTTTACGCGGCACTCGATGCTCACGGGTGCCTCGTTGATGTATGGTGCATCAACCTTGATGCCTTTTGCCGGGGTGAGGTTCATTTCGGCAAATTTGTTGTAGTCGCGACCCGAGCGCACGCCGCACCAGTCGGTGGCGCGGGCGAGGTCTTCGTTGGTGAGGTTAAGGGTGAACGCCATGTTGCGTTTGATTATCTCGTGGCTATGGCGCGACTGGCGTATGCTCACGAAGCACATAGCAGGGTCGGAGCAGATGGTGCCAACCCACGAAGCGGTGAACACATTGTATTCGTCGGGGGTTGCGCCGCAGCTCACCATGATGGCTGGCAGCGGATAAATCATATTGCCCGGGCGCCAGATTTCTTTGTTGTCGGCTGTCATTTCAGTGTAAGTTCTTTTTGTTGTACTTTGTGTTCGCAGTAGTGGCAACAGAGTGTCACAGGGTTGCGGTCAACCACGTGGAACACCGTTGGCATAGGCTCGTTGTTGGTGATGCACTTGGGGTTGTTGCACTTTACGATGTCGACGATGGCGTCGGGCAAGGTAACTTGATGTTTCTCGGTCACCACGTAGTTGTGAATGATGTTGATTTTGGCTTGAGGAGATATGAGCGCAATGCGGTTGAGCGTTTCCTGGGTGTAATAGGTGTCGGCAACCTTTATGATTCCTTTTTTGCCCATCTTTTTGCTGTCGAGATTCACACCGATGGTCACGCTGGTCTTGATTGACTTGATGTCGAGCAGGTCGGCAACCTTAAAGAGCACTTCTGGGTTGATGCGGTCGATTACAGTGCCGTTTTTCAGGGCAGCCACAGCGAGCGAGTCGTTATTTATCTTAGTCATGATTTGCTTGATTTTAGCGGTTTTTTAATTGTGTGATAAAAATTAGCAGTCAATTCCGAGCGAACGGCAGATGATGGCTTGACGGGCATATAGGCCGTTTTGCGCTTGCTGGAAATAGTAAGCCTTAGGGTTGCTGTCTACGTCGTAGCTGATTTCGTTGACGCGAGGCAGCGGGTGCAGCACGCGCAGGTTTGGCTTGCTGTCGTCGAGCATGGCGTTGTGCAGGTTGTAGAGGTTCTTCACGCGCTCATATTCGAGCAGGTCGGTGAAGCGTTCGCGTTGCACGCGCGTCATATACAGTATGTCGGTTTCGTTAATCACCTCTTGCGAGAATTCCTTGTATTCGTGATATTCAATGCCGTTGGCTTGGCAGAATTCCTTGTATTCGATTGGCATCTGCAATTCGTTGCAAGCCACGAAGTTGAAGCGCGGGTTGAAGTAGCGCATAGCCATCAGCAGCGAGTGCACGGTGCGGCCGTATTTCAAGTCGCCCACCATGGTGATGGTGAGGTTGTTGAGCGTGCCTTGGGTCTTGCGTATGGAGTAGAGGTCGAGCATTGTTTGGCTCGGGTGCTGGTTGGCGCCGTCGCCGGCATTGATGATTGGCACCGGGGCAAACTCGCTTGCGTAGCGTGCGGCGCCCTCGATGTGGTGACGCATCACAATCAGGTCGGCATAGTTGCTCACCATCATGATGGTGTCTTTTAGTGTTTCGCCTTTGCTGCTGCTGGTGGTGTTGGCGTCGGAGAACCCGATTACGCGTCCGCCAAGGCGGTTAACGGCAGTTTCAAAACTCAATCGGGTGCGGGTGGATGGTTCGAAAAACAGCGTTGCCACCACTTTGCCAGCAAGGATGTTGCGATTGGGGTTCGCTTCGAAATGGCTTGCTTTCTCAATCAGGTCGAGGATTTCGTCCTTGGTGAGGTCGTTGATTGAAACCAGACTTTTGTTGCTCATATTCTTTTTTCGTTGAATGTATTGGTTGTGATATGATATAAAAAACTTTTTTTATTGTTACGTTATAGCCGGCTGAGCCGCATGCCTGAGGGCAAAAAATAAGCCAATCAAGTATCCCGAAAACAATGGGATGACTGACTGGCTGCAAATGCTGGCGGCGAGAGAAAACAATATTGCTCCGACAGGTGCCATTCGTGACGAAAGCAATTGTAAGTCGGCTGCAATACGGCATTATGTGAAAATGCACATCTCATATTGCAAAGATACTGATTTTTTTTGCCTTTTGCTGCGTGGGGTGTCAAAAAAAACAAGATAAATGAAAGAAGCGATTTTTAATGCCTGATGATTGGTAAAGTGATATTCATTTTTATTATATTTGCATTTTATTAAGTAAACTGCCGCAGTGCGGCATAACGACAACGCAAGACAATAGGATAACGACAAAACAACAATCATGGCAATAAAAGATATGATAAAAGCGAAATCGGGCAACAGCGAATTCACCCAAAAGGTGGTGAAATGGATGTGGCTGGGCTTTGGAGGATTTGTGGCGTTCGGCATATTGATGTTCTTTCTGATATATAACGGTATTGTTGGCTATATGCCGCCCATCGAGGAGCTGAAGAATCCGTCGGACCGCTTTGCGTCGATGATTTACAGCAGCGACGGTGTGGAGATGGGCCGATTCTATCAGAGCAAGGGCAACCGTGTGTACGTGGAATTTGATGAGATGTCGCCTTACCTGACTCAGGCGCTCATTGCCACCGAGGATGTGCGTTTCGACAGCCATTCGGGCATCGATGCCCGCGCCATAATGCGTGCGCTGGTTATGCGAGGCATCTTGCAGCGCAAGAATGCCGGTGGCGGCAGCACCATCACTCAGCAGCTTGCCAAGTTGCTCTATTCGCCGCAGTCGAGCAACATCGTTTCGCGTGCCATGCAGAAGCCGGTGGAGTGGGTGATTGCCCTGAAGCTGGAGCGCTACTACACCAAGGACGAAATCATAAAGATGTATTTTAATCAGTTCGACTTCCTATATAATGCGGTGGGCATCAAGTCGGCTGCGTTTGTATATTTCGGCAAAGAGCCTAAGGACCTGAATGTGGAGGAGGCTGCCACGCTGGTGGGTATGCTCAAAAATCCGTCGTACTTTAACCCGGTGCGCAACCCCGAGCGCTGCATGAACCGTCGCAACGTGGTGTTTGACCAGATGCTCAAAGCCGACTTCATTACCGAAGCCGAGGCAGAAGAACTCAAGGCTAAACCCCTGGTGCTCAGCTTTCACCGCATCGACCACAACGACGGTATAGCACCGTATTTCCGCGAGGAGCTGCGCCGTATAATGTCGGCAAAAGAACCTGTGCTGAGCGACTATCCCTCGTGGAACTATCAGGCTTATGTCGACGACTCGATTGCTTGGGAAACCAATCCGCTCTACGGCTGGTGTGAGAAGAACCGCAAGCCTGACGGCAAAAAATATAACATTTACACCGATGGCTTGAAGATTTACACCACCATCGACTCGCGCATGCAGCGCTATGCCGAGAAAGCGGTGGCCGACCACTTGGGCAAAGACCTTCAGCGCCGTTTTGTGCGTGAACGTGGCGGCATGAATAACCCCTACAGCAACAACGTGGAGGAATTGCCTCGCAACCTCAAGGCGCAGTTGGTGAAGAATGCCATCAGCCAAAGCGAGCGATATCGTGTGCTGAAGATTGCCGGGCTCAACGAGGAGGAAATCAAGCAGAACTTCAACACCAAGACGGAGATGCGCGTGTTCTCCTACGATGGCGGTATCGACACTGTGATGACACCGCTCGACTCGATTATGTACATCAAATCGTTTCTGCGCACGGGCATGATGTCGATGGACCCCACTTCGGGCTATGTGAAAGCCTATGTGGGCGGGCCTGACTTCCGCTTCTTCCAGTACGATATGGCAGGACGCGGCCGCCGTCAGATTGGTTCAACCTGCAAGCCGTTCCTCTACACGCTTGCCATGGAAGAGGACTACACGCCTTGCGACGAGTTCCTCAACGAGATGCCTACCATCGAGGTGCCGGGTGGCGTATGGCAGCCCCGCAACTCGGGCAGCGCGCGCATTGGCGAGATGGTGTCGTTGCGTTGGGCACTCACCAATTCTAACAACTGGATTTCGGCTCGCCTCATCACTGCCGACCGCATGTCGCCGCAGCAGCTTGTGCGCAAAATGCACTCGTTCGGCATCACCAATCACCTCGACGCTGTGCCATCGTTGTGCCTTGGCCCGTGCGACGTGTCGGTGAAGGAGATGGTGGCAGCCTACACGGCGTTTGCCAACAAGGGTATGCGCGTCGACCCCATCTACGTTACACGCATCACCGACAACCAAGGCAACGTGATTTCGGAATTTACTCCCAAGTTCAGCGAGGTGATTAGCGAGCAGGGCTACTATAAGATTCTCTCAATATTGCTCAATGTGGTGGACTCGGGTACCGGTGCCCGCTTGCGCCGTGCACCGTTCAACCTCACTGCACAGATTGGTGGCAAGACTGGTACCACCAACTACAACGCCGACGGCTGGTTTATGGGTTTCACCCCCGACCTGGTTACCGGTGTGTGGGTTGGCGGCGAAGAACGATACATCCACTTCAACAATATGGCAAGTGGACAAGGTGCCACTATGGCGTTGCCAATTTTCGGCTTGTATATGCGCAGCGTGTTTGCCGACAAGACGCTGCCTTACTCGCAGGACCGAAAGTTCGATTTTCCTGCCGACCTCGATTTGTGTAGGAAAGAGTATCTTGGTGGCGTGCCCATCGACCAGGCTGACGAGCCGCTCGAGGCAGAGGAATCGATTGACGGAGTATTCGACTGATTTGCTATAGCGCTCTCTGCAGCATTTAGTTTTACACAATTGCGCAGCATTGCGCTTTAGGCATAAAAGAACCAAAAGCTGAGCCTGCAATGGGCTCGGCTTTGTTGTTGATGGGCGACGTCGTGGCTGGGGCGTATGGCATACGCCCGATAGGCCACGAGGAAGCGCCTAAGGCGCTTAACCATGCATAACCGCTGGCAAGCCCCTAAGGGGCGCAGCCTGCGGAAAGTGCCTCCCCACCATCCTGTGCCTCGAAGAGGTACAATAATGTTCGACATCTTCGAAGCCGAACAAATGTGATGCGCCCGTGTTCCCGCAGGTTACGCTGACGCTCCACCCGCGGTTATGCATGGTTTGCTATCTTTGATGGCAGATGGCCGCCCTCCGTGGCGGTTGCAAAATTCGCATCCTGTGCGGATGCATTTTTTGTAGGGGACGCTTTCCGTGGGTTACGCTTCGCTCACCCACGGCTAAATCCCATCGGCATCCTGCCGCCGGGGTCGCGTCCTTCGGACGCCCGATCAACACCCTTACGCATTCTGATGCCGGGCGTATGCGATACGCCCCTACAGGGTAACTTGCCGCATCGGTCGGTGGTGAGGACATGCGAAGCATGTGAGGCCGAGCCGTAGGCGAGGCATTTAGCCCGGGGTAAGCGAAGCGCAACCCCGGGTATCCATCATCCCCCACCATCCTGCGTCCGTAGAGGACGCGAATTACATCACCCGCCATGCAATTTCGGGGTGCAACCATGGCGGATTGGTCTGCAACCGCGCCGCGGTTGTGGGGTGTTAGGATAGGGTGTGTCCCCACATAGTCGCCTTTGGCACCAATGTGGGGTTGTTAAGGTTGTAACCGTTCCACGGTTATCTTCGACAACGTTCGAGGTAGACCGATGCCGGGCGTATGCGATACGCTCCTACGGGCATACATCTGCGGCGTGGCTCATACATGTGCTCAACAACCTACACAATGACACCTCGTCCTAGCAAATCAAACATCTACTACCATACTACAAATAAATCTTACGAATAATTGTCGTGAGATTTTTTCATTTCCAGCCCGACGGCTTGTTTCGGATACTCACGGCTTTGTTGTTGCCTGATATCGGCTTTGCTCTCCGATGGCATGAGGTGGAAAAATAATAGGAGATATACCGAGTGGCGTATCTCCTATTGGGGTTGTGTTAAGTTTGAATCGTTGAGGTCAGAAGAAATAGGTTGCTCTGATTTTCCACGCGTGAATCTTGTGGGCGTTGTCCTCAAGCAACTTGGTTTTGAATGTCTGGCTGATGCCCCATTCGTGCAGAGCCGACACTTGGAATCGGCGCAACACTTCAATGCCGAAGCCCACGTGCAGACCAAGAGAGGTGGATGTGTACTTCATTGAGCCGCCGTCGCTGTTGCCCAGCATAATGTTGATGCTCGGTCCGGCAAACAGGAATGGATAAAGCTTGTTTTCAAAGCCGTCCATCTTGATGTAGCGCCATTTGAGGTTTAGCGGAATTTCGAGGATGTGCATAGTGGATTTTTCAACGTCGATTCCTTGCGAAGCCCACACCTCTTGTTGCCCGAGGTGCAGCTTGGCTTGAGTGTAGTTGTAGATGAGCGAACCGTCTACGCCCATGCCAATGCCGGGGAAGAAGATTTCGCCGTTCACACCCAACGAACCGCCAACAGCGTTGTTGGCGTCATAGAGTTTGTAAATGCCTTTTTGATAGGCAGGGAAACGGTTGATGTTGGCACCTGCCACGATGCCCCATCGCGATTCTGCCGATGCATTGACACTTACAGCCGCCATCATCAGCAACAACATTATTGATACAATTTTTCTCATGTTCAAAAAAGTGGGTTTGGCTAAGCGCCAATTCGTTTGTTTTATTGAAATTATTTGCAAATCTACAATTTTTCGTTGTTTTGGGCAAATTAATATTGCTTGTTTTGCAGTTTGTGCCTTTGCAAGCGCTCATTTTGCGTGGCTTTTAAGTTTTATTATGAACCCTTTGGTGCCGGCATAGTGTGAAAGCCTGCAACAGCGCGCGACCAAAAAGATGGTGCGATGGTGCGGGGCAGTGTATCATGGGTGCGCGCAGGTGATGCAGAATAATTGGCGATGATGAGGGTTTATCTCGCAGAAATATCGTAACTTTGCAGATAATACGATAACGCATATGACAAAGGAAGAACTGCTTCAAAGGCTCAGCGATATAGAATGGAACGATTTCGAGGTGAAAGAAGCCTCTGGTGGTCTGCCTAAATCAATGTGGGAATCAGTTAGCGCTTTTTCCAACACCTCGGGAGGTTGGATAATCCTTGGCGTGAAAGAACGACGTGATAATAATGGTTCTACATATATTGTTAATGGAGTTCCAAATGCCGAGAAGATGGAGCAAGATTTAACATCGATTCTACGCTCTACATCAAAGTTTAATGTGCCAATCCTGGCGAGAATAGAAAGATTTGACTTTGATGGGGAAGTGGTTTTTGCTGTTCATATACCTCCAAGCGATTGTAAACCGGTATATATGAATAATAACCTATCGAATACATATATCCGTGTCGGTAGCGGAGACCAAAGGGCAACTGATATTGAAATTGGTATATTGCTGAGAGAGAAAACTTTCGGTAGCAAATCAGAAATGGTTGTTCATGGGACTTCATTAGATGACTTGTGTGCCAATTCAATTGATACTTATCGGCATCGGCTTCATGATTTTAATCCCGAATTGGAATTCAATACTTTAAGTTTTGATGATTTTTGTGATAGAATAGGCATATCCGACAACGGAGAACTTACTTTTGGCGGATTATTGATGTTTGGATGCAGAAAATGCATCACTAAACATATTCGGCATTTTTGGATTGATTACCGAGAAATTCCGGGCACTTCTTACGAAGATGCAGAAGTTCGATACTCCTATCGTATGCCTGAACAAGAAAACATTTGGGAATACTTTCAGATGTTGATACAGCGTCTTAAGTCTTTTGCTGACAATCCATTTATGCCCGGGCCTGATGGATTTTCTCCCGAAGACAACTCTCAACTATATAGCCTCCGTGAGGGATTAATAAATATGCTTGCTCACGCCGATTATTTCGGCCCAATGCATTCTTCTATTACAATATATAATGACAAGATAGAGTTCCAAAATCCGGGGCAATTCCCGGTGGCTTTGATAGGAAATATCAATAGAATCAAATCAATACCACGTAACCCCAATATTATAATGTTTTTCCGATATGCCAGATTGGCTGAAAACGCAGGATATGGAATTGGTCGTATAAAGAAGTGGGAATTGCTTACAGGCGAAAAGGTTGAAATAGAGACTGATATTGCAACTTCAAGTATTACATATTTCAGACCTATTATAGGTCAGAAAATAGGTCAGAAAATAGGTCAGAAAGAATTGACTACAAGGGAAAAACTATTGAATTTATTAGTAGAGAACCCCAAAATAACGAGAAAAGAACTTACAGAAATTTTGAACATTCCATCATCTACCGTTCAATTTCATATAGAAAAACTTAAATCAGAAGGTCGTATAGAAAGAGTGGGAGGTGCAAAAGGAGGATATTGGAAGGTTTTGGGTTAATTACCATACATGCTCGTAAATAGGTGCATGCCGGAGTGGCTTGGTTGTGGAATAGCGTGGTGGTGCGGGGCTGTGTATCATGGGTGCGCGTGGGTGATGCAGAATAATTGGCGATGATGAGGGTTTATCTCGCAGAAATATCGTAACTTTGCAGATATGAACGAACAAGAACGACAAAGAATTGAAGAAGACATCGTGAAGATGCTTAAAACCGTCTACGACCCGGAGATTCCTGTGGACGTGTATAACCTTGGACTGATTTATAAAATCGATGTTGCTGACGATGGTGTTGTGCACATCGACATGACGCTCACTGCGCCAACGTGCCCTGCCAGCGATTTCCTTTTCGAGGACATCAACATGAAGGTGGGTAGCATTGAAGGCGTGAAGTCGGTTGAAACCAATCTGGTGTTTGAGCCGGAGTGGGACAAGGATATGATGAGCGAAGAGGCTAAACTTGAATTAGGATTCCTATAACCTTACATAATATATATCGAGGAATGCCGGGCACGCTTACATATTTTCTTTCGGATTTGCATCTCGGGGCATGCTACATAGCCGAGCCTCGAGAGCATGAGATGCGCGTGGTGCGTTGGCTCGACAGCATCAAGCACGATGCCAAGCGCATATATCTGCTTGGCGACATTCTTGATTACTGGTATGAGTATCGCTATGTGGTGCCGCGTGGCTTTGTGCGTTTCTTCGGCAAGCTTGCCGAGTTGGCAGATAGCGGCATCGAAATCACCTGGATGACCGGTAATCACGACATTTGGTTGTTCGATTATCTGTCGGGTGAACTGGGCATAAAGGTGGTGGATGGACCCCTGAAGCTTACACTCGACGGCAAGACTTTCTTGCTTGACCATGGCGACGGCGTCGGCCGCCATAAGCGCTCGTTTGCGTTGATGCGTTGGCTGTTTCGCAACAGTTTCTGCCAAAAGCTTTATGCCGGAATACATCCGCGATGGACTATTCCGTTTGCCAAAAAATGGTCGAATGAAAACCGTATGAATCGTAGCGCTGCCGACATTGAGCGGGGCATTTCGTGTGGGCTGAAGATGCTCACCGAGTTCTCGGAGGAGTATTCGAAACTCAACCCCGATGTCCACTATTTTGTTTACGGGCACCTGCATAAGCTCGTAGATGTCACTCTTGCCACTGGAAGCCACATGGTTGTGCTTGGTGATTGGATTGACCAGTGCACCTATGCCGTGTTCGACGGCAATCAACTTACGTTGAACTCGGCGCGCTGAAGCGTTGTCGTGTGATGCACTTTCGTGCATAATCAAATCCCTTTTTCTTTTTTGCTTGCACAAATTGTATGTTTATTATTTGTTGGTGACATAAAATCTTAAAAAATGTTTATTGGGCATCACGAGCGAATTATTTAGCAAATTGTTAGATTTTCAATATTAATTTATTATATTTGTGCTGATTAATGATAGTCGGCTCTGCTATTGCTGGCAAATTTCCAGAGCGGGAATTGTGACGAATTGTTATTCGACAAATAAAATATTTGCGATATAACATTATTTAACACATTACTTTTAGTTACCTGTGATTTTTATATGTTATTGAAAATTAACGGTTTAACTGAAATGTGGGTCGGCTATTGAGGCAAAATGTTAAGAAAGTATGTTTTAAAGCATATTTTTTTATTTGCTGAATCAGAAATTAGGATGCATCTTTGCAACATAAACCTAAAACAATCTTTTTTACCTTAAAAAAATTATACCTATTGAAGACCTAAAAAGGGACTTTGTTGAAAAGTCCCTTTTTATTTTTTTGCACGCTTGTGAATAGGCATTGCGATAGAATATTTTTTTGTAATTTTGTAGAGTGTGAATGTGCGTGCAACCCACCACAGCCACCCATAAAATCGGAAAAAATTATGAAGCGATATGCAATAATTGTTGCCGGCGGTAGTGGAAGCCGTTTCGGCTCAAACACCCCCAAACAGTTTCTGCCGTTGAGCGGCAAGTCGGTGCTGATGCACACTATCGACAAGTTTGCGGCACTCGCCGGAGTTGAAATAATAGTTGTGCTGCCAGCGGCATTTGTAGGCTGGTGGCATGATTTGTGTACCGAATATGGCTTTGCCACCGAGCATAGGGTGGTGGTGGGCGGCGCAAACCGCTTCGATTCGGTGAAAAACGCCATCGTCACCATTCCTGTTCAGCCGGGCGACACCATTGCCGTGCACGACGGCGTGCGTCCATTGGCAAGCACTGAGCTCATAGCATCGGCATTTGCCTGCGCTGAGGAAAAGGGTAGTGCCATACCGGTGGTGGCTGTAACCGACAGCATACGCCGTGTGTTGGATGGCAACGGCAGTTCCGAGCCGTTGAGCCGTGAGAGCCTGCGCGCAGTGCAGACTCCGCAGGTGTTTGATGCCGTTGCTTTGCGCAGTGCCTACAATGCCGAGTATTCGCCGTTTTACACCGACGATGCTTCGGTGCTTGAGCACAACGGCGGCGTGATACACATGATTGATGGTGAAGTTACAAACATAAAAATCACACATCCCGACGATTTGACCATTGCTGAAATGCTGATGAAAAGATGAACGATTTGCAGAAATTGGACATAAAATACCTGCACGGAGTGGGGCCGAAGCGCGCCGAGTTGCTGGCTAAGCAGCTCGACATTCGTTCCTACTACGATTTGCTGTATTATTTCCCGTTCCGCTACATCGACCGCAGCACCATTCACCGCATCTGCGACCTCGACGGCGAATTGCCATACATACAGCTGCGTGGCAGGTTTGTGGTGTTCACGCTGCAAGGGCAAGGTGCCAGGCGGCGCATCAATGCGCTGTTCAGCGACGGCACAGGCACCATCGAGTGTGTGTGGTTCAACCGCGTGAAGCAGATACAGGATGCCTATCACACCGGCGTGGAATATGTGATATTCGGCAAGCCAACACTATATAAAGGGGTGTATAGCATTGCTCACCCCGAGGTGGATGTCTACAACCCGCAAAAAATGACGGCGGGATTGCGTGGAATGTACAACCTCACCGAGACTTTGCGCAACCGCGCCTTTAGCCAGCGCACCATGCAGCAGCTGGTTGACAATCTGCTTGGCGCCAACGTGGTGCAGCGCCTTGCCGACCCTTTGCCCGAGAAATTGATGCTACGCCACAGGCTGATGCCGCTGCAAGAGGCTTTGCTGAACATTCACCAGCCCGCAAGCATCGATGCCCTGCAAAGGGCACAGTTCAGGCTAAAATACGACGAACTGTTTATGCTGCAGCTCAACATTCTGCGATATGCCAGCAACCGTAACGCCAAACTAAAGGGGTTTGTGTTTGGCACGGTGGGCTACTATTTCAACCACTTCTACAGCGAATGCCTGCCGTTTGCGCTCACCGGAGCGCAAAAGCGGGTGATTAAAGAAATACGCAAGGATATGGGCAGCGGCAGGCAGATGAACCGCTTGCTGCAGGGCGACGTGGGTAGCGGAAAAACTTTGGTGGCACTGATGTGCATGCTGCTTGCGCTCGACAACAACTATCAGGCGGCAATCATGGCTCCAACCGAGATTCTTGCCTCGCAGCACTACGAAACCATCAGCGGCATGTTGGAACCGTTGGGCATAAAATGCGCCTTGCTCACCGGCTCCACGCGAAAAAAACTGCGCGAAACCATACACGAACAACTACTCAGCGGCGAGCTGCAGATAATTGTGGGTACGCATGCGTTGCTCGAAGATGTGGTGCAGTTCCACAACCTCGGACTGGTGATTATCGACGAGCAGCACCGTTTTGGCGTGGCTCAACGGGCACGATTGTGGACCAAGAACTCAACACCGCCGCATGTGCTGGTGATGACGGCTACGCCCATTCCGCGCACGCTGGCAATGACCGTTTACGGCGACCTTGACGTGAGTGTGATTGACGAACTGCCGCCGGGTAGAAAACCTGTCGAAACGGTGTTGCGCACCGACCAGTCGCGTGAGGCGATGTATCGCTTTGTGGGCAGCCAGCTTGCCCAGGGACGTCAGGCTTATTTCGTTTATCCGCTGATTCAGGAAAATGAGAAACTCGATTTGCACGACCTCGAGCAGGGCTATCAAACCATTTGTGAAACATTCCCGAGCTATAAGGTGTGTTTTGTTCACGGCAAGATGAAGCCTGCCGAAAAGGACTGGCAGATGCAGCTGTTTGTGAGCAATCAGGCGCAAATTATGGTGGCTACCACCGTGATTGAGGTAGGCGTGAATGTGCCTAATGCTTCGATTATGGTGATTGAAAATGCCGAGCGATTCGGGTTGAGCCAGTTGCATCAGTTGCGTGGGCGCGTGGGACGTGGCGCCTCGCAGTCGTTCTGCATACTCATGTCGAAGCACCAGCTCGCCAAGGACACCAAACACCGTTTGATGGTGATGACCGAGACCAACGACGGCTTTCTGGTGGCTGAGGAGGACCTGAAATTGCGCGGTCCCGGCGACATGGAAGGCACGCAGCAGAGCGGAATAGCTTTCGACCTGCATATTGCCAACCTTGCCAAAGATGGCCAGATTGTGCAACTTGCCCGCGACGATGCCCGCGAAATAATCGATGCCGACCCGTCGCTCGCGCTACCCGAACACAGGATGCTTAACGAGCGTCTGCACGACCTGTTCGACCGAAAAATCGACTGGAGTTTCATAAGCTGATGCGGCACGAATTGTTGAATTTGCTTAAAATCACGCGATTAGATTGCCAAAATAAATAAAATTACATAGATTTTTACAAGTTTTAGCACTCGGCGGATTGGCAAAAACAAAATAAATCTTTAACTTTGGACATCAAAAATTGAACCGGTACATTGCATACTATATGAACTTGAAAAAAAGCATAACGATTTTAGGGATAAGTGTGAGCTTTTTCGTCCTTTCATCGATGGGCGTCAAGGCTGATGCGCAGAACCTGCAATCGGCACGAAATTATTCGAAAACTCACGAAAAACTTCTGGCACACCAGAACCGCATACAAGACCAGATTCGCCTCAAAGAGGCACAGGACTATGCCAGCCATCTCTACGAAGAAGATGAGCCGGAACCTGATATCTACACCGAAGGTTGGGAAAGCGACCACGTTAACCCTTACAAGAATGCTGTTATTCCTGCAACCAAGGACCTCGATGTGTCGAAATACGCAATGCCTGTTCCGGGCATAGTAACTTCGCGTTATGGATATCGTCCGCGTTTCCGCCGCATGCACAAGGGCATTGACTTGCGCCTGAGCACCGGCGACACCGTTAGAGCAGCATTCAGCGGCAAGGTGCGCCTCACCAAATATGAGCGTGGCGGTTACGGCTTCTATGTAGTGCTTCGTCACGACAACGGTATGGAGACTGTCTACGGTCACCTTTCGCGCTTCCTGGTCAAGCCCGACCAGCGTGTTGAGGTTGGACAGCCAATCGCTTTGGGCGGCAGCACGGGACACAGCACCGGTCCGCACCTGCACTTCGAAACCCGCTTTATGGGTATTGCCATCAACCCTGAAGCCATCTTCGATTTCGAAAATCAAACAACGCACACCGACGTTTATACTTTCAACAAGAATACCTACGAAAACAGCCGCAACTATTCGCCTTCGCGCTACGCTTCGTCGCGCAGCAAGGGCAAGTATCGCAGCAGTAGCCGCGGCAAGGCAACGCACAAGATTCGCAAGGGCGAAACACTCAGTTCGATTGCCGCACGCAACGGCACCACAGTGGCTAAGTTGCGCCAGTTGAACGGCCTCGGCAACTCGTCGAACATCCGCGCCGGCAAGACACTGCGTGTGCGCTAAGCCGTATACCGCGCTTGCAAGGGTGTAAATAATAAAGAAAAAGAAATGGCGTAGTCCTTAACGATAGGGACTACGCCATTTCTTTTTGCCGGTGTGTAATGCCGCGCAGGGGCATTACCTTATATCAGATTGCTTTGCGATATTGCGATGGGGTTTTGCCGGTGCGAGCCTTGAAGAAGCGCACAAAGTGCTGCGGATAGTCGAAGCCGAGCATATTTGCCACCATGGTTACGGTGAGCGAATCGTCGCTCAGTTTCTGCTTGGCGGCAGCAACGAGATGCTCCGAAATGAATTCCTTGGCAGTGCGTCCGGTTTCAACTCTCACCAGTTCGCCAAAGTAACCGCTGCTCAGGCAACATTTGTCGGCAAAATATGCCACAGAAGGCACTCCCATGGTTTGTGCCTTGTGGTTGATGTAGTCGTTAAGCATCGCCTCAAATTTCTGCACCAGCGAGTGGTTGATTTCCTCGCGGGTGATGAATTGGCGGTCGTAGAATCGCAGGCAATAGTTCAGCAGCAACTCGATGTTCGATACTATCAATTCGCGCGTGTGCTTGTCGATGGCTCGGCGCAACTCTTGTTCAATCATAGCGAGCACGCCTCGAAACACTTCAATTTCCTGTGCCGACAGGTGCAATGCCTCGGTGCTGCTGTAATTGAAGAACTCGTAGCGGCTCATCTGCTTTGCCAGCGAGGTGCGGTTGAGCAGGTCGGGGTGAAACACCAGGGCGGTGAACTTCGCAAACGGCATATCGGGGTCGCGTTGTACCGTCACCACCTGACCCGGCGAGAAACTTGTCACCGTCATCTCGTCGAAGTCGTAGGGTGTGCGCCCATACGACAGTTTGCATCCTTTGGTTTCTTTAAGGTAGATGGCATATAGTCCGTAGTGCATCACACAATCCTGTATGTGCGCTGTGTTTTCGATGTGCAGCACGCTCACTAACGGGTGGAGGGTTTCCACCCCATGATAGTTGTTGAAATCGTGCACGCTATTGATAAACTGCTCTTGCATAGTTATTGTTGCTGAATGGTTACTAATAATATAACGCAACCGTGAGGCTATTTATTGAGCCATGTTTTGATATCTTGTTGGCTTGCGTGGTTGAGCAATTTGCCTGTTTGCCACTTCACTTTGGGGTAAAGTTTCCGGAGGGCTGCCACACTGCCGGTGATTGAACTGCCGCCTGATGTGGCAAACGGAATCACCGTCTTGCCGGAGAGGTCGACGCTTTCTACAAAGGTATTCACGGGTCGAGGTGCGAGGTCCCACCAGATGGGATAGCCGATGAATATGGTGTCGTAATTGCCGGCATCGACCGTCGGCGCAACGATTTCGGGGCGTGCATGCGAGTCGGCCATTTCCACCGAGCTGCGCGACCGGCTGTCGTGCCAGTTGAGGTCGGCGTTGGTGTAGGGTTGTGCAGGCACAATCTCGCAGATGTCGGCATCGGCGGCTGCCGCTAATTTTTCAGCTACCTGCTTGGTGGTTCCGGTTGCCGAGAAATAAACTACCAGAGTTTTCTTCTTTTCCATGTTGTTCGTTGATTTGTTTTGTGAGCATGCCGATAGTGACAGGATTGCCAGCACCGACAGCAATGTTGCTTTCAAGCATTCCATGTGAGAGGTGTCGTTAATATTAATGTTTTTTTCTGATTTCTTTGTCGCTTGCTGTTGCGAGCCATTCATTCGGGGGCGTGTTATTTGCCCACAGGGCGGTTGGCAGCAAGGAATTGTTGTTTCAAGAACGATGCAATTTCGGCAAAAGGAATTTTTGAGAGATTGTCGTAGAGGTCGCAGTGAACGGCACCCGGCACAATCAGCAATCGCTTGTTGTCGCCTTTTAGACGCTTGAAGGTGTCTTCGCTGAAATAGCGTGAGTGTGCATTTTCGCCGTGCACAAGCATTACGGCACTTTCTATCTCGCCGGCGTAGGCGAGGATAGGTGCATTGAGGAATGCCAGAGTCGATGTCAAGTTCCAGCCCTGACCCGAGTTGATGGAGCGAGGGTGGAAACCGCGAGGGGTCTTGTAATAGTCGTAGTAGTCTTTCATAAACTGTGGTGCGTGGGCGTCGGGTTCGGGGTTCATTACCGAGCGTGCGTAGGTGCCGTTGGCGATGTCGTGGGTGCGCTGCTCGTTAAGTGCCATGCGCATCTGCCGGCGTTTGGCGGCATCGTTGTTTTCGTCGTAGTAGCCGTTGGCTGTGCATCGGCTCATGTCGTACATGGTCACGGCAATGGTGGCTTTGATGCGGGTGTCGATGGCGGCGGCATTGACGGCGAAACCGCCAAAACCGCATATGCCCACAATGCCTATGTTGTTGGCATCCACATCGTGGCGTGTGGTGAGATAGTCAACGGCGGCTGAGAAATCCTCGGTGTTGATGTCGGGAGAGGCAAGGTTGCGTGGGCTGCCTCCGCTTTCGCCTGTATATGAGGGGTCGAAGGCTATGGCAATGAATCCTTCTTCGGCAAGGCGCTGGGCATAAAGTCCCGACGACTGCTCCTTGACAGCCCCAAAAGGACCGCTCACAGCAAGCGCCGGCAGTTTGCCGGTGGTGCCTTTCGGGCAGTATAGGTCGGCTGCAAGCGTGATGCCGAAGCGGTTGACGAAGGTCACTTTTTCGTGTTCCACTTTGTTGCTTTTTGCAAATGTCTTGTCCCATTCATGGGTCAGATGCAGTTCTTGTTTTCTTGGAATTTGGTTATCGGAGGTCTGTGCGTGCAAGTTTGTTGCCATAATTGTCAGTGATAATAAAATGGTTATTGTTTTCATATTGCTTCTTTTTTTTGTATGGTACAAAGTTATGGCAGATTGTGGTGGCTGGTTATACCTGAATTTTGGAAATGATAACCAAAGTTTCGGATTCTGTGCCGCTTGCCGGAGTTACTCAGTTGCTATAAAATAATTTAATGCCTAATCAGAAAATAACTTTGACTGTTTTAATGATTAGGCATTTTGGGGTTGGGGCTCCTAAACACGGGTTTTGTGATGGTGCTTATCTTGCGTGGTTGCTTGTGTAGATACAAAGAAGGATGGCGCGTCAGCGGAGCCGGTATTTTGTAATTATCTTGTCGAGTTGCCCCACATAGTAGAATGGTAGATTTATCAAACGGAATGGTTTTTTGTCGGGCGATGGCGTTTCGATGTCTTGTACCGATAGATAACCGTTCCACACTCTGATTGCCAACACATTGCGTTCGCTGCATTTTACAAAAGTGTGTAACGAACGGAGATGTGAGTTTGTGCCGGCTTTCACTTCAATTGGGATGATGTCAGTTGCATCTTGCCAAACAAAGTCGACCTCTGCTGTAGAACCTTTTTTGTCTCTTATCCAAAAGTATTGCTGTTCGCGGTAGTGCTTGTCGAGCACTACTCTCAGTTCTTGAGCAACAATATGTTCGGCTGCTCTGCCTCGCCAAGTGTCGAGCAGATTCTTGTTTTGGAGGTATTCCAGTTGTATTCCTGCCATGAAGTTGGTTAGCCCGGTGTCTACCATCATCAACTTTGGAGAACGTCGGGTTGCCGGAAGGGTAGGCGCAGATGTGGAAGTTACTGGATAATCAAGTGCTAACAGAAAGGCCCGTTCAAGCAAATCCATGCCATCGTGAATTTGTACTGAAGTGTAGCTGCTGTTGCCAAATCCTGAGAATGTAATAGTTTCGGCAGCCGAAAGCCAGGCAGTGCGTAATATGTGCCTTAAGATTCTTACCTGTTCGGAATTCTTGGCAAATTTTTCTGCATCTTCGTTGTAGCCTTTTAACAAAGACGAGAATATGGGTGAAAGTCTTTCCACGTTGTTGCTTTCAAGATACTCGCTAACAACCTCGGGCATACCGCCAACAAGGGCATATGTGTTGAAAGCTGCCATCATCTCGTGGTGCATAAATTCCGGGACCGAAATGTTGCGAAGCATCTCTGCCCACTGGTTGCCTTCCTTGGCATTGATGAATTCTGCAAACGAGCAGGGTCGCAGGGTTAAATACTCCACACGACCAACAGGGAATGAAACGTGTTTCTTCATCAGGCTGTGCAGCCGACTGCCGGCAGCTATGACATACACCCATGGTAGGTCTTCGTAGAAATAGCGCAACATTGCCACGGCGTTTGGTTCTTCCTGAATCTCGTCGATAAACAGAAGTGTGGCTTTGCTCTTGTCTTGTGTTATGTGGTATTTGAGGCAGATGTATTGCCAGATGTCGCTTACATTGTTGAAGTTTCGGAACAATTCAACGTCATTTTTTTCAAGATTAAGAGAAATGAAAGAGTCGAACTCTTTGCCGAATTCTTTTATTAATGTTGTCTTTCCAACCTGCCTTGCTCCTCGTAGCACAAGCGGTTTACGGCGAGGGTTTGCTCGCCATTGTCTGAGCTGTTCTATTAATTCTCTTGTAAACATTTCATCCTCTTTGTGTTATCCTGCTGCAAATATAATATTTTTTTCTAATTCATAGGTAACTTTGGGGTGAAATCTTTCTAATTCATAGGCAAGTTTGGGGTAAAATCTTTCTAATTCATAGGCAAGTTTGGGGCGAAATCTTTCTAATTCATAGGCAACGGGGTGTTTTGAGGGGCTGAATGTGGTGAAAAAAGTAACCGTGGCGTCGACTTGTTGCGGCGTCACGGTTGACTTCTATCAGACGGGATTAAATCCCAAGTTTTCAGTTCAGAAGTGCAAGTTCGGCATCCGATGGATTTTCGCTCACAATTTCGCCCTCGGGGTTGATGAGCAGTGTTCGCAGGCCTTTGCTACCGATTCGATACTCCTTTTGGATGGTTGACTGACTGTCGTCGTTGATGTGGAACTGGGTTCCGCATTCGAGGTTGTCAATCAAGGTCACTTCGTTGAATACCTTTGCACTGCGGTCGAAATTTACCGCTAAATGTTGCACTTTGCTGTTTTTGCCGGCCATTCGGTTGTAGTGAATGTTGCTGATGCGCGATTCGGCGTCTGCCGACGACCAAAAGGTCAGGAGCACATACTTTCCTTTCATCTGTTGCAGCGACACGGTGGTGTCGTTGCTGCTAAGGCTGAACACCGGAGCGACGTAGCCCACGCGGCTGTCGATTGTCTTGGTGCTGTTAGCAGATGTGGAAACGAGCAAAAGAGCAAGAGAAGCAATTGCTAATAAGCCTTTCTTCATTCGTTTCAATTTTCGTTCAACTTAAAGCTGTCGGCGGCGAAATTCTTCGTGGCGGACAACTTTGCCGATTTTCGGCGATGCCAGTTTCATCGTGCCTGTTTGCGGCGCTGGCATTTTTTTTGTTTTGTTCTTTAATCTGAGTGCAAAGTTAGCAAATTATTTTTATTTGTGCAAATGTGTGTTGTCTTAAATAATCGTAAAAGGTTGAAAAAGAATGTATTAATATATGCTTCCGTGGCGGGCGCTGTTAACAAATGCAGCAAAATTAACATAACGTGTTAAATCGCGCTCTCGCATAGTCTATTCGCCGATTTTTGGCGGCAAGCGGTGGGTGTATTTAACACTTCGGGGGAGGGTGGCACAAGTGTTAAAATGCTATGCTCCATAAGGTGCTGAAGCATAGCATTTTTCTTGGGGTTGTGCCGTGGCAGAGGTGCAGATTGCTGTAGCCGCAGCGTGTTATTCTTCGGCGTTGCTTGCCATCGGCAGTTGTTTGGTGGCTTTGGCGCCGAGTTTTGTAATCTTGTCGGCGCGGCTGAGTATGTTGCCGCGGCCGTCGCGCAGTTTGCCCATTGCGCTATCGTAGTTTTTACGGGCTTTATCGAGGCTGTCGCCAATCGCCGACATGTCGGTGACAAAGGCGGAAAGTTTGTCGATTAGCTTGCCCGATTCCTCGGCTATGGCTATGGCGTTGCGGTTTTGCTTATCGTTGTTCCAAAGCTGTTCCATCATTTTCACCACCGAGATGAGGTGTGTAGGGCTCACCAGCAGCACGTGTTTCTTGTATGCCTTGTTCCACAGTTCGGGGTCGGCGTGCATGGCAGCAATGTAGGCGCCTTCGTTGGGCATGAACATTATCACAAAGTCGGCAGAATTTTTCACTGCTTTCTGATAGCATTTGCTGCTCAATCCTCCGATTTGTGTTTCCACCGCCTTGACGTGTTCGGCGAGCAGGCGTTTGCGTTCGTCGTCGTCCTCGGCGTTGGCATAGTTGACATACGAAGTGATGTTCACTTTTGAGTCCACCACCAGCACATTGTTGTCGGGCATATACAGCAGGGCGTCGGGGCGGTAGTCGCCGTCAATCTTCGAGCCGTCGGGGTTGTGGGTGGCTTGCAGGGTGAAATTGACGCCCTCAATCAAGCCCGAGCCTTCGAGAATTTGTCGCAGGATGGTTTCGCCCCAAGGTCCTTGGGTGTTGTTTTTGTTGCCACGCAGGGCTGCCGACAGTTCGTTGGCTTCTTTGCCGAGTTGGTTGTTGAGGCGTGTGAGTTCGTCGATGGTGGTTTTCAGCGACGAAGTTTCTTTTATGCCGTTTTCGTAGTATTCCTTGATGGAGCGCTGCATGCTCTCCACGTTCTCTTTGAACGGCTTGAGAATCTCGCTGAGGCGCATTTCGTTGGCTTGCTTGAAGTCGTTGCTGTTTTGCTTGAGAATATCGTTGGCGATGACTTTGAAATTTTCCTCGGTTTGCTTGTTCAGCTCGGCTTGGCGGGTTTTGGTTTCCTCAATCAGTTTCTTGGCATTGTCGAGTCTGGCGCACAGCTCCGCCTTTTGCGCTTCGGCTTGTATGATGGTCTGGGCTTGCTCGGCGCGTTTGGCGGTGAGGTCTTTGATGCTATCGTTCAGTTCCTCGATTCGTTTGTTCAGCAAATCGATTTTCTCGGCTTTCTTGGCATCCTCAATGCTGAGTTTGCCTGCTTCTTGCAGCAGGTTGTCTTTCTCCGATTCCAGTTTTTCGGCTTTGCGTAGCAGTTCGTCGTAAGTGTTGGTCAAGCGTAGCAAATCGCGGTCGGTTTGGAGTCGTTTGATGAGACACACAATAAAAGCGATGCCTACTATGACAAGCGCTGCAGATAGAATGATAACGGTTGTAATCATGAAAAATAAGATTTTTAGATGAAAGTATAATTTATGTTTTTCTCAATTTTGTGTGGGCTGTGCTTAAAGTGAATGCCCAATTCACACTATTTCTGTAAAAGCAAACGCAAATATATGAAAAAGAATTGTAATATGCAAATTCTTTAAATGGAATTTTTTCGCTAATTTTAGGGCATAATTTAGCAAGAACAAGAAATATGGCAAAACTGAAAATAGGCGATGAGTGGTGGTCGGCGCCTGCCGAGAGCGAGTCGGGCGAGCTGATTATAGTCACCGGGCGGCGCGACATGGACAACGTGATTGCGTTTGGCAAATATAAATATCGTGTGGAGGTGAGTTGGCGTTACGGCAATGGCGGAATGCCCGACGTGCCCACATCGCAGCTTATGGAGGCGATAACCGATTCGCTGAAGGCGGTGTTGAAGAAGGACCCTGTGGCAATACTCACGGGCATCTACACCGGTGCCGGCGAGCGCAACTGGGTGTTCTACACCATGAGCCTTCACATCTTTTCGAAGAAGTTCAACGAGGCGATGGCTGAGTTTGAGCAGTTGCCGCTTGAGTTCTATGCTGCCGAGGACCCCGACTGGGAGGAATACAAGGAGATGCGTGAAACCGAAATCTCCGATGATGATGATGACTGACTAACTCCGTAGCAGCCTCGTTGACACATTACAATTTATAATAATGATAATGCGAGTGGAATGTTATTAAATCGCGTTCCACTCGCATTGTTGCCTTTTGGTTGCCTCGATGTTATTCGTAAGGCGATTTTGTGATAGGGCAGCCGCGTGCTTCCCATTTTGTGCGCAGACTCTTCATCTTGCTACGGATGGACGGTTGGTCGCTAAGGGCTGCAGTGCGTGAGCCGTTGGGGATGAGTTGCGATTCGTAGTCGCTGTAGGCGCGCGAAGCCGTCATCCAAGCCGAGCCGCAGTCGGCGCCTTTTTTTGTTGAAGCCGATTTGTTGGAATGAGATGATGAGCCTGACGATGCGTTCGAAGCCATATATTCGGCGCCTGATGCTGCAGCCGAACCGCCTTTAATCTGCGATGCTTGAGCAGCTGTTTGCATCAATCCCGAAGCCACTTCAAGCATGCCTTGTCGGAATTCGGCGTGCTGCTTGCTTGCCACTTCGCGATATGTTGCGATGCGCGTATTGTAGTCGGCTGTCGAAGATATCTCGTCGTAGGTGTTGTATCCCGACCACTTCACCATCTTCCAATTGCCGTCGCCGGCGAGAAGAAGCCCCACACCAGTGCGCCGACCGGCTGTAACCTTGCCAATAGCCAGGGTGCCTTCATCGGTGAGAAACATGCCAAATCCGTCGGGCTTGCCGTTGCGCATTTCGCCTATGTAGTATTCGCTTTGCGTGTTAGTGTCCGAGAAATAGTGTGTTTGGTCGGGCCGTGGAGTGGGATAGGGGCTGACTGGAAAGTTCTCACTGAACAGCCCGCTGTAAATCACATCGCCATCGTGAGAGTAGCATGTGCCCTTGCCTTCACGCTTGCCGTCAATCCATTCGCCCACGTAGATGGTAGCTCCCGGCAGGTCCTTGATTGAGGCGTTATTTGCCATGATGAGCATGCCGTATCCCGAAAATTTGCCGCGCATAAAATCGCCAACATACACGTTGCCTTGTTTGTCGCGGCTGATGCCGGTGCCATTTTTGTCGCGGTGGTTGTCGTCGTATTGCCCTATGTAGTTCACTTTCTTGCCGGCTTGGCTGAATATTATTGAGGCCAAATCGGTTTGCGCCACTGCCATGAGTGCGGTGGCAGTCATTGCCACAAAGAGTGATGTGATGCGTTTCATTTCAGAATATATTCAAAATCGTCGTTCACAGTATATTTCTTCCCTGCTTTCTCCAGTTCTTTCATGCCCTTTTTGATTGGGAGTTGTTCCATGATGAAACTGCGTTTTTTAATGAAGCCGTCAACCAGTCCTGCAACGTGAAATTTCACATAGTAGACACCGCCGTCGCTAATGTTTAACGGCAGTTCGTTGTGATATGGTTTGTCAGCCCAGGTGACGTCGCACGAAATCACTATGCGTCCTTCGCCGCGTACTGTTATTTTGCGCATCGATTCGCTGTAGCGTGTGCCAGTCATTTTCGATTCGCACACCTTGCCTTCCATGCCAAACACTTGTTCGCCGTTGAATGCTATTGGAACCGACTGGTAGTAGAATTTCGAGTCGAAGAAAAAGTAGATTGTAGCCATCGACGATGGCACTTCTTCAACCGGCTGCTGCTCCTCAACCACCGGTTGCTGTTCTTGTGCAGGTGCTGCTTCTTCCACCGCTTGTTTGGTGAGGTATTTTGCACTGACATAGCCAGTTTTGCCGTTGTAGGTGAATTTTGCAAAGCCTTTTGATACTGAAGCCACATCAATCACAGCGCCTTTGGTGAGTTTGCCAAGCAGTTTGCCCGATGCCGATGGCGTAGCGCGTACATTCAGTTTTGCTGAATTCACCACATAGTTCTCTGCCATCATCGCAACACTGAAAGCGATTATAAACACTAAAAAAACAAGTCTCCTCATAATATTAATTAATAAGTTAAAGTTTAACGTTACAAATTTAAGTATATTTTCGATAATGACTGCCGAAGAAGGCGAGAAAAATTTCCCTCGCGACGAAGAGCCGTTTCTCGATGATGAAAAAATCGGAAGGCTGTGTACACTTTGCTGCCGGGTGGCGGGTGTGTACACAGCCTTCGCTGTTATTGTAGGATGAATATGTCAGCCTTTTCGGCGTGTTTGCCTATGTGGTTGATTACATGTTCATGCCACCGTCAACTTGGATAACTTGACCCGAAACGTACGACGACATGTCGCTTGCCAAGAATGTGGCAACGTTTGCGATGTCTTCCACTTGGCCGCCGCGGCGCAATGGAATTTTCTGGCACCATTCTTTGCGCACTTCTTCGGGCAGAGCAGCAGTCATGGCAGTTTCGATGAAGCCCGGGGCGATGGCGTTGGCGCGGATGCCACGCGAGCCCACTTCCTGTGCGATGCTCTTGGCCAGAGCGATAAGTCCGGCCTTCGACGAAGCGTAGTTGGCTTGACCGGCGTTGCCGTGAACGCCCACCACCGATGCCATGTTGATGATTGAGCCGCTGCGTTGACGCATCATAATTGGCAGACAAGCGTGGATGAAGTTGAATGCCGACTTGAGGTTAACGGCAATCACTGCATCCCATTGAGCCTCGGTCATGCGCATCATCAAGCCGTCCTTGGTGATGCCTGCGTTGTTAACGAGGATGTCGATGTGGCCGAAGTCAGCCTTTATTTGTTCAACCACGGTGTGGGTTTCGTCGAAGTTTGCAGCGTTCGAAGCATAGCCTTTTGCTTTCACGCCCAGAGCAGCGATTTCTGCTTCAGTGGCTTTGCCGTTTTCGTCGATTACGAGGTCGGTGAAAGCAACGTCAGCGCCTTCAGCAGCAAATTTCAATGCGATAGCCTTACCGATACCGCGTGCAGCACCTGTTACGAGTGCAACTTTTCCTTCTAATAATTTCATCTTTCTTAAAATTCTGTTTAAAAAAAATATTTTGTTGAGTATTGTTGTCAGTTTTGTCCGGACTCCTTGCTTTCGGGCTTGGCGGCTGGTAGAGTGTTGCTTTTTGCCGTAATGCCAAAGAGGATGAAGTCCTGAATGTATTCGCGAAGCTTGTTCTTTTCTATGTCCATCTCGGCAAAGCTGTCGCGCACATAAGGCACATCCATGCCTTGCAGGCACAGCAGCATCACCTTGGCTGTCTTGTCGATGTGTTTGATTGAGAATACGCCCTTGTCAACGCCTTCGCTGAGTATGTCCTTCAATATCGAACATTCCTGATTGAGGGTGCCGCGGCGTGCACGTTCCACTTTGCGCACATCGCGGAAAAATCCGGCGCGCAGCGAGCCGTTGCGTGTCACCAGCTCTTTGATGGCGTCGAAGCGCACGAATATGAAGTTCATGAGTTTTTCCTCGGGCGAGAGGCTTTGTGCCGGAATGTTGCTCAGGCGCTCCACTATCAGCTCACTCTCGTTTTTCACCACGGCGTTGTAGATGTCGCGCTTGCTCTTGAAGTAGGTGTAGATGGTGCGTCGACCTTTTTCGGAGGCCGAGGCTATGTCGTTCATCGTGGTGTTTTCAACGCCTTTGTGTGCAAACAACTGGCGCGCCACCTCAATGAGTTTTTCTCTTGTCTTTGACACCATAAGCAGTAGTCCGATTAATCACTTCGTTAGTTTTACGTTGCGAAATTACTCAAAAATATCCATATACACAAATACTTAGACCCTATGCCTGTGTAGATGGCATAAGCCTCAGCGCATTTTTTTGTGCGCCCCAAGTGTGGTGTGCAGGTGGGTAAGCCGACGCGGAGCCATAGGTGCGCCCTTAGGGTGAGGCGGTTGCCGGCACGCCATTGAATTCCTGCCTACAAAAAAGGAAGCTCAGAACACCTCTGAACTTCCATTATTAGTGGCGGGAGATGGAGTCGAACCACCGACCTTCAGGTTATGAGCCTGACGAGCTACCACTGCTCTATCCCGCGATTGCGAGTGCAAAGGTACTAACTATTTTTGATTATGCAAACTTTTTTCACGAAAAAATGTTTTAAAGCATAATTTTTCGGCATTTTTCGGCACATTTTCACTTATGACGTGGCTTTTTCTTGTGTTTGAGCCTCAAAGGTTGTAATTTTGTGGTGAGGCATGGCAGGCTGATGTTGCCGCCGTGTTTTGCAAGATTTTTTCAAAGCATACACCCTTACAGCACAATGGAAGTAGTATACGAAGACAATCACATTATTATAGTAAATAAGGCAGTGGGCGAGATAGTGCAAGGCGACAAGACCGGCGACGAGCCGTTGGTGGAGACGCTCAAACAATGGCTCAAGGTCAAGTACAACAAACCGGGTAACGTGTTTTGTGGCGTTACGCATCGCATCGACCGCCCGGTGTGCGGGCTTGTGGTGTTTGCCAAAACCGGAAAGGGACTATCGCGCATGAACCAGCTGTTCCGCGAGGGCAAGGTGAAAAAGACCTATTGGGCCATAGTGAAAAACTGCCCGCCCAAACCCGAGGACACCCTCACCCACTACATCACCACCAACGAGCGCATCAACAAGTCGCGAGCGTGGAATACGCCCAAGCCCGACAGCTTGAAGGCTGTGCTGAAATACCGCATCGTGGCGCACAGCGACAACTACCATCTGCTGGAGGTGAACCTGCTCACCGGCCGAAAGCACCAGATTCGCGTGCAACTCTCTGCCATCGGTTGCCCCATCAAGGGCGACTTGAAATATGGGGCGCAGCGCAGCAACCCCGACGGTGGCATCTCGCTGCAGAGCCACCGCATTGAATTCGTACACCCTGTAAGCGGCGAGACAATCTTGGTCACTGCCCCGGTTCCGCCCGACAACCTCTGGCAATCCCT
>JBJECX010000031.1:0-12229 GCA_051871535.1 Muribaculaceae bacterium | reverse complement strand
GCGAGACAATCTTGGTCACTGCCCCGGTTCCGCCCGACAACCTCTGGCAATCCCTCGCCCAATCCGCTGATAACATGTAAAATAATAGATAAGTTATGGCAAAAGGACGATTGTGGACAAGAGACGAAATGATACTTGCTCTTGCATTGTATTTTAAAATACCTTTTGGACGAATGAATGACACGACCCCAGAGGTAGAAGCCTTGGCCGAGTTGATGGGTAGAAGCCCTAACTCTGTTGCCATTCGGTTGGGTAATTTCGCAGCCTGCGACCCATATATTATTGCATCAGGTCGTAAAGGTATGCCTGGCAGCGAGAGGGTATGTAAACCTTATTGGGATGAATTTGCCAATAATAGGGAAACCTTGTTTTTCGAAGAGCAGCGTATTTTGTCGCAGTTGCATAATGTGCCAATTGAGAAGGCTTTAGATTTAAAAGAATCAGATTTTGAAGGCAAAGAAAAGCAAACAATTGTTAAAGTGCGAATCAATCAACAAGCGTTCAGAAATATGATTTTGGCCAATTATCAGAATATGTGCGCTATTTCTGGTATCGATATTCGTGAAATACTTGTTGCCAGCCATATTGTGCCTTGGGCAGAAGATGCTTTAAATCGTCTAAATCCCGAGAATGGCATTTGCCTTTCGCCGCTTTACGACAAATTGTTTGATAAAGGTTTGATTACGATTGACGATGACTATCGTGTGAAATTGTCGTATGAATTAAAACAACGAAGCAATAGAGAATATTTTAATGAGTTTTTTGCCTCTATCGACAATTTGCGATTGACACTGCCAATTGAGCATTGTCCCGATAAAGCATTCTTGAAATATCATTATGAGAATATTTTTGCCCCACACAATTAATAGGGTGAGGATTTGATATTTTGCGGGGGAAAAATTTTCGTAGGTGTGGAAAGTTTGCTATTTTTGTGAAGAGAATGCGGCGTGGCTGTGGCTTGGCAAAAGGGGCACGGCGGGCGGCAGTGCCGAAGCGTCGTGCAGTTGCCTGAATCCGGCATATATCAACTTGAGTTGAGGCTGCATCTGCGCACATAACGATGGAAATAACGTAACTTTATAATAACTAAATCATGGCAAAAACTCCTGAATTTAAGTATGCTCCTATGTTCCAGTTGGGCAAGGATGATACTGAATATTATTTGCTCACCAAGGACCATGTGTCGACTGGCGAGTTTGAAGGTAAAACCATTCTGAAAGTAGAAAAAGAGGCTCTGACAATGTTGGCACAGCAGGCGTTCCACGATGTGGAATTTATGCTTCGCCGTGCGCACAACGAGCAAGTGGCAAAGATTCTCACCGACCCGGAGGCATCGGAGAACGACAAGTATGTGGCTCTGCAATTCCTGCGCAATGCCGAGACTGCAGCCAAGGGCGTTCTGCCTTTCTGCCAGGACACCGGCACTGCCATCATCCATGGCGAAAAGGGGCAGCGTGTGTGGACCGACTTTGAGGATGAGGAAGCCTTGTCGCTGGGCGTGTTCAACACCTACACTCAGGACAACCTGCGCTACTCGCAAAACGCTCCGCTGAACATGTACGACGAGGTGAACACTCGTTGCAACCTGCCTGCGCAAATCGACATTGAAGCCGTTGAGGGCGACGAGTATCGCTTTGTGATGGTGGCAAAGGGCGGTGGCTCTGCCAACAAGACTTATTTCTATCCAATGACCAAAGCCACTATCCAAAACGAGGGCACTCTGCTTCCGTTCCTGGTGGAAAAGATGAAGACTTTGGGCACTGCTGCTTGTCCGCCTTACCACATCGCATTTGTGATTGGCGGCACTTCGGCTGAAAAGAATCTGCTCACAGTGAAGCTTGCCAGCATTAAGTACTACGACAATCTGCCTACCACCGGCGACGAAACCGGCCGTGCATTCCGCGATATCGACCTCGAAAACAAGTTGCTTGAGGAAGCATATAAGATAGGGTTGGGCGCACAATTCGGTGGCAAATATCTGGCTCACGACATTCGCGTGGTTCGCTTGCCGCGTCACGGTGCAAGCTGCCCAATCGGTATGGGTGTAAGTTGTTCTGCCGACCGTAACATCAAGTGCAAGATTAACAAGGACGGTGTGTGGATTGAAAAACTCGACTCCAACCCAACCGAACTGATTCCTGAGGAGCTTCGCCGTCCGGGTGAGGGTGCCAAGGGCATCGAAATCGACCTCGACAAGGGCATCGACGCTGTTCGCGAGGAACTCACCAAATATCCTGTATCGACTCGCGTCAACCTCAAGGGTACAATCATTGTGGCTCGCGACATTGCTCACGCCAAGCTGAAAGCCCGCCTCGATGCCGGCGAGGGTATGCCTGACTATTTCAAGAATCACCCGATTCTGTATGCCGGTCCTGCCAAGACTCCTGAAGGTTATCCTTGCGGCTCAATGGGTCCGACTACAGCCAACCGCATGGACCCGTATGTCGATGAGTTCCAAGCCAATGGTGCAAGTCTTGTGATGATTGCCAAGGGCAACCGCGGACAGGAAGTTACCGACGCTTGCAAGAAACACGGCGGTTTCTATCTGGGCACAATAGGTGGCGTGGCTGCAGTGCTTTCGCAAAGCTCAATCAAGAGCATCGAATGTGTTGAATATCCCGAATTGGGCATGGAAGCCATCTGGAAGATTACCGTTGAGGACTTCCCGGCATTCATCCTTGTCGACGACAAGGGCAACGACTTCTTCAAGCAATTGAAGCCTTGCTGCTGTTGCAAGAAGTGAGCAGTTGTGCGATATGCCTCTCGCTCACGGTATTGACATATTTAGGCAAAAGTTTTTTTATAAAATAGTTTTATGGGTCTGCCTGGCGTGGAAATGCTTTGGCAGACCATGTTTTTCCGACAACAAAGAATAACAGCGATAACGATGAAGACAACGTATATGACTCAAGGCACTTGCTGCCAAGCATTTGATATTGAAACTGAGGACGGCAAAGTTAAGGACGTGAAGTTTTACGGCGGCTGCAACGGCAACCTGCAAGGCATTTGCAGCCTCATCAAGGATATGCCCGTCGACGATGTGATTGCCCGCCTCGAGGGCATACGTTGCGGTGCCAAATCTACGTCGTGCCCCGACCAGCTTGCCACTGCCCTCCGGCAGATGAAAGAAGCCGAGGAGTAAAACAAAAGGAACAGCATTTGCATAGGAGATATGGCAGAAGAGAAAGCAATATTTGCGGCAGGATGTTTCTGGGGTGTGCAACATCAGATGCAGCGCATCGAGGGCGTTGTTGCCACAGAGGTGGGGTATACCGGCGGCTCCGAGGAAAGCCCCACGTATGCCGAGGTGAAAGCGCATCGCACTCATCACGTCGAGGCCATTGAGGTGACTTACGATGCCCAACGAGTGGATTATATGACGCTATGCCGCGTGTTTTTTGAGATTCACGACCCGGCGCAGACCGATGGCATCGGTCCTGACTTGGGTCCACAATATCGTAGTGAAATATTCTATGCCGACGAGCATCAGCGTGCAGTTGCCGAGGAGGTGATTGCCGATTTGCGAAGTCGCGGCTACGAGGTGAACACCGTGTTGCGCCCTCGGCAGCGCTTTTGGCGTGCCGAGGAGTATCATCAGCACTATTACGACAAAACCGGTGGCGAGCCGTATTGCCACATACGAACAAAGAAATTCAATTGGTGAAGCGCGCGTGTGTGCTTCAGGCAGGATTTCTTGCGCAAGTGGCAGGTTGTCTGTAATAAGGTGACAGGTGGGGTTATTCTTTTTCCTGTTGCGCCTGCTGCTGTTCTTCCGCAATCACGGCGATGCCTTTCTCTACGCTAACCGATTTGCCCGACTTCTTTTGAGGTTCGGGCAATTGTTTTATGGTGGTGTTGCCTGAGGGGTCGGATGGGTTTGATTCACCCGAAACGCCGGATTTCTTAGGCGCCGAGAGGGGTTTGGCAACAGCTGTGGAGTCGGGCGAGCTCACGGCAGTCGAGTCGGAGTCGTCGCCGTATGGCTTGTTGATGTCGATAAGTTTGCCGTTTTCGTCAATCTTAGGCCACTTTTTTCGCGAGGTGGGCAGGGTGTAGTACACCGATAATCCCACTGCCAGCTTTGAGTTGCGTGAGCCGAATCCGGGAATAAACCACGGGTCGCCGTTGGGGTTTTTCTTGTAGGAAAACACGTGGTGATATTTCACCGTCCATCCGGCAGAGATGTTTTGCCAAAGTTTTACCTTCAAGCCCAGCATCATTTCGCCCCACATGGCGTGCGACTTTTGGTTGGACAGGTCGATGGTTTGGTTCTCGCCCCAGTAACCGTTTGACAGGCTGATGTTTGTGATGTCGTAGCTGAAAGTGGAGTAAGCAGCCCGTATGCCGAAAAACAGTTGGTAGTCGGGGTGGCTCTTGAACATAAAGTTGTAGTTGGCACCGATTTTGGCATACGGCGCAAGTTTGCCTTTGTAGGTGTAGTTGAGTTCTTCGGGCGTCGAATTAGCCCATCCCACGCCCAGTTCCACGATGGGCGACAGGCGGTTCCACATATTAATCGAAGCAGACACGTCGAAACTGCTGTAGCTCTGACCAAATATCTTGCCCACGGCGTCGCCAATGCCGGCACCCAGTGTGATGTCGGTGACGATGGGGTAGTGCGGATAGATTTTTGCTATGCTGTCGCGGCGCAGGCTGTCGAGCGTGAGCGAGTCGCGTTCGATATACTTCAGTTTTTCGCCTTTGCGAGGCAGCAGGGTGCGGTTGGTTTTCACCTCCACGGGCGTAACGTAGCGCTTGTTGGCCGATTGGGCGGCAGCGTTGTCAGCCCATGCGCACATCATCAGGGCAAGCAATATGTAGATGTATGGTTTCATTCTTGCGTTCTAAAATACAGTTTCACCGTTTCAATGCCAAGATTGCTGACGTGCGGGTTAGGCACTGCCATGCTGTCGATGAGGTGGTTAGTGCACTTGTGGCTGGTGATGTCGAAAACGTAGAACACGCCACATTCGTCCGACTCGAACCATGGTTTGGCGTCGTAGGCGAGGGTGATGGTGTCGTTGTAGCGCACATCGCTGATGGCTTTTTGGTTGTAGTGTAGCACAAACTGCACATTGCCGGTGGCGAGGCGCAACGGCAACTCAAGGCTGCTTATCGCTCTGCCGCAGTTGAGCAGCAAGCTATCGCCCGGGGCACCGATGCCGTAGACGGTGAGGCTGTCGACAGCGATGGCTTTCAGGGTCGACGACGAGTAGAAGCCCACTTGCGGTGTGCTGGCGGTGCCGCTGGTGCAGCCGTCGCCGGCGCACGAGAGCAACATGGCAGCCGCTGCTGCAATGCCAAGCATCATAGGCAATATTCTCATACGAAATGCTTGCATCACTTCAGTTCTTCGTTAATCTCGTAGTGGTTTCGTTCCTGGGAATTGCGCGCAATAAGTTCGCCCACAAAGCCGGTGAGGAAAAGCTGCGTGCCCAGTATCATGAGCGTGAGAGCGATGTAGAAATAAGGCGAATCGGTGACGAGGTTATAGGCGTTGCCCGACCACATGTTGTAGAGCTTCATTCCGCCAACCACTATTGCCGAAAGGAATCCCAGCACGAACATCAGGCTGCCAATCAAGCCGAAGAAGTGCATTGGCTTGACGCCGAACTTCGACATGAACCACAGTGTGATGAGGTCGAGATAGCCGTTCACAAAGCGGTCGAGTCCGAACTTTGTCGTGCCGTATTTGCGTGCCTGATGGTGCACCACTTTTTCGCCGATTTTGCCGAATCCTGCATTCTTGGCAAGGTAGGGCACATAGCGGTGCATGTCGCCGTATACCTCGATGTGCTTCACCACCTCGCGGCGATAAGCCTTGAGGCCGCAGTTAAAGTCGTGCAGGTTGTGTATGCCGCTCACTTTGCGGGCGGTGGCGTTGAACAGCTTGGTTGGGATGGTTTTCGATAGCGGGTCGTAGCGTTTTTTCTTCCAACCCGACACCAGGTCGTAGCCGTCCTCGGTAATCATTCGGTAAAGTTCAGGTATTTCGTCGGGGCTGTCCTGCAGGTCGGCGTCCATCGTAATCACCACGTCGCCTTGCACGCGCTCGAAACCGGTGTTCAGCGCTGGGCTTTTGCCGTAGTTGCGGCGGAAGCTCACGCCCTTCAGTGCCGGATTCTTTTCCGACAGGCTTTTAATCACGTTCCACGAATCGTCGGTGCTGCCGTCGTTCACAAACAGCACTTCGTAGCTGAACCCGTGTTCTTTCATCACGCGTTCAATCCAGGCTGCCAATTCGGGCAGCGATTCGGCTTCGTTATATAGAGGTACTACTACTGATATGTCCATAATCGTGAAAAAATTATTGTTTTTTATTGTAGTGGGGTTGTATTGTGTTTACAAAAAAGTAACAGCCTATTGTTGTCGCCTGACTCCCAGCCGTGCCACAAAAGCCATTGGCAGCGACACCACCGAGCCGAGCATCACCGTGGTCCAGCCCATTTGCGTTGCAAACTCGATGGGTGTGGGCAGTTCGCCTTTGTTGATGGCGCTTTGCAGGGCGTTCACCACATCGCTGCCTGCCAGCTCGGGCACGGTGCGATAGATGTCGACGGCTTCCTGCGCCTTTTCGTAGAGAAAACCGGGATGCAGAAACTGAATCCACACCACGGTGACAAGGGCGCAAATGAGCGACCCGAAAAAGAAAATCATTACGCCAATGCTCCACAGCCTTACGAAGTCGGTGGCTGCCGGGTTGCGCAGATAGGCGCTTCGCAGCATGCGCAGCACCACCACGGGGCACAGCAGAATCATAGCGAGTGCCACCAGCGACATGAGTGTGCTGCTGTCGCTGCCAACAAACATCATGAACAGCCCCGACAAGTATAGTCCGAACCACAGCCCGTAGCTGGCAGCCAGCTGCACCGGATTTGCCGATTGGTTATAGTTTTCTTCTTCTAACATAGCGCCACAAAGTTACCAATAATCGTTGAGATACGAAAACGAATCGCGTTTAGTTAGTTAAATAATTGAATTATTAGGTTAAAAGAGCCGGCAGAATTATTTGTTCGGAGTGCCGAATTGATGTAATTTTGCATCGTGAATACTTAAACGACATTGTTATGACAAACATATTGATTAGTGCCTTGGCATTGTGCCTGGCTTCAATGTTCGGCTCGGTTTTAGGCTTTGCCATCAAGCGGCTGCCGCACAACTGGAACGACACCATATTGGGTTATTGCGCCGGTGTGATGCTTGGTGCGTCGGTGCTGGGACTGATTGTGCCTGCTGCCGAACTATGCCCGCCGCAGCAGTGGTGGGTGGTGATTGCGGGCGTGATGCTCGGAGCGCTGTTCCTTAATGTGCTCGACTATGCTACGCCTCACCTGCATCACATCACCGGCATCGAGCCGGAACAGCACCGCCAAAACAGCAGCATCAACCGCATCATGCTGTTTGTGATGGCTATTGCCATACACAAGTTGCCCGAAGGCATGGCGGCAGGTGTGGGATTCAACAACACTGCCGACCTGGGCAATGCCTGGGCGGTGACGCTTGGCATCTCGCTGCAGAACATTCCCGAAGGTATGGTGGTGATTTCGCCGCTGTTGCTTGCCGGGGTGAAGCCGTTTCGCACCTTTGCGATATCCACAGCCATCGGGTTGCTTGAAATTGTGGGCGTGATTCTCGGTTATGCACTTGGCGCCATCTCGCAGGCTATGTTGCCCATGCTGTTGGCTTTTGCCGGAGGTGCAATGCTCTATGTGGTGAGCGACGAGATGATTCCCGAAACCCATGCACACGGCTATCAGAAGCAAGCCACCTATGCCTTGTTGCTTGGCTTTCTCACGCTGCTGTTCATGGAGCGAATGTTTGAGTGACCAATCGGCTATGCCGCGTTATGAAATGCTGCCATTTTATCAATTATATCATTTGTCATATCAATTTTATTTAATATTTTTGTGATTTCATTTGTTAACTATTAAAATTATGGGTAAACTAAAGTTTTCTACGACGGGGCTATTTTTTTATAGCGACATTCCTCATTTCGTATGCACATGACTTTGAAGTTGATGGTATTTATTACAACAAAAATGCGAATTAAACAAGTGTTACCGTGACTTATAGAGGTAATTCTTATTATGAATATTCTGACGAATATTCGGGAAATGTAGTGATTCCCTCCTCTGTGACGTATTCAGGCAATACTTATTACGTCACTTCTATTGGTAAATTTGCATTTTCCTATTGCAGTGGCTTGACATCAATCAGCATCCCCAATTCCGTCACTTCTATTGGTGATTATGCATTTTACAATTGCTATGGCTTGACATCAATCAGCATCCCTAATTGCGTCACTTCTGTAAGAATTGTTGCTACACGCATTACTCCAACTCTTTCGTTTGTTGATGTTTGTGGAAATTTTGGAAGATTCATTTTGTTTTGTATTATTTCATTAACAGGTTACTACCTTATGCGAACATGCTCCTATATTTAGCCAAAGTTGATACATAACTTGTTACGTTGTTTATAACCAGCTTGTTCAAGGTTGGAAATCAGGCTCTACCTTTCGTCATTTCAAGCGTTAGCGCTTTGTCTAATTTTTTACGCTATAGCTATGATCTGACGAATGACATCAAATATCTTATTGAAATTTGTAAAATCCATATTTCGGGTGTATTCAACATTATTCAATATATCTTCTGCAAATGAATCCTTTGTGCGTGCAACGGAATTCTTATGCTCTAAGTCACTAGTTTCATATACTTTCTCGTCAATTATACCATTTACTAAAACCTTATTTTGAATCTTACTTATTTTCGTTTGATATCGTCCATCCTTACTGTTTCCAGAAGTATAGAATTCATCTCCAAGAAATAGCCTTCTACCATTTTCATCCAACATTTGGATGTCCTTTCGACTATAATAGTGCTCAATAGAAATTTTATCTCCATATTCAGATTCATTAACTAATGGTATAGCAAAAACATAAACATTATTCCCGAGATTTCTATACAAATATTCATCATTGGAAGTATAGTTAATATATTCCTCAGAATCTCTGTCAAACATTCCTATTATCCGTCGAGTTTGTTTAAATGTACACAGATGATTCAGCATTGATTTTAGCTGTGAATCACCCCATTGTAAACTACTAGGATCAAAGAAATCAACATTTATATCTGTAATTCCCAATCTAGACAAAGCTGCTTTCAAGTGCTTTGCATCAGTTTTTCCTTCTGTAATAATAAGAGGTTTTTTGTTTTGTTCAATTTCTACAGCTAACTGACGGTACATTTCTGCATACTTGTTTTTTTCTTGAAGAAATGACAAGTATGCATTCTCGTATACTTTATTTGTTGTTGCATTTGATTCAATACCGTTATTGTCAAGATCATATATAACAGTTCTATCCAATGATACATCTGCTAAACCCATATTCAAGAATGGAGAGTGGCTACTTACTATGAACTGGATGTTGGGGAATAAATTAAACAGCAAAGGAAGTACTTCTTTCTGAAGTTGAATGTGAAGATGTTTGTCTACCTCATCAATAAGTACAATACCATGGAATTGCTCCATTGGAATCATTCCAAAAGTAACATCTCCTTGTCTGAGTATTTCTGCAAAAATAGCAATAATCGAAAGTTCTCCTGAAGAAAGACTAAATAATGTGGGACAGTATTGTCTGTCATTTCCATCTTTAACTATTTCCATAATAGAGAGACGAGAGCCACTATTGTTTCTTCTTCCAATGCCGAATCTAACATTTCTATTTGGGAATTTCGAAATTAGAGCACATTCCAAAACTTTTTTTGTATTTATCCAAATAATTTGTTCTGGTGCAGTTATTTTTGCCGTTTCGCCATTTGGAAGCGTTACCTCTTGTGAATTCACCTCTTGGTCTAATACTACATCCAATATCCAATTTGCAATATTTTGAATGTCAGATGTAACTTCCAACGGATTGTTTAAGTATCCATTGTATTCAGCATTTAATTTATGAAGAATATCACATTGAAAAACCTCATTTAAGAAATTAGGCAGTTCAAAACGATAAGAAGGAAAATATGTGCATAAGTTATTATCAAAAATAGATCTAATGGATTCTTCCTTCGTATATGAAGGAGATACTTGTTTAAAAGCTTTCCCATTCTCAATGTTTGACTTTATTTCGCTATATTTTATTCTATCAGCCATTGGAACGGTCTCTTCATACCATTCTATAGTGCCACCATTGCGACTATCCAAATAATCTATGTTGGAATCATTATACTTAAAACGGATATACACCAACGAAGGCATTCCTCTCATGATGTCATAGAGAGGGCTTGAAACACGATAATAACTATTCTCTCTACCTTCAAACGTCTTGGAGTATATTCTCTTTGTCAATTCTACCCACGCATCAACAATGTAGGATAAGATAGTTGTCTTACCTTTCCCATTGAAAGCTGTCAATACTGAGATTGACTGATCTTTGAAAGTCAAATCAACACTCTCGAACGGAGCTCGATTTTTGATGATAATTCTTTCTACAAAAAAACTCATATGCTTTTATTTTTTTAATTCATTTGCACACTAAACTATTTAAATTTTCCATAAGTCTTCCTAACTCCGAGTAAGTATAATCTCTACCATCCTTCAGCTTCTCATCCATTGAGCGATTGGCATTGGCGATAGCTTTTTCAAGACTGCCACCATTGCGTTCGAAGTAACCGTGAAGTCCTTTGGTTTTGATGAAGAACTCTATCGTTTTCCGATACTCGACGTATTGGTTGAGGTCTTTGAGTAATGGCTCCTGCTCATCGTATGGACGAGAGGTGTATCGGAAATAATAGAGAAAGAACAGTTCTGTGCAGCGGTGAGTTTCAAAGAACTCTACCTCGCAGTAGATACCTTTCTTAGGTTTGTTGATGGGCTTCGCATATTTCGCCTTTAGCTTCTGATATTGTGAACGCTCTGGTTCCTTGTCCTTCGTGTCCATGTCGATAATGCAGGAGATATGGCTATAACCCATTGCCACACCCTCTGCTATCTTGGCATCTAGTTCCTTTATATTGGTATGTTTCGGATAGTCAGGCTTGATGGTCAGACGCTTGAATACGTCGCATAGGGACTTGAAATAGAAGAACTCCGTTGGCCCTTCACCCAAGATGAGTGCTGTCTGTCGTAGCTTTCCCATATCAGTCCTCAAGATTTATAAAGATACTACCAAGTTCTGGTTTGGCTCCTAATCTACCAATGCGGTATGAATTGTAAAGCGAGAGATTCTTGTGCAAACCGAAGGAGTCGCCACGTGCATATTCGGAAGAAGCAGTCTCCTTGTTCTTCTCGACGAACCACACGACACCTCTGTTCTCGTTAATCATGTCTTGCGACAGAAGAGTGGTCTCCTGACTCGTGATAACCAGCTGCGACTTGTCGGAGTTGAAGATAAAGACATTGAGATAGTAGTACAGCAGGTCGTTGTGCAAGTCCTCGCCCAGTTCATCAAGATAGTACACGTGAGGACTCGTTATCAAGTCATACAAGGCATCCAATATACGGATGTACTTCTGCGTACCCTTTGACTGCCATCGGAGAGGAATGTCAAAATTGCCATTGTCGGAATGGTTCAAGAAGGTGATGGAATCTGTGGTAGGCTTCAGTAGGACCTCTTTCATCTCCTCTGGGATATTCTCCTTCTGGATGCGCTCGCGGAAATCATTGGGTACAATGCGGTCTTCTACAACAGGACGATATTCCAGAATGTTCAAGTCGGCCTTCTGAAGCATGGTGTTATAGAACTTACGCTTCTTTGGATTGCTGTAGGCATCCTTCAAGATTTCAACAAGTCCCTTTTCTACATCACCAGCTACATCGTGATAATTGGACATAATCCAAGCATGAAGCGTGTTGAATGGAGCTATGTCTTCTTTCAAGGCTGCCTTTCGGCAAACGGACAGCACGCTGTGGTTGTTCAAGGTGTTCTCGCGGATGCTTTCCTGCGTCTTGACCTGAAGTTTGAGACTCGCACCAAACTTGATGTCTGCCTGCACATTCTCGCCCACAAAACTACGCTCATAGAACAGCGATTTCGATTTATTTGGGTAATAGTACAAGGCTTCATTCAGAATGTGCTTGCTGTTGAACTTGACATCATAGTCATATCGGGTGCCATTGGCATAGAATGACACATGCATTTCTGTTGGCTCATCTTTAGTGAGCACAAATGGAATACAGCCTCCAATTTCGACTGTCGCATCAGACTTTGGCATGACCAACAGACGGAACACCTCGT
>JBJECX010000030.1:0-11030 GCA_051871535.1 Muribaculaceae bacterium | reverse complement strand
TTCCTGCTTGTCGCGAATGGAAAGATAGTTCTTTACCCAAAAATCTCGTATCATATTGCAATATTTTATCTATTATCGTAATTTTACTACAAAAATACAAATAATTTTTGAAATGGACGCCATATATATCATTCATTTTCGTAATTACAATACGATTTTATGTATATTTAACTATAAAATAGATGCCGAGATAGCAAATAGCACCAGTTTATGCTCCGAAGTAGTTATCCGATAGCTCATTCCTTCTCTTTCACTTCAGCAACACGACTGAATTGGTAATAGTTCGCGATTCCCCTCTTGACGTATTCTCACGCGCGCAATACAAATATGGTATTATCATCGTCCTCAAACTTATACCCCAAAGCCAGTAGGTTGTTCAAAGTAAAACTGCGCCAGACCGTCGCAGTTTATAATCTCCATCGAAGGAATCATCCACTATAAGCCATAATAACAACTCAAATTCTGCACATTTTGGTGTTTTTGTGGTTTCATAAAGTTAAAAGTGTTAAATCTTCGACATTTTTATCGCTCACAGAATCTACGTCTTCACTTTTCTACCGTTTAACACGTAAACAATTGATATAAAATGATATACAAATACTTATGTATGCAGTGGCTTGACGACCATTGTTGTGTAAAGTGGAAATACAGTGTATGATTCAAGAAATAATTGCAATGCTATTGTAGAGTCAGCAACCAACACACTTATGTTTGGATGCAAGAATACTATTATCCCCAATCGTCACTTCTATTGGTGAACGTGCATTTTGGTATTGCAGTGGCTTGAATTTATTAAGGTGCTATGCCGTAACGCCGCCGTCTCTTGGCTCTGATGTTTTTTATAATGTTAATAAATTAACATGCAATTTGGTGGTTCCGGACCAATCTATTAACCAATACAAAGCCGCAGAGCAATGGAAGGATTTCCTGAATACCAGCGATGCTGAAATGGTGACTGTTGATGAAAGTGGAATTTCTGTAGAAAATGGTGCGATAGTAAACAGAAGTAATCAGCAAATTGATGTTTACAGCATATCAGGTGCAAAGGCATACAGCGGAAATGATGCTGAAATCACACTTACAAGCGGCATTTATGTCGTTAAGGTCGGCGAAAAGGTCGTAAAAATTGCTTTATAAAAAATAATCAGAATCGCTTATATCGGCGATGAATTTCCCAGGTAAAACTGCACAGGTACCCTGTGCAGTTTTTTTCTATGAAGTTACGCAAAATTTGCTCAACAATCACCTTGATGGTTGACTATTTCTTTGTCAGTCAATGAGTAGGCATAATTGATACCCAAAGCTGCACCGGACTTTGCAAATTCTGAAGAATCCAAAAGAAATTCAATGCTCGTCCCCGCAAATAATCAAACTTTGACACTCCTAAAAATTGTTCCTTCAAGAACTCTTACTAATTTTGCATTTGCTGTTGGACTCTGCAGCACTTGCCATTTGACTCTACAGACAGAAAAAATGGCTTGAGGTTTTGTTGTTTTCAAAAAATGGCAGTAATTTTGTGCGTCAAAAAAATTCAAAACAATATAACTTACATTTTCATTTATGGGAGGCTTTTTTGGTACTGTAAAAAAATCGAGTTGCGTAACTGATTTGTTTTACGGCACGGACTATAATTCGCATCTCGGCACAAGACGAGGCGGTATGGCTACCTACGATGCCGACGAACGACGTTTCAACCGCACCATCCACAACCTTGAGAGCAGTTATTTCCGAACAAAATTCGAGAGCGGACTGAGTAAATTCACTGGAAATTCAGGTATTGGAATTATCAGCGACACCGACCCGCAGCCTATTGTTTTCAATTCGCATCTGGGCAAGTTTGCCATTGTCACTGTAGCAAAAATCACTAACATCGACGAGCTGGAGCGCGAATTGCTTGATGCCAACATGCATTTTGCCGAACTGTCGTCGGGCAACACCAATCCCACCGAGCTTGTGGCTATGCTCATCATTCAGGGCAAGTCGATAGTTGAGGGCATCGAAAACGTCTTCAACAAGGTCAAGGGCTCGTGCTCGTTGCTGCTGCTCACCGAGAACGGCATCATTGCTGCGCGCGACAAACTTGGCCGCACACCTATTGTTGTGGGCAAGAAGGAAGATGGCTACGCTGTGTCGAGCGAGTCGACGAGCTTCCCTAACCTCGATTATGAGATTCATAGCTACTTGGGTCCGGGCGAGATAGTACACGTTACTGCCGACGGTGTCACCACCTTGCGCAAGCCGGGCGAGGAGATGCAGATTTGCTCGTTCCTATGGGTGTACTACGGATTCCCGACATCGTGCTACGAGGGCCGCAACGTGGAGGAAGTGCGATTCCTTAGCGGCTACGAGATGGGCAAGACCGACACCTCGGAGGTGGATTGCTGTTGCGGCATCCCCGATAGCGGTGTGGGCATGGCTTTGGGTTATGCCGAGGGTAAAGGCGTGCCATATCACCGCGCAATATCGAAGTACACGCCCACCTGGCCTCGGAGTTTCACTCCTTCTAACCAGTCGATGCGCGACCTTGTGGCTAAGATGAAACTTATACCCAACCGCGCAATGCTCGAAGGAAAACGTATGCTGTTCTGCGACGACTCGATTGTGCGCGGCACCCAGTTGCGCGACAATGTGAAGATTCTGTTCGACTACGGCGCTCGCGAGGTGCACATGCGCATCGCTTGCCCGCCGCTGGTGTACGGTTGCCGATATATCAATTTCACCTCATCGAAGAGCGATATGGAACTTATGACCCGCAAGGTGATTCAGGACCTCGAAGGCGACCCAAATGCAAAGCTCGAACGCTATGCCACCACCAATTCGCCTGAGTATCTTGCAATGGTGGAGGAAATGCGCAAGCGCCTTAACCTCACATCGCTCAAGTTCAACACCATCGAGACACTCATCAAAGCCATCGGATTGCCCAAGTGCAAAGTGTGCACTCACTGCTTCGACGGCTCAAGCCATTTCTGATTTGCACATAATACACCCGCCTCGGGCGAGTAGAATTTACATAGCAAGCCCCACACCGACGTTCTGCGCCAATGTGGGGCTTGTAGTTTTCATTTTATGCCGATGGTGTTGCCCGGTATCGTTGGCAAACGCCGGCGGAAGCAATGTCACTGCGCTTTCCGGTAGCAGAGGGCTGCGCCGATGGCAGTGCGGAATTCGGCATACTCCGGGATGTGGAAGCGCACACCGTAGAGTCCTTCTATCATCTCGAAGATGGTGTGGCATTGCGGAATCTGTGCCAGATTGCCTATCATCACAAAGTCTTTGATGCCGCTGTTCAGCCCCGACAGCACAGCTGCCGACCCTATGGTTTGTATCACCAAATAGTAGATGCCTATGGCTATGTCCTCGTCGCTGAGGTGGGCGTTGCTCGCCTTGCCAAACAGCGATGCTGTGGCGTAGAGCGGAAGCCCTTCGATGTCGTTTTTGCAGATGTCCTCGATTTGAAGGTTCACATTCTTTATGTTGCCTTGTTCGGCGAGGCTTTGTATTGTGTCGATGTTGGTGGTTTTGAGCAACAGCGATGACAATCCCATGAGGGTGCCGCCGCCCATGCTTATGCCGCCAATGTGGCGGATGTTGTTGCCTTCAACCTGCACCAGCGTGGTGCCTGTGCCCATGCTTACCACTATCAGTTTCTCTAATTGGCTGCCGAAGTGTGCGCCCAATCCGTCGCTCTCAAACTCGTCGGCTTTGCTTGTCGGCAACCCGTAGATGTCGCCGTCAACGTAGGCACTTCCCACGCCCGTAATCATCACATGGTCGATGTTGCTCAGCGCTATCTTGTTGGTGTAGATGTATTTGCCAAATGCCCCGAATAGCGACGACACTGCGTCGGTGGCTGTGATGAACATCGGCGAGATAATTTCATCACCCTTGAGTCCTACAATCTTTGTGGTGCTTCCGCCCACGTCGATTCCTATCACAATTCCCATTGTATGTTTTTTGCTTGGTTAGGTATAAAAAATAATTGTTTTCTTAATATACTGATGGCTTTTAGCCGGGTCAAAGGTAATACTTTCCGTTGGGTTTGGCAAAATTATGCGAGACAATTGCCCACATTGTCATCGGGGGCGGTTGCTTTATACCGCAGGTTTGCTTAACTTTGCAGCGGGCATCGCTCGGGGCGAACGATGCCTGAGTACACACACCAACGGAATTATTATGGCAAAATATCTCAAAATAGGCGATGTGGAGTTGCGGACGCTTGAGCCCGAAGATTTCAGCATCATTCACAGGTGGGAAGACGAGATTGACGCGTGGATGGCAAACAATGCTTCGGCTCCGTTTTCGCGTAACACGCTGTGGCGTTACTTGGAAAACTATAATTGCGACATCTATTCCACCCACGAGGTGCGCATGGTTGTGATGCTTGCCGGCGAACCGGTGGGCATGGTGGATGTGTTCAACTTCGACCCCATGAACTCGCGCGTTGAGATTGGTGTGTTTGTCGGTGCCGAGCATCGCCGTAGCGGGGTGGGTGAGACTGCCGTGCGCATTGCAACGGAAAACTACTGTTTCGGGCGATTGAATCTGCACCAGGTGTATTGCACGGTGCGCTGCAGCAATGCTGCCGCTCTGGCATTGTTCCGTAGTGCCGGGTTTGCCGATGAGGTGGTGTTGAAGGATTGGTTGTCGTGCGGAAACGGCACCTTTGAAGATGCTGTGATGCTTAGAGCCTTTTCACGAACTGACAAATAGTGCCCCTTTGCGCCTGTTCTTGCGCCGCTCAGTTCATACTCAAGTCTGATGGCCAGTTTTGCCACATCTTATATCGCTCGCCCATTCGTGCCACCAATTGCTGCCACATATCTCCGGTGTGGTTGCTGAGCACGATTCTGCTGTCGACATCGAGGTTCACTGCCCAGTCGTTCAAGCCTATTTCGGCATTGAGCTGACCGGCGGTCCAGCCGCTATAGCCAAGCATGAATTTTACATTGCCATTCACCGGTGCGCCGCTGTTGATGTAGGCTTTCATGGCGTCGTAACTGCCGCCCACATACAGCCCGTTGCCAATGGGCTTGGCATCGGTGATTACGTCGCCCAACGAGTGGATGTAAAACAGCAGTTCGGTGTTCACCGGTCCGCCGAGATACAACGGCAATTCTTCGTCGGTGAGCAGTCCGTCGATGGCATCGTTGAGGGTCAACCCCGATGGTTTGTTCACAATCAGACCCATCGAACCGCGCTCGCTGTGGTTCACAGCCACTATCACCGAGCGGCTGAAACAAGTGTCGTCAACCGTTGGCTTGGCTATGAGCAGCGCGCCGCGTTTGGGCTCGGGCTGCTTGTCGGTGAGATGAAATATGTCGTCGTTCTCTTTCATGTTACTGCAAATATAGTGCTTTTTGCGATTATAATCAAGCATATAACGCCCTCGATTATTACTCTTTCTTCTCACTCGCTCAGAAATCTGTTAGGTGTTATCGTGTGGGCTGTATGGGGCGTATGCCATACGCCCCATACTAATCCGAGCCATCCTACTCCGATTCGGCGCCTGAATCTGCAACCGCTCCACGGATGATGCCTCTGGGCGACGCAAATAATCCCTTATTCGACTTGTTGAGGAGATTTCTGCAATCTAAATTGCCGTTTTGCCTACAAAATGTAATGTTAATTCACGGAAAATTATTACCTTTGGCGCTGAATTTGTGGGAGGGGTGTGGCAGGATGCCCATTCGCGTGGTATGAAACTTTATGCCCCACAGGTTTGATTCGATTATAAAACAAAAGAAAAAGAATACGAAAAATAAGGTTAAATGAAGGTATTGAAGTTTGGAGGCACGTCGGTAGGCACAGTAGAAAGCCTGCGCAGCGTGAAGAGTATTGTCGAAAGCATCGATGAGCAGGTGGTGGTTGTGGTGTCGGCTCTTGGGGGCATCACCGATAAGTTGATTAACACAGCATGCCAGGCATCGACGGGCGATATGAACTATCTGCATCAGTATGCCGAGATTGTGACGCGTCACAACAACGTGATTGCCGGAATGGTGCCACCCGAAAGACAAGCCGAGGTGCATGCCGTCAGTGACCCCTTGCTTGAGGAACTGGGCAACATCTTCCGTGGCATTGCGCTGATTAAGGACCTTAGCGACCGCACTCGCGACATCGTGGTGAGCTATGGCGAACGCTTGTCGAGTGCCATTATTGCACGCATTATCGACGGCGCACAGCACTTCGATTCGCGCCGATTCATTCGCACCACCACGCAGTTTGGCAAGCATCTTGCCGACCTTGAACTCACCGAGCAGCTCATCAAGCAGACTCTCGGCTCGTTTACCGGTAAGGTGGCGCTGGTGCCCGGCTTCATCTCTTCCGACCGCGATTCGGGCGAAATCACCAACCTCGGTCGTGGTGGCAGCGACTACACGGCGGCGCTGATTGCTTCGGCTCTCGATGCTCACACGCTTGAGATTTGGACCGATGTCGATGGCTTTATGACTGCCGACCCGCGTGTGATTAGCTCGGCTTATGTCATTGACAAGCTCACCTTCATCGAGGCGATGGAGCTTTGCAACTTCGGCGCCAAGGTAGTGTATCCGCCCACAATCTATCCTGTTTTCCACAAGAATATACCTATATTAATAAAGAATACGTTCAACCCGTCGGCTCCGGGTACGCTCATCTCCGATGAAAAGAATGTCGAGGGCAAGGCCATCAAGGGTATATCGTCGATTAACGACACCTGCCTTATCACCCTCACCGGGTTTGGCATGGTGGGCGTGATTGGCATTAATTCGCGCATCTTCAATGCACTGGCTCGCAATGGCGTGAGCGTCTTCCTTGTGTCGCAGGCTTCGTCGGAACACAACACTTCGTTTGCCGTGAAGAATGCCGATGCCGAAAAGGCTGTTGAGGTGCTGCGCGACGAGTTTGTGAACGAATTGAGCACCGGCAACATCAGCGACATCACCGCTGAGCGCGACCTTGCCACAGTGGCTGTTGTGGGCGAGAACATGAAGCACACTCCGGGCATCGCCGGCAAGCTGTTCAACACGCTGGGCCGTAATGGTATCAACGTGATTGCCTGTGCACAAGGTGCTTCGGAAACCAACATCTCGTTTGTTATTGATTTGGCTTATTTGCGCAAGGCGCTCAATGTTATTCACGATAGTTTTTTTCTATCGGAAACGCAGGTGCTTAACTTGTTTATCACCGGCGTGGGAAATGTGGGAATGAGCCTCGTGAATCAAATTCACAAGCAGCAGAAAAGCCTCAAAAGCGAGAAGTCGCTGGAGCTGCGCGTGGTGGGTATTTCCAATTCAAAGAAGTGCATCTTCAACCGCGACGGCCTCGACATAAGCGACGTGAAAGCGTTGCTCGAAAGCGCAACCATCGCTGCTTCGGCTGAGAATATCAAGCAAGAGATTCTGAAGATGAACATCTTCAACTCGGTGTTTGTTGATTGCACTGCCAGTGCCGACATCGCCAGCATCTATGGCGAGCTGCTCGACCATAACGTCAATGTGGTGGCTGCCAACAAGATTGCTGCCGCTGCCGACTATGCTTCGTACAAGCGCCTCAAGCATATCGCACACAAGCGCGACGTGAAGTATCTGTTCGAGACCAACGTGGGTGCCGGTCTGCCAATCATAAGCACCATTAACAACTTGCGCAACTCGGGCGACAAGATTCTGAAAATCGAAGCTGTGCTTTCGGGCACAATCAACTATATCTTCAACACGCTGTCGAGCAAGGTGCCTTTCAGCGAAACGGTGCGTCTTGCCCGCGAGTATGGCTACAGCGAACCCGACCCGCGTGTCGACCTCAGTGGTAACGATGTGGCTCGCAAAATCACCATCCTTGCCCGTGAATCGGGTTATGCGGTTGAGCAAAGCGACGTGGTAAAGCAGCTGTTCGTGCCCGATGAGTATTTCACAGGCTCGGTGGACGATTTTATGGCTCGTGTTCATGAGTTGGACAACACCATCGAAGAAATGCGCCAGAGAGCTGAAAGCCAAAATAAGAAAATACGCTTTGTGGCATCGCTCGAGGATGGCAAACTCAGCATCGGGCTGCGCGATGTGGAAATGAACAGTGCTTTCTATGCCCTCGAAGGCAGCACCAACGTGATTCTCATCACCACCGACCGCTACCACGAATTTCCGATGGAAATCAAGGGTTACGGTGCCGGTGCCGAGGTGACTGCCGCCGGTGTGTTTGCCGACATCATGAGCATTGCAAACATCCGTTAAGCCCACCTTATGCGGCGTGATTGCCGGTTGTATTGTTTTTATAAATATGGAGGAAAGTCAATAATGAAACATATAATAATTCTTGGCGATGGCATGGCTGACGAACCGCTTGCACAGTTGGGCGGTCGTACGCCATTGCAGGCGGCTGTGAAGCCCACCATCGACCGTCTTGCCCGTATGGGGCGATGTGGAATGTTGCACACGGTGCCCGATGGTTATCATCCGGGCAGCGAGGTGGCGCACTTGTCGCTGTTGGGCTACGATTTGCCGAGCGTCTTCGAAGGGCGTGGCTCGCTTGAAGCTGCCAGCATGGGCATCGGCATCGAGCCGGGCGAGATGGCTATGCGTTGCAATCTCATCTGTGTGGAAGATGGCAAGATAAAGAACCATTCGGCAGGGCATATCACTGATGCCGAAGCGGCTCAACTGATTGATTATCTCAACGAAAAACTTGGCGATGACGATGTGCACTTTTTCAATGGCGTGTCGTATCGTCATTTGCTGAAGATTCGCGGTGGCGACAAGCGCATCGTTTGCACTCCGCCGCACGATGTGCCGGGCACTCCGTTTGCTCAGGTGATGGTGAAGCCTGCCGTCGACGAGGCTGCCGACACCGCCGAGCGAATCAATCAACTGATTCTAAAGTCGCAGGAGATTCTGCCGCAGCATCCGGTCAATCGCCGTCGTGCTGCCGAAGGCAAGGATATGGCTAATAGTATCTGGCCGTGGTCGGCAGGCTACCGTCCGCACATGAGCACCCTAAGCCAATTGTTCGGCATCGGGCGCGGCGCTGTGATTTCGGCTGTCGACCTCATTCGCGGTATCGGCATTTATTCCGGTTTGGAGCCAATTATTGTACCTGGTGCCACCGGACTCTACGACACAAACTACGAGGGCAAGGCGCAAGCCGCCATCGATGCTTTGCTCGGCGACTACGATTTCGTTTTCCTGCACGTTGAGGCAAGCGACGAGGCAGGTCACGAAGGCAATGCCGAATTGAAGGTGACTACCGTGGAATATCTCGACAACCGCATCTGCCGGCCCATTGTCGAGGCGGTTGAAAAGATGCCGTTCCCTGTTGCCATCTCGGTGCTGCCTGACCATCCCACGCCTTGCTGCGTGCGCACCCACACTGCCGATGCCGTGCCTTTTATCATCTGCCGGCCCGGCGACACTCCCGATGGCGTGACACAATATGATGAGTTCGCAGCCCGGCAAGGATGCTACGGCACCATGCGTGGCGATGAATACATCAAAGAGTTTTTGAAACATTAACCCACGAAATTATCATTTATTATGAAATATTATAGTACAAATGGCAAAACGCCTAAGGTTTCGCTCGCCGAGGCGGTGGTGAAAGGCCTTGCTGCCGACCGCGGTTTGTTCATGCCCGAACACATTGGCAAAATGCCAAAAGCGTTTTTCAACAACATTAGTTCGATGTCGCTTCAGGAGATGTCGTTCGCTGTGGCTTACATGCTGTTTGGCGACGATATTGATAGCGACGATTTGAAGCACATCGTCAGCGATACCCTCAATTTCGACATTCCGCTGGTGAAGGTCGACGACGCTCGCTATTCGCTCGAGTTGTTCCACGGGCCTACGCTGGCGTTCAAGGATGTGGGCGCTCGGTTCATGGCTCGTCTGCTCGGGCACTTCAATCGTCAGTTGGGCGAGGACCGTATGGTGAACGTGCTGGTGGCTACCTCGGGCGACACAGGTGGCGCCGTGGCTAACGGTTTCCTTGGCGTGCCAGGTGTGCGCGTGTTTGTGCTTTATCCTTCGGGAAAGGTTAGCCGCATCCAGGAGGCTCAGTTCACCACTTTGGGCGACAATATCACTGCCATCGAGGTCAACGGCACGTTCGACGATTGCCAGGCTTTGGTAAAAAGCGCTTTTATGGACAAGGAACTGAATTCGCACATGATGCTCACCAGCGCCAACAGCATCAACGTTGCGCGTTTCTTGCCGCAGATGTTCTATTATTTCTATGCCTATGCCCAGCTGATGAAGGCTGGCGAAGACCTGAGCAACATCGTGGTGTCGGTGCCAAGTGGCAATTTCGGAAATATCACTGCCGGACTCATTGCCAAGTTCATGGGGCTGCCGGTGAAGCGCTTCATCGCTGCCAACAACCGAAACGATGTGGTGTTCAACTACCTGCAAACTGGCGTCTACTCGCCCAAACCTTCGGTAGCTACCATTGCCAACGCTATGGATGTGGGCGACCCCAGCAATTTTGCGCGTATCCTCGACCTCTATCACAACTCGTGGGATGCCATCAAGGCTGAGATATCGGGATTCACCTACACCGACGAGCAGATTGCAAACACTTTGGCTGAAGTATATCGCCAACGCGGCTATTTGCTCGACCCTCACGGCGCCGTGGCTTACCGCAGCCTGCAGGAAGGATTGCGTCCCGGCGAGGTGGGCGTGATGCTCGAAACGGCGCATCCTGCCAAGTTCAAATCGGTAGTCGACAACATCATCGGCGAGAACATCGACATTCCGCAGCGCCTGCGTGCCTTTATGGACAACCCCAAGCAAAGCGTGCGCATGCCGTCGGCTTTCGGGCCGTTCAAGCAGTATCTGCTCTCTAAAGCATAATGCGTTATTGTATAAAATACACTATAGGGCGAGGCCGAATGTGGTTTCGCCCTGCTTTTTTTGAAAAAATTTTTTTGAGGTGTAAGTTGTTGAGTTAAGGATAGTTGAGTGTGGAGGTGTTGAAAAATGTCAAAAAAAGTTTGGAAAAGATTTTGCCATGTCGAGGAAAAGGTGTAATTTTGCACTCGCTTTCGGGAACGACGGGGCGTAAGTCTTGAA
>JBJECX010000029.1:0-2147 GCA_051871535.1 Muribaculaceae bacterium | reverse complement strand
GCGAGGCATATAGCCCGGGGTAAGCGAAGCGCAACCCCGGGTATCCATCACCCCCCCACCTTTCGGCATCCGTATAGGATGCGAATTAGATATCATCCTCGACACGATTCTGCGCACCTACATATGCGCCAGTCGGCATCACACCCGCCACGGCAAAGGGACAACGATTTGCTTTGTGTTTTGCCGTCTGCACTAATTTTTGTAACTTTGCACTAAGTTTTAGGTTTACAATTAATTATTCACAAATATTTTGTAAAGAATGAGTTTTATTTCAACAAAGAATATCAAGGGCGACATCACCGGCGGCATCACAGCCGGCATAGTGGCTCTGCCATTGGCATTGGCATTTGGTATTCAAGCTTTTGGAGGCATTAACGACCCGTCGGCAGCCAGCATGGGAGCCTTGGCGGGTCTTGTAGGAGCCACGTTGCTCGGTTTTTTTGCCGCATTGTTTGGCGGCACACCATCGCAGATTAGCGGTCCTACGGGTCCGATGACGGTGATAACTGCCGGTTTGATTAGTGGCGTGTGGGCATCGTCGAGCGGTAACCTGAGCACCGTTCTCATCACCATGTCGCTTGCCGGCATGTTCTGCGGTCTGTTTCAGATTCTTTTCGGCATCATCAAGCTTGGCAAGCTGGTGCGTTACATCCCTTACCCGGTGCTTTCGGGATTTATGAGCGGTATAGGTGTAATCATCATCTTGCAGCAAATCTATCCGCTCTTTGGCATGAAATCGCCGGTGTTGGTGGTGGATATGATATTGGATTTCGCCGAGATTGTGTCGGAGGGCTTCTCGCTCGAGGCGTTGCTGCTGGGCGTTGGCACCATCCTCATAATTGCGTTGTTGCCAAAGGTTATCAAGAACCCCAACGTGCCTGTCACGCTGGTGGCATTGGTGGCAATGACGCTGGTGGCGCTGCCGCTTGGGCTTGACGACAAGTTCATCATCGGCAACATCCCCACAGGCCTGCCTATGCCGTTCTTTGTCAACAGCCACGTCGACCTCAGCGGCATTGATTGGGCATTGGCGCTGAAGCATGCCGTTATCCCGGGCCTCACGCTTGCCGGCTTGGGCTCGATTGACACACTGCTCACCTCGGTGGTGGCTGACAACATTACCAAGACAAAGCACAACAGCAACCGCGAGCTTATCGGACAAGGCATTGGTAATGCCGTGGCAGGTTTGTTCTGCGGCATTTCGGGCGCCGGCGCCACCATGCGTACTGTGGTGAATGTCCGTTCGGGCGGTCGCGGCAAAATCAGCGGTATGGTGCATGCTTTGTTGTTGCTCGCCATCCTGCTGGGTCTTGGCAGCCTGGTTAAGCATGTGCCGTTGGCAGTGCTTGCCGGCATCCTTATCACTGTGGGCTGGGGCATTATCGACTTCCGCGGCTTCCGCGATTTGCGCAAGATTCCGCACGACGATGCATTTGTGCTCATCGTGGTGTTCCTCACCACCGTGTTTGTCGACCTCCTCACTGCCGTTGGCATAGGCATGGTGATTGCCTGCGTGCTGTTTATGAAGCGTGCCAGCGACATGGTTGAAAAGCAATACGATTCGCACGAAATCAACGGTTTCGACAAAGAAAATCCTTGGCCCGACGAAACGGGTATGCCCGATAAGGCAAAGCACAGCATATATGTTCAGCGCCTCAACGGTCCTGTGTTCTTCGGCTCAATCACTCGCTTCAAGGAGGTGATGCAGGACATTCCTGCCGATGCCAAGATTGTGATTATACGCATGAAGAACGTGCCGTTTATGGACCAATCGGGACTCTATGCTATGGAGGCTGCCGTGAAGGAGCTTCGCGACCGCGGCACACAGGTGCTGATGACCATCGTTCAGCCGCAGCCTAAGTATATGCTTAATTCAACGGGCGTTGTGCCTGAGTTGGTGCCTGAAGATTGTGTGTTCAAGACCTTTGAGGATTGCACCGAATATCTGCGCCGCACACTTGAGTAATATCCCGCCCCGTCGGCATAGGTTTGTCAGGCGGGGCGTATTGCATACGCCCCGCGGCGGTGTGCGCCAACCGGCGCTGTTAACCGCGGCGGGGCGGTGTAAAAAATCGCGTCCTCTACGGACGCTTTTTTTGTGGGGTGACATTGTATCCGTGGGTTACGCTATCGCTCACCCACGGCTA
>JBJECX010000028.1:0-2244 GCA_051871535.1 Muribaculaceae bacterium | reverse complement strand
ACGAGTGTTGCTGGTTCTGGGTGTGGTCGCACACCAGCATGGTGGCTTGAGCCTGTTCGCCCACCACTATTAGCAGTCGGCGCACCGCCATGATGTTGCCGCCGGCATTCATGATGTTCACCAGCTGCAGCGGGCGTTCGAGCACGATGCCTTTGGGCACATACACCAGCAGGCCTTCCTGGGCAAGCAGCGTGTTCAGCGCTGCTTGGGCGTTTTGCTTCGGTGCCACAGTGCCGAGGTATTTGGCAAGCAGTTCGGGGTGATTGGTTGCTGCCACGCTGAAAGGTTCAACAATCACGCTGTCGGGCAGCGAGGGCGATTTGCGCGAGGCATGGAAGATGTCGTTGTAGAAAAAGAACATCCACGTGCTCATGTTGGGCACATCGCAGCGGAACGCCTCGGCAGGGTCGGCAGAGAGGTTCACGCGGTTGATGTTCACGCCGTAGTCGGGGGCAAACAGCCGGTTGATGTCGGTCACCTCGTAGTTCTCGTCGCCGCGGCGGGGTAGTTCCACGTTCTGCAGCACGCTCAGCGCCTGAGGGCGCAGGGCGTTCAAGGCATCGGGCGCATTGCGCTCAATGGCGTCGCGGTGGTGGTTGTAGAGGTCGATATATTGTTGTAATGAATTCATAAACAAAAATTGAAATGTTCGGTAGAGATTTCTATGGGCGCGGGGCAGCCTGCGGCGGGGCGTTATTCTTTGCCGTCGACCTGCTGCTTAATCCAGTCGTAGCCCTTTTCTTCGAGTTCGAGGGCGAGTTCCGGACCCGCCGACATCACTATGCGACCCTTGTAGAGCACATGCACAAAGTCGGGCTTGATGTAGTCGAGCAGACGCTGATAGTGGGTGATGACAATGGTGGCGTTGTTTTCGCTCTTGAGCTTGTTCACGCCTCCTGCCACAATGCGCAGGGCGTCGATGTCGAGACCGCTGTCGGTTTCGTCGAGAATCGACAGGCGCGGCTCAAGCATAGCCATCTGATAGATTTCGTTACGTTTTTTCTCGCCGCCCGAAAAGCCTTCGTTCACCGAGCGCGATGCCAGTTTGTTGTCGAGTTCAACAAGGGCGCTTTTTTCGCGCTTGAGTTTGAGAAACTCGCTTGCCGAGATGGGTTCGAGGCCCATATATTTGCGCTTGGCGTTGATGGCGGCGTGCATGAAGTTCACCATCGACACGCCGGGAATCTCCACCGGATATTGGAAACTGAGGAACAGACCTTCGTGCGAGCGGTCCTCGGGCGAGAGTGCCAGCAGGTCCTTGCCATAGAACTCCACGGTGCCGTCGGTGACGGTGAATGCCGGGTTGCCGGCAAGCACGCTCGACAGGGTGCTTTTGCCGGAGCCGTTAGGTCCCATAATGGCGTGCACTTCGCCGGGGCGCACGGTGAGGTTGATGCCTTTAAGTATTTCCTTGCCTTCGATGTTGGCGTGTAGATTGTTGATTACTAACATATTGTTGCTGTTTTATTTGTCTTTTGGTGAGTTGTGGAATAATAATATCTCTTTTTTTGTGCCCGGGGTTGCCCGCAACGCATCAGCCTATGCTGCCTTCGAGCGACACCGACAGCAGTTTTTGTGCCTCTACGGCAAACTCCATCGGCAGCTTTGCCATCACTTCTTTGGCGTAGCCGTTCACAATCAGCCCCACGGCATCCTCGGTGGAGATGCCTCGCTGGTTGCAGTAGAATATCTGCTCCTCGTTGATTTTCGAGGTTGTGGCTTCGTGTTCCACCATCGATGTGTGGTTTTGACAATCGATGTATGGGAAAGTGTGGGCGCCGCATGTCGAGCCCAGCAGCAGGCTGTCGCACTGGGTGTAGTTGCGGCAGTTGCTTGCCGTGGGCACAATCTTCACCTCGCCGCGGTAGCTGTTTTGGCTGTGTCCTGCCGAGATGCCTTTCGACACTATGGTGCTGCGGGTGTTCTTGCCCAGGTGAATCATCTTGGTTCCGGTGTCGGCTTGCTGATAGTTGCGGGTGAGAGCAACCGAATAGAATTCGCCCACCGAGTTGTCGCCCTTGAGCACGCAGCTGGGATATTTCCAAGTGATGGCGCTTCCCGTTTCTACTTGCGTCCACGACAGTTTCGAGAAGTCGCCACGGCACAAGCCGCGCTTGGTGACAAAGTTGTAGATGCCGCCGCGACCGTCCTTGTCGCCGGGGTACCAGTTTTGCACGGTAGAATATTTTACCTCGGCGCGGTCCTCAACAATGATTTCCACGATGGCGGCATGCAGCTGATTCT
>JBJECX010000027.1:0-55174 GCA_051871535.1 Muribaculaceae bacterium | reverse complement strand
TGCCTGTCTGTGCGTGCATGCCCAAAAACATAGTCAAGAGCAATGCCATGAGTGAAATTTTCTTCATTGTCATATTCTTGATTTAAAAATCCGCTGCAAAGTTACGGAGAATCAAGAATAGAGGATGTACGATAAATTCGGGTTGTATTGCACAAAATTCATATAAACACAGTATTGGATACACAACGAGAATTTATGATACGAATATAATTAAACTGAATGACCAAATCCTCTCTTCTTTGAACTTGTTTCACATTTTCTTGTCGGTCTCATACTCTTTGATATTGCTATGTTCTACATACTTTGAGTATTCCACCGATGGAGTAAACGGAAGTGAACCATTGACAACCTTTGTCAACCCAGTCCACGATATAACGCTTTTTGCCTATCAGCTTCAAATCTGTCCTTCATCGTAACCACTCGTAAATCATTGTAAACTACGTTCACGATATGACAAAATAAAAGCTCCGCAAATTCTCCACGGTAGAAATACGCTGCAAAAATATGTGGAAAATCGGGAACTGCCAAAAAGCACTCAGAAAGTGTTAAAAATCAAAGAATATTGAAAATCAAGGCTTTACATTTAGTTGTTCATGGTAAGTTATAGTTAGTTATAAGGGGCTAAATACAGAATGGGAATGCCCCAAGACCAATCTTTGTAACCGAATTTGGGATAACTACGCTTGTCAACAAAATTACGCAATATTATCGTGGTTTACAAGACAATCGCTTATTTTTTATGTAAGTTGATTGCCGGTTCTGCAACTGCTCTACGGTTGGCGTTACTGATTGAAAAATAAGCCCCCGTACAGATGGCTGCATGGGGGCTTATAGCATTTTTTTCGGTGTGGAAAGGGTGGTTAGTTTTTGAGTGAGTAGGTGATGGTAGTGACCACGCGTACCTTTTTGATATATGGGGTGTTAGGGTCGCGGTCCTCGATGGAGAACTGGCCCTGCGAGGCGCTCTCGATGCGGCTGAGGTTGCTGCGGCTCACAGTGGCAAATTGCTGGGCTGTGGCGCTGGCATTGGTGATGGCTTTGTCCATCATTTCGCCTTTGATGTCGTTCAGCCCGGTGTATTCATATCGTATAGGGTTCTCGTAGTCGCCGCTGACAATGGCAATACCGTCCTTCAGCAATTCGCCTTGGCGGGCGAGAATCTTGCGCACAAGGTCAACCTTGCTCGATGTGACGGTAATCACCGAAGTTATGTTGTAGCGATAGCCCGATTGGTTGTTGCCGTAGCGTTCGGCGTTCATGTCAATCACCACAGGGGCATTTACGCTGATTTCGCTTTCGCCAAGTCCGCCGGCAATCAGGAAACGCTTGATGGCTGCGTTGGTGTTGTTGATTTTAGAGTAGAGTGTAGGCAGGTCGTTGCCTATTTCTTTCGACACTATAGGCCATGTCACTTTGTTGGCAGGCACCTCCATTTCGGCGAGGCCTTTCACGGTCACCCGTCGGTCTTTTTCTACAAAGTTATCGATGCCGGCTTTAAGATTGAAGCCCAGTGTGATGATTGCTACTGCAATGATAGCTGCCTCGATGATTCGATTTGTTTTCATAGCAAATTGAGTGGTTTTTTGTTGATTAATATGTTTGTCCTGTTTTTTATAATGATATGACGTTTCAGGCGTGCGTCCGGTTTAACCGTAGTGCTGTTTTTTATGAAATATTTTCGCTTTCAGGATGATGGGGTGGTGCTTATGGCTTTGCGGCAGATGCTGTGATGCTGTTTTTGTGCCATTTGCCGAATCGCAGACGAGCAAGGAATATTACGCCTCGGAAGCATAGTTCTATGCTCATTGCAATCCACACGCCTTTGAGCCCCATGGTGGGCACTAGGGCGCAAGCCAGTGTGAGGCGCACCAGCCATATACTGGCAAAGTTCATGGCGCTTGGGGCGAGGGTGTCGCCGGCGCCAACGAATATGCCGTAGCACACAATCGAAGCGGCGAACATAGGCTCGGCAAACGCTTCGATGCGCAGTATTTCGGTGCCAAGGGCAATGATGTTGGCGTCGGGTGTCATCATGTGCATCATCAGCGGCGCGGCAACATACATCACCGCACCGGTGATGCTCATTATCAGCACGCCGAGCGAGAGTGCTATGGCGGCAAAGCGGCGGGTGAGGTCGTTGCGTTGGGCACCGATGCTTTGTCCCACGAGTGTTGTGGCGGCGTCGGAGATGCCGTAGCCGGGCATATAGCACAGGCTCTCGGCTGTTATGCCGAATGTGTTGGCGGCAATTGCCACGGCGCCGAGCGGAGCCACGATGGCGGTGATGGCTATCTGGGCACCGCACATCACCACGCGTTCAATGCCCAGCGGCATGCCAATCTTGAGCGCACGGCGCAGGCACGGCGCGGTGGGGCGGAAACTGCCTTTGTTGTGCTTCAGGTTGAGGTCGGGTGAGCGACGACACACATACCATATCATTATCAATCCCGTGGTGGCACATGCAAATGCCGTGCCCAGCGAAGCACCCAACACACCCAGGTCGGCGCCCGGGATGGTGATGTTGTGTCCGGCAATGCTGATGTGATGGTCGGGGAAAATGAGCAGGAAATTAAACACCACGTCGAGGGCGTCTAAGGTGATGCTCAGTATGCTTGGCACCTTCATATTGCCGCAGCTGCGCAGCATTGCCGACGACAGGTAGAACAGCATCAAAAACGGATAGGTGGCGGCAAACACCATAAAATAGAGCGATGCATCGTGGCTGATGTTGGTGTCGGCACCGAGCCACAGTGGCAGTTGATGGCTGATGCCAATGCCCAGTGCGCCCAATGCCACAGCCAGAAGCATGGCGGTGACCAGCGCCTGCCTGAACACACTGCGTGCGCTGCCATAGTCGTTGGCGCCTATCAAGTGTGCCACCTGCACCGAGAATCCCGACGTGATGGCGAAGCCCAATCCGCCAAACAGCCAGATGGTGGTGGACACCAGTCCCACCGATGCGGCTTCGTTGGTGCCGAGCCGTCCGAGCATCGATGCGTCGATGTATTGCATCACAATCGACGACAACTGGGCAAGTATGGCGGGCGCGCTCAACTTGGCTGTCAAGATGAGTTGTTGCCGCAACGTCATTGGCTTGCCAAGACGGATGAGCGATAGTAGGGCGTCTTTCGATTGTGCTCCCATTTGATTTGCCGGATGATGATAGGGTTTTATGTTTCGTAACAAAGTTACAAATTTATTGTCGTAAGCAAAAATTAATGCCGGCGCCAAAAATTTTTCCGGTTTCGACATAAACGGCTTTTGCGTGATTGTTTCACGTGAAAACACCACACCACCTTTCAGCATCAGCATGATGCAAAAAATTCGCCTTTTATTTTGATAAAAAATCCCGGCAATTCCACGTGCCTTAGTTGAATTTTCAATTCTCAGACGGTTGGTTTTGGTGTAAATGCTTGATAAACAACACTTAGAATCGTAAATCGATGTTTGGCAAAATTGTTCAGAAAAATTTCGTAAAGGGCGTTTTTCTTTTTTTTGACGAAAAACCGTTGGTTTAGTGATATTTTGCGTAATTTTGTAGTTTAATGTGTTATTCTTTGTTTTTAGCATAAAAGTGGAGAGTAATCAAATTTCAAATATATGGTATTAAATTACATTTGGGTCGCTTTCTTTCTCATTACGTTTGTCGTTGCGTTGGTCGACACTGCGATTAACGGAAACTTATCGATATGGAGCGACATTATGAACGCCGCTTTCAACTCGTCGGCGCAAGCGTTTGAAATTTCAATAGGACTCACCGGCATCCTTTCGCTGTGGATGGGATTGATGAAGATTGGTGAGCGTGGCGGAATCATTGCATTTTTCGGTAGGCTCATCGGTCCGCTGTTCACGCGTCTGTTTCCGTCGGTGCCGAAAAATCATCCGGCTTTGGGTGCGATATTCATGAATGTGTCGGCAAATATGCTCGGACTCGACAACGCCGCCACGCCGCTTGGCTTGAAGGCTATGCAGGAGTTGCAGTCAATCAACGGTGAGAAGGATACTGCCACCGAGGCTATGCTCATGTTCCTGATTCTTAACTCCTCGGGGTTGTGCCTGATTCCGATTGGGGTGATGATGTATCGTGCACAATGCGGTGCGGCAAACCCAACCGACGTGTTTGTGCCCATCCTTATAGCCACCAGCATAGCCACGCTGGCAGGTGTGCTTGCGTTGTGCATCAAGCAGCGTATCAAAATCGATAAGGTGCTACTGGCATTTGGTGTGGGCATTGTTGCCTTCATCGGTGGGGTGGTGTATTTCTTCTCAAAACTCTCGCAGGAGGAGATTCAAACCTATTCGAGCTTCTTTGCCAACTTCATCCTGCTCACGGTGATTGTGTCGTTTTTGTTGAGCGGTGTGGTAAAGCGCATCAACGTCTACGACGCGTTTATCGAGGGCGCTAAGGACGGCTTCAAGACCGCTGTGATGATTATCCCTTATCTGGTGGCAATACTCGTAGCCATCGGGTGTTTTCGCGCATCGGGCGCTATGACCGTGCTGGTCGATTGGGTAACGCAAGCCGTGGCTGCCATGGGCTTCGACACCGAGTGGGTGGGTTCGTTGCCAACGGCGCTGATGAAGCCGCTCAGCGGTAGCGGTTCGCGCGGAATGATGGTTGATGCCATGAACACCTTCGGGGCCGACTCGTTTGTGGGTCGCGTGTCGTCGTGCTTGCAGGGTGCCACCGACACCACCTTCTACATCCTTGCCGTTTACTTTGGCAGCGTGGGAGTGAAGAAGACGCGCTATGCTGTGCCGTTCGCCTTGTTTGCCGACGTTGTGGGCAGCATTGCTGCCATTATGGTGGCATATTTCTTCTTTGGATAAAACACTGCGCAGGTACCCTGCGTGGCGATATGCACACATATATACGATATTCATGCGGCTTTGAGCCGCCGATTGCCGGTAATTGCACAAATTATCGGCAATTTATTTTTGGCGAGTGAATCAAAAACCCGATTAAAACATCTATCTTTGCATATATGACAGAAATTACTTATTTGGCTCAGCAAACTGAGTTGCCAATTTTCAATCAATTGGCTGTGAATGAGTGGATTAAGCAAGTGGCACACGACCATGGAAGGGTTGTGGGTCCGTTGACCTACATCTTTTGCAGCGACGACCGCATAATAGAGGTGAATCGCCGGTTTCTCAATCACGACTATTTCACCGATGTCATCACGTTCGACTACAGTTCGCGCAAGCGCATCAGCGGCGACATCTTCATCTCGGTTGACACAGTGAGGAGTAATGCCGAATTGTTTCAACGTGCTTATAATGAGGAATTTATGCGTGTAGTGATTCATGGTGTGCTTCACTTGTGCGGTATTAACGACAAAGGGCCCGGCGAGCGCGAAATCATGGAAGCGCATGAAAATGCCGCCCTTGCCACCTTGCCCGAAAATGTATTTGAATTATGAAGTTCAGTTATGATGTCATAGTAATTGGTGCCGGCCATGCGGGATGCGAGGCTGCTTGCGCTGCTGCCAATCTGGGTTCGCAAACATTGCTCATCACAATGGATATGAACAAGATTGCGCAAATGAGTTGTAACCCTGCCGTGGGTGGCATTGCCAAAGGGCAGATAGTGCGCGAAATCGACGCTTTGGGCGGGCAGATGGGCATTGTCACCGACCGCGCTTCCATACAGTTCCGCATGCTCAATCGCAGCAAGGGACCTGCCATGTGGAGCCCGCGGGCGCAAGCCGACCGCATGCGCTTCATGGAAGAATGGCGCAAAATCATCGAGAATACCCCTAACCTATACATGTGGCAGGACTCGGTAGATAGTCTGCTCATCGAGGATGGCGTGGCGAGCGGTGTACGCACGTCGGTGGGCGTGGAGTTCCGCGCAAAAGCCGTGGTGCTCACCGCCGGCACTTTCCTCAACGGACTCATGCACATCGGTCCCGTGAAGATGCAGGGCGGTCGCATTTCGGAGCCTGCAAGCCACGGAATCACCGAACAGTTGCGCGAATTGGGATTTGTCACCGACCGTATGAAAACCGGTACGCCGGTGCGCATTGATGGCCGTACAATCAACTATTCGCTCACCACCGAGCAGCAGGGCGACGATGACTTTCATAAGTTCTCGTTTCTGCCCGATGTGGAGCGCCGGCTCAAGCAGCGCCCATGCTACATCGTCTACACCAACGAGGAGGTGCACAATGTGTTGCGCGAGGGTTTGCCCGAGTCGCCGCTGTTCAACGGTCAAATCACCTCAATCGGTCCGCGTTATTGCCCCAGCATCGAAACCAAGATTGTGACGTTTGCCGACAAAACCGAGCACCAACTGTTCATCGAACCTGAAGGGGAGACCACCCACGAGATGTACCTCAATGGTTTCTCGTCGTCGCTTCCGTGGCGCATACAGTTCGATGCGCTCAAGCGCATACCGGCGTTTGCCGATTTGCAGATTTATCGCCCCGGCTACGCCATAGAATACGATTTCTTCGACCCTACACAACTCTACCATACGCTCGAAACCAAGCGTGTGCGCAACCTCTTTTTTGCCGGTCAGGTGAATGGTACCACCGGCTACGAGGAGGCGGCAGGGCAGGGATTGGTGGCAGGCATCAATGCTCACCTTAATGTGACGGGCGGCGAACCGTTTGTGTTGGGTCGCGACGAGGCATACATCGGCGTGCTAATCGACGACTTGGTGACAAAGGGTGTCGACGAACCTTACCGCATGTTCACTTCGCGTGCCGAATATCGCATTCTGCTCCGCCAGGACGATGCCGATATGCGCCTCACCGAACGCTCCCACCGCATTGGGTTGGCAACCGAACACCGCTATCGTTTGATGCTTGACAAGCGCGAGCAAATCGACGCTCTTGTCGATTTTGCCAAGGAGTTTTCTATCAAGGCAGGCATCATAAATCCTATGCTCGAACGCGAGGGTTTGCCTACGCTCAAGCAGGGCACCAAGCTCTACGATTTGATTCTGCGTCCGCAGCTCACAATCAAGATTCTTGCCACTATGGTGGAACCGCTTGCCGAACGCCTTGCCGCACTCGAGGATGCCCGCCGCGACGAGATAATCGAGGCTGCCGAAATTCGCATAAAATATCAAGGATACATCGAGCGCGAACGCGTGATTGCCGACAAGATTCAGCGCCTTGAGAACCTGAAACTGCGTGGCAAGATTGTTTATTCCGAGGTGAAAGCCCTCAGCACCGAAGCGCGCCAGAAACTCGAACGAATCGACCCCGAAACTGTGGCACAAGCCTCGAGAATTCCGGGGATTTCGCCAAGTGACATTAATATATTGCTTTTATTATTAGGAAGATAATTCGAAATTGTTTCACGTGAAACATTCAAACCAATATAAACACCAAACAATGGACAAAGAGAAAATTGAAAAGGTGAAAAACCTTATCCGCACCATTCCTGATTTCCCCACCAAGGGAATCATGTTCCGCGACCTTACCACTGCTTTCAAGAACCCCGAGGGAATTGCCATTATTGCCGAAGACATCGAGGAAAAATACTCACATCTTGGCGTAACCAAGGTGGTGGGTATCGAAGCCCGCGGCTTTATCGGTGGTTCTATTCTGGCTCACGAACTGGGCGCCGGATTCGTGCCTTTGCGCAAGCCGGGCAAGTTGCCTGCCGACACCATCAGCAAGACGTATGCTAAGGAGTATGGCACCGACACTATCGAGATTCACCGCGATGCCATCACCCCCGACGATGTGGTGGTTATCCACGACGATTTGCTCGCCACCGGCGGCACTATGCTTGCTGCCTACAAACTGGTGAAATCGATGAACCCGAAGAAGATTTACATCGATTTCATCGTAGAACTTTCGGCACTCGAGGGCAGAAAACTCTTCCCGGCTGAGGTGCCTGTCAACGCTATGATTGTTTATTGATTTTGCCCCCCCTGCATGCTGTGCTTGAGTGTGTGCCCAATGGTTGCCTTTGAGTTATGTCGATGAGCGATGAACTGAAGCTGAAGATTAGTCTGCTGCCCGACAGTCCGGGCGTATATCGCTACTATAACAAAGACGGGGTAGTGATATATGTGGGCAAGGCAAAGAATCTGAAACGCCGCGTGAGCAGCTATTTCAATCGCGTGCACACTGTGGCGCGAACCAATATGCTCGTGCGTAACATCGCCGACCTGCAGTACACCGTGGTGCGCACCGAGGAGGACGCCCTGCACCTTGAGAACAGCATGATAAAGGAATATCAGCCGCACTACAATGTGTTGCTGAAGGACGATAAGTCGTACCCGTGGATATGTGTCACTGCCGAGGCATACCCACGGGTTTTTGTCACCCGCAACAAGCCTGAACGTGGTGCCCGCCTGTTCGGCCCGTATGCCCACTCCAACATGGCGCGAACGGTGATTGATGTGATTCGCAAAATTTATCCCATCCGCACCTGTGCTCACCCAATCACTGCCGAAACCATTTCACGTGGAAAAACGTCGCTCTGCCTGCAATATCATATTCACAATTGCGAGGGCTGCTGCCGCGGACTGGTGTCGGTGGAGAAATATGCCGAATATATCGATGGTATTAAGAAGATTCTCAACGGCGACACGCGCGAACTCACCGAGCACCTGATGGCTGAGATGACGCGGCTGGCAGGCGAATTGCGCTTCGAGGAGGCGCAGGTGCTCAAAGAGAAATATCTGCTCATCGAAAAATATCGTGCAAAGAGCGAGGTGGTGAACCAGCAGCTGCACAACGTGGATGTGTTCAGTCTGCTGCGCGACGACGACTCGGCTTACGTCAATTTCATGCATGTGCGCAATGGCTCGATTGTAAAGACGCTCACGCTTGAATATAAGGTCAGGCTCGATGAAACCGACGAGGAATTGATGTCGATTGCCGTCGACGAGCTGCGCGAACGCTTTGCCTTGCAGTTGAAGGATGTGCTGGTGTCGGTGACGCCCGACGCCGAATTTGAGAATGTGCATTTTGTGATTCCGCAGCGGGGCGACAAACGCAAACTGCTCGAACTGTCGCTGCAAAATGCCAAGCAATACAAGGTGGACAAACTCAAGCGTATGGAGAAACTCAATCCCGATCAGCGAGTGATGCGCACGTTGCTTGCCATGCAGCGCGATTTCCGCTTGAGCGAGCTGCCGCGACACGTTGAGTGTTTCGATAACTCGAACATTCAGGGCACCAATCCGGTGGCTTCGTGCGTGGTGTTCCGCAACGCCAAACCGTCGAAGAAGGACTATCGCCACTTCAACATAAAGACGGTGGAGGGTCCCGACGATTTCGCTTCGATGAAGGAGGTGTTGACGCGTCGCTACACCCGCCTGATGGAGGAGGGTGAGGAGCTGCCGCAACTGGTGGTTGTTGATGGCGGCAAGGGTCAGCTGAGTGCCGCTGTCGAGGCTTTCGATGCTATTGGCATACGCGGGCGTGTAGCGCTCGTGGGCATTGCCAAGAGGCTCGAGGAAATCTATTTCCCCGGCGACAGCGTTCCGCTTTACATCGACAAGAACAGCGAGTCGCTGCGTGTGGTGCAGCATCTGCGCGACGAGGCGCACCGCTTTGGTATTACCCATCACCGCAACCGCCGTAGTCACAGCCAGCTGAGCACCTTGTTCGACGGCGTGAAAGGCTTGGGTCCGAAAACTCACGAGGCGCTCATCAAGCATTTTAAGAGCATGAAACGAGTGGCTGAAGCGGGATTCGACGAGGTGGCAGGCGTGATTGGTGCAAAAAAGGCTGAATTGGTGATTAACGTGTTGAAAACCAACGGATTAATAACAGATAAAGACAATGAGAATAGTGATACAACGGGTGCTTAGAGCATCGGTAACGATTGATAATCAGGTGGTTAGCTCAATCGGCAAGGGGCTGATGATACTGGTGGGCGTGCGCGAAGCCGACACCGTGCCCGACATGCAGTGGCTTGCCGCCAAGGCTGCCAATATGCGCATTTTCGACGACGAAAACGGAGTGATGAACCGCAGTGTGATGGACGTCGACGGCGAGATTCTTGCCGTGAGCCAATTCACGCTCAACGCTTCCACCAAGAAGGGCAACCGTCCGTCGTATATCCACGCTGCAGGTCACGACTTGGCTGTGCCCCTCTACGACGGCTTTTGCATGGAATTGCAGAATATCACCGGCAAAACTGTGAAGAAAGGCGTGTTTGGCGCCGATATGAAAGTTGAATTAATCAACGATGGTCCGGTGACCATTATTGTAGATTCGAAATTAAAAGAGTAAATTTGCCGAATATGACAATTAAAGAAGCACAGCAGTTGGTTGACCGGTGGATAAAGACCTATGGCGTGCGCTACTTCGGCGAACTCACCAATATGGCAATCCTCACCGAGGAAGTGGGCGAGGTGGCTCGCGTGATGGCGCGCCGCTACGGCGACCAGTCATGCAAACCCGGCGACGACAACGAGCTTGCCGACGAGCTTGCCGATGTGCTGTGGGTGCTTATGTGCATTGCCAATCAAACCGGCGTTGACCTCACCGAGGCATTCCGCGCCAACCTTGCCAAGAAAACCGCCCGCGACAGCACTCGCCACATCAACAACCCCAAACTGCATAACAAAGATTAATAAACCAATCAAATAAAAAATATATCGAACTATGGAATCAAACAAATATCTGCAAACCATCGAAAGCAGCAAGGTGTGCACCGACGATGCCGCCGTTAAAGCTGCCGTGAACGAATTGCTCGAAAAGCACTGTGCCGAAAACGCCACCAACGAGGTGTATCGCTTCCTGCTCAACTGCATCGACCTCACCACGCTGAGCACCGAAGACAGCGAGCGCTCGGTGGCGGCATTCACTCAGCGTGTCAACGATTTCGAGAACAACTATCCCGATTACCCTAACGTAGCTGCAATATGCGTATACTCGAAGTTTGCCGAGGTGGTGCGCGAAAACCTCGATGTTTCGGAGGTGAACGTGGCTGTATGCTCTGCCAATTTCCCGTCGTCGCAAGCACGCTTGGAGGTGAAAACCGTTGAAACCGCGCTTGCCGTTGCCGATGGCGCCGACGAGGTGGACATTGTGTTCCCGGTGAACTATTTCGTCGACGGCGCTTATGAGGAAGTTGCCGATGAAATCGCCGAAATCAAACATTCTGCCAAGGCCGGCGACCGCGAGGCTCACCTCAAGGTGATTCTCGAAACCGGTCTGCTGAAAACGGCTGCCAACATCCGCGCTGCTTCAATTCTTTCGATGTATTCGGGTGCCGACTTCATCAAAACGTCAACCGGCAAAATCTACGAGGGTGCAACCGTCGAGGCTGCCTATGTGATGTGCCAATGCATCAAGGAGTACTATGAGAAATGCGGCAGAATGGTGGGCTTCAAAGCTTCGGGCGGCATACGCACCAGCGCCGATGCTGTGAAGTATTACACCATCGTGAAAGAGGTGCTCGGCGAAAAGTGGCTCACCAACGAGTATTTCCGCATCGGAGCTTCGAGCCTTGCCAATAATTTGTTCGCCGACATCACCGGCGAGGTTGTAAAGCCATTTTAAAGCCCGTAGACGCGCTTTCGCGCTTCAAACGATATCTACAGCCCAAGGAGCAAAATAATCGCTCCTTGGGCTTTATTTTGCCTCGTCGCAACCCGCTCCAACCCGTCGCTCCTCGTCGCGCCCCATCGCGCCCCGAAAACGCTTATAGATACACTCGGCTACAAACAATTTTTGATATTGCAAAAACTCTCACGATGATTTTGCGCGAAACCGAACCCTGCCGAATGTTTTTTTGAGTGCGTGAAATATGGTTTAATATTGTGGGTGTGTATATAATTCAATCAAATCAATAGGCGGAATCAAGCGGATAATCCGGCAGCATAATGCCATTATGTGTAGGAAAAAGTGTCAAGATAGCATAGGCTTGGTGGGCGTGAACGGTTTGTTACAGAAATTTTATTACGGTGTTATAATCATGAAATATTGCGAGGGTAATTTTGCGGCGACAAACTGAAAAAAGATAATCAAGAGTATGAGAACTGTTAAAAAGATTGTTTTTGCTGCAATGTTAGCAATGATTTCCGTGTTTAATTCCATTAATGCAACCGAAGCCCCCGACAAAGCGCCTGCGGGCAGCCGCGAGGCAGTGTCGGGCATCATCACCGATAGTGAGCGCCATGCGTTGCCCGGAGCATCGATATTGGTTGAGGACACCAGTACCGGAGCAATGAGCGGCATTGATGGCCGTTACACATTGCTTAACCTCAAGCCCGGCACTTACACTCTGCGTGTGTCGTATGTAGGTTTCAAGCCGGTGGTGTGCCGCATAAAGGTCGAGAAGGACAAAGTGGCTACGCTCGACATTGAAATGAAAGAAGGCACCACTCTGCAAGAGGTGAGCGTCACCGGAGCATTCTCCAACCAACGCCGTGCCCTGCAGATGCAGAAACAGGCTATGGGTGTCACTAACGTGGTATCAGCCGACCAAGTGGGCAAGTTCCCCGATTCGAACATTGGTGATGCTTTGAAGCGCATCAACGGCATCAACGTGCAATACGACCAAGGCGAAGCGCGCTTCGGTCAGGTGCGCGGCACCAGCGCCGACCTCACTTCGGTTACCGTCAACGGCAACCGTCTGCCATCGGCAGAAGGCGACACCCGCAATGTGCAGCTCGACCTTATTCCTGCCGATATGGTGCAGACCATCGAGGTGAACAAGGTGGTGACCAGCGATATGGATGGCGACGCCATTGGCGGCGGCATCAACCTTGTGACAAAGAACACTCCTTACCGCCGTGTGCTCAACCTCACTGCCGGCACCGGCTACACCTGGATTGCCGACAAGCCATCGTGGAACCTCGGTGCCACGTGGGGCGACCGCTTCTTCGATAACCGCTTTGGCGTGATGGCAAGCGCAAGCTACCAATATGCTCCCGGCGGTTCGGACAACACCGAATTTGAATATGTCGACAAAGACGGCGAGATACAGCTCAAGGAAGCTCAGGTGCGCCAATACTACGTCACTCGCGAGCGCCAAAGCTATTCGCTCTCGCTCGACTATCAGTTCAACCCGCTCAACAAGATTTCGTTTAAGGGTATCTACAACCGCCGCAACGACTGGGAAAACCGCTATCGCATCAGCTACAAGAAGCTTAACAGCAAAGCCAAGGACCAAAGCGTGGTGGTGCAAACCAAGGCTGGCAGCGACGACAACAAGAGCGCACGCCTCGAACGCCAACAAACCATGGATTTCACCCTCGACGGTGAACACTATCTGGGCAATCTCAAGCTCGACTGGGCTTCGAGCTATGCCCGCGCCACCGAGGACCGCCCCAACGAGCGATACATCGGCTTCAAGCTGAAAGGCAGCGATAGCATGAACTTTGGCGATGCCATGGAGGACGTGGGCGACCGTCAGCCTTATTGCACACTTGCGTTGCCGTCGCTTGTCGAAGGCAACTGGAAGCTCGACGAGTTCTGCAACTCCGACCAAAGCATCGTTGAAAACGAGTGGAAAGAGCGCATCAACTTCACTCTGCCGCTTGCAAAGGGCGAATATGGCAACACGCTGAAGTTCGGTTACAAATACACCCGCAAGGACAAGAAACGCAACACAGTATACATCGACTACACCGACGCTGCCGACAAATATCTTGCCGACTGGAAGCAAAACCTCGTGAGCGAGGTGCGCGACGGCTTTATGCCGGGCAGCCAATATCCTATCGGCTCGCAGTTCGTCGACAAGAATTATATGGGTACTATGAAATTCGACAAGGCTGATGGCGAGGATGTGCTTGAGGAAGAAGCCGGCAACTACAAGGCGCTGGAGCAGATTCATGCTGCCTACATCCGCTTCGACCAACGCCTTGGCAAGCGCCTCGACGCCACTCTGGGCTTGCGCCTCGAACACACCCGCCTCACCACCAGCGGTGTGAACTATGTGATGGACGAAAACGAGGATGAAAGCCTCACTCCTACCGGCGATTTCAAAAACAACTACACCAACGTGTTGCCAAGTCTGTTGCTGAAGTATAAGCTGGGTGAAGACGGTAACCTGCGCGCATCGGCCACAAGCACCATCTCGCGTCCTAAATATTCGGCTTTGGTGGCTAACAAGAGCTTCAATATTGCCGACCAGGAAGCCACAATCGGCGACCCGAACATCAAGCCAACCACTTCGTGGAACTTCGACCTCTCTGCCGACTACTACTTCAAGAGCGTGGGCATGGTGAGCCTGGGATTGTTCTACAAGGACATCAAGCGCGTGAATGTTGAAACTCTGGGCTATTACACCGGCGAAGAACTCGGCTTGAAGGGCAACAGCGAGCTGTTTGAAGTCACTCAAAACATGAACGCCTACGACGCTCGCATCTTTGGCGTTGAGGCTGCCTATCAGCGCGATTTCGGCTTCATCGCTCCTTGGATGCGCTGCGTGGGATTCTATGGCAACTACACCTACACCCACAGTTCTACAAGCAACTATAATGCTCGCCTGGGCATCAAGGACGGCGACGACGTGACCATGGCAGGCTCTCCTGAGCACACCGCAAACGCTTCGCTCTACTTCGAAAAGAGCGGCATCAACGTGCGCCTGTCGTATAACTTTGCATCGAGTTTCATCGACACCATGAACACCGGCAGCCGTGCCCTCGACCGCTACTACGACAAGGTGAACTACCTCGACCTCAACGCCAGCTACACCTGGGGCCGCACCACCAAGTTCACGGTGTTTGCCGAGGCTAACAACCTGCTCAACCAACCGCTGCGCTACTATCAAGGCATTGCCGACCGCACAATGCAGGTTGAATACTATGGCGTGAAACTGAATGCAGGTATCAAGATTAATTTGTAATTTTGTGAACGTAATCTATAACTCATAACCCCTTAAAAAAGTATCAGCATATTATGGTAATTGCAAAAGAAAACCGTTTGGCACTGCGCTTTGCAGTTCTTGCAGCAGCCCTGGTGGCATCGTTGGCTCTGGCTTTGTTCAAGGCCAATGGGCAGGATGCCAAGGCGTGGAGCAAGATGAAAGCTGATGTGAACCTGTTTGTTGCCAACGACCTCGGTCGCAACGGCTATTATCAACAGCGCCCAATAGCCGAGCTGATGGGCAACATGGCAGAGGAAATCGGTCCGGAATGTGTGCTTGCCGTAGGCGATGTGCATCACTTCAACGGCGTGGTGTCTGTCGACGACCCGCTGTGGACCTCGAACTACGAATCGATTTATGCGCATCCCGAACTGATGATTGACTGGCTGCCGGTGCTCGGCAACCACGAATATCGCGGCAACACGCAGGCTGTGCTCGACTATGCACAACGCAGCCGCCGCTGGGTGATGCCTGCCCGCTACTACAGCCGCGTCTACGAGAACGATGGCACCACGGTGCGTGTGGTGATGATTGACACCACTCCGTTGATTGAGAAATATCGCAACGACAGCATCACCTATCCCGATGCTTGCAAGCAGAACAACGATGCTCAGCTGCAGTGGCTCGACGCCACCCTTAAGGCTGCTCGCGAGGACTGGGTGATTGTCCTTGGCCACCATCCGGTGTATGCCCAGACGTCGAAGTCCGACAGCGAACGTGCCGACATGCAGCGTGTGCTGCTGCCCGTGCTGCACCGCTACGGCAACGTGGCAATGTATGTGTGCGGCCATATCCACAATTTCCAACACCTGCGCATGGCAGGCGATGCCATCGACTATGTGGTGAATTCAGCCGGCTCACTGTCGCGCAAGGTAAAGGCAGTGGAGGGCACTCAGTTCTGTTCGCCCGAGGCGGGATTCTCGGTGATTTCAGCCAATAAAAACTCGCTTGCGCTGTATATGATTGACGGCAAAGGCGTGGCAATCAACAAAGTAGAACACAGGAAATAGGAGAAATGTAATTTTTTCGTGCCGGAATCTCCATATCAAGAATAACACAAAACAAATGGGGTTGCATCGTTATGTGCGATGCAGCCCCGTTAAATCTATTTGTAGGCGAGGGAGATGGTTATCAGAATATCAGCCCCCAGAGCCACGAAATCAGTTCCCAGGCAATGAAAATTACAAAGAATACTATGCCCAGTGCCACTTTGAGTGCCCACAGCACTAAGCCCACAATCCATTCCACCAGCAGACTGCCGCCAAGTGCCACAATCACGTCGGTGACCGCCAGCGCCAATGCGCTCATCACAGTGAATGAGACAAATCCCCACAGCACACCTATGGTGTTAAGCCGGGTGGTAGCATAGTAGAGTTTGGGGAACAGCGGGCGTTTGCAACGCATATACACAAACCACAGTATCACTATCGACAGCAGTGTCATCGACATCGGGTAGGAGTCGTAACCCATTGTGTTGGGGTCGTTGGCATGCGCCATAAACTTCAGCACCGGATTGTAGACGTCGTAGAAATTGTAGATGAAAGGCACGCCAAACAGCAGCACGGGAATGAATGCCAGTGCGGCACCCATCTCATGCAAGTGTCCCATTTTGCGTTTGGCAATGGCAAGCAGGCGTGCGGCGCGCGAACGTGTGCCGTAAACATCCATGTCGCTGGCAATGTTGGAGTGATGCCATGCCTGCGGGAACATGCGTCGGCGCATATATTGCTCGGTGTTGTCCATCACCTGATTGGCGTGCTCGCTGATGGGCGAAGTTTTGCCCGGGCGGAACTCTCCGTTGAGCAGTACGCCTTGATACGACGAGTCATTGTAGGTGTATTCAATGTAATAGGCATCGAGGCGCGTAATGGTGAGGTTCTGATAGATGATGCTATAGCCCGACTTGGCTTCTTGCGAAAGCATCTTGTTGAGAAAACCGCCCATCTGCGAGTTGAGTTCGGCGAGTTTTTCACTTGTGATATTGCCTCTTGAGTTAGTCTCTTCATATATTTCGTAACCCTTATAATGAGAGTGAATCTCGGCAAACTCGCCGCTGCTGAACATCGAGGTGTCGGAAACGTATTGGGTATTGTGGTTAAATGAGAATTCCTGCATCACGGCGCGGTAGCGAATCATTTGCTTTTGTCCGGCGCAGGTGGGGCAAGTTACTCTGCCGTCGCCGCCGCATTTGCTGCAAGTTACTTTTCCGCTACCCGAGCAGTTTCTGCAAGTCAAAGAGCCACGTCCGTTGCACGAGGTGCATTTTCTACGGCCATAGCCATTGCAGCTGCTGCACGGTTTGCTGTCGTGTATGGTCACCAGTTCAGTCACATTGCCACGATAGCGGGTCTCCTGGCGTGTGTAATGTATTATACCGTTACCGTTGCATGAGTAACATTGTTTTGAGCCTTTGCCATCGCAACTTGAGCAGTATTTTGTGCCTCTTCCGCTGCAACTCGAGCAAGTTACTCTGCCGTCGCCGCCGCATTTGCTGCAAGTTACTTTTCCGCTGCCCGAGCAGGTGTGGCAGGTGTAGATTTGTTCGGTGTTTTCAATCACATGCTTGTGTGTTACGTCGCTCAGCGTCGATGGTGCGGCGTTGAGGGTGAGCGACCACACCGGTTTGTCGGGCACATAGCGTCCGGCTCTGCCGCGATACGGCTCGTTGAAGTCGGCTTTCCAGCGGCGCTCGTATTGCGTGTCGAGTTTTAGCGTATACATTGGTCGCAGCGACACGGTGCTGATGCCTATGTCGTCGCCAAGCGTGGTTAACGGGTTATGGGGTATGCTATTTGCATAGTTGTTCACCGCCTGGCGTATGCGGCGTTCCATTGCCGAGTCGAGAGAAACGGCATAGCGGGGTTTAAGGTCTTCTTTTGTTGCCATAGGTCAGTCCTCCTCGTCGTCGTGGAATGGTGAGCGAATAAACACTTTGTAGATTTTCAGTATCAGGAACACAAGCAGCACAAGAGCCGAAATCACAATAAGCAGGCTCGAGCCAAAGAGCGAGTCGGCAGATTCCACGCCCATCTTGCTGTTGACGTAGGCTTTTTTGGCATCGTTGTCGTAGGCGTTCTTTATTGAATCGGCGAGTTCGGGGCGCGCCAAAGCCAGCGAATCGGTGACGATGAGGCTGTCGGCGGCTTCGTAGTAGTATTTTAAATAGTTTCGGATAGTGGCAAACGGGTTAATCTTGAGGACCTTCACTTCGGGTTCATGAAACACGAGGTGTGTGGTGCTGTCGTTGGCGAGCGCCGTGGCGGAGTCGGAGGCTGCCGAGTCAATCACCGCCGTGCGCCAGTTGATGTTGCCGATGGTCACCGAATGGTTTTTTCGATGTGAACCGCTGCATGCTGCGAGTGCAAGCACGAGCAGTATGAGCAAGGGTAACAGTGTTTGTTTCATAATCAATGAGGTATTTGAAGGTTTATATGAGGGCTGTTATATAATGCGGGGCAGGATGTGCTATTTCTTTTTCTTTTCCAGCTTGGCTTTTCCTCCGGCTTTCAGCACCTTGGTGAGTTCGGCAAGCGATTCGCCGCGGTAGTTGTAGATGCCTATCGAGTCGATGAGCAGATAGCGCGGTGTGGAGGTGGCGCTGATGGTGTTCATATATCTGCCGTTAGGACCGCCCGGCGCCCAGAAGTGCTTCCAATCACAGCTGTCGGCCTTGAAGGTTGAGCGCCATATGGTGGTGTCGCCGTCGACAAATATGTCTGCCACTTGCAGGCGTTTGCCGTAGGTGTGGGCAATCCGGCGGATGGAGTCGGCAGTGGCGCGGTGGTTGTCGTCGTCGCGGCTCCATAGCCACAGCAGGCTGAAGCTGTAGCCGTTGGCGCGCAACGTGCTCCACGTGCCGCTCGACTCGTAGAGGTCAATCATGTAGAAGTGTCGGTTGCTTTCGTTCTTCGAGCGCTCGTTGCGCAGTGTCTGATAGGTGCTGATGAGGAAGAGCGGCTTGGCATTGTCGTTGATGCTGCCCAGCAGCTTGTCGGTGGCATCGGTGTTGGCAATGCTGCCATAGTCGAAAAGCAGCAGCAGGGTCGACACCACGTTGTCGGGGTTTTCGCGTATGAATTTCTCAATGGCGATGTCGAGCATCGGTTGGTTGTCGGCATCAATCAGTTCTCGGTTTTCCTTGATGAATTCGCTCCACTGCTCGCTCACGTCAGAGCCTTTGTATTCAATGCCCATGGGGTCGTTGAGTGCGCCGCGGAACTTGAGTTTGTCGCCGTTTTTCACTGCCATGCGGGCAATGAGGCGGTCGTTGAAGTCGAGCACCTGCACCACGGTGAGCTCGGGGGCATAGCCTTCGTAGCTGATGCGGTCGTCGTTGGCAGTCACCCAATCGCGCTGCACGCCATCGCCGGTGGCATACACTATCTGCACATTCTGCGTGCCGATGCCGTCGATGCGAGCCTCAAGGCGGAAACTGTCGCTGCTGCATGCCGCAAGCATCATTGCGGTGGCGCTGAGGAGTAATATTACTGTTAGCTTGAGTTGTTTCATTTCTTGTTTGTGGTGGAATCAATGATTTTTGTAAAATTACACAATAATTTCCCAAAATGCAAAACGATGGGTGCAAAATGCGTCCAAAGCCTGTGCTACATGCGGGTGTCGAGGTGCAGGATGTGCTGCACCAGCATCAGTTCGCGAATGTCGGTGCGACTGATTTCCATGTCGTCGTAGTCGGGGTTGGCGCTGCGCAGAATCACCTTTGCAGGGTCGGGGTGCCGTCGCAGGAACTTTATCAGCCGATAGTCGTCGAGCAGCACCACATAGATTTGTCCCCAGAATATCTGCTCGATGTTGCTGAGTTCGCGCAGTGCCACATAGTCGCCGTTGTGAATCACGGGCGACATGCTGTCGCCGCTCACGCGCACCACGCGGCAGTTGCTGCTGATTATGTCGGGCAGGTTGATGCTGCCAATAATCTGGTCGTTTGCAAAGAGCATCGAGCGGGGCAGTGCTCCGGCGGTGACGTCGATGTCGTAGACCGGCGTGCCGGCGGCGGGTGCCGGCAGGGTGTCGTTGCCGGGCAGATTGGATGCGGCAGGGATGTTGCTCTCCTTGGGGAATGGTATGTCGGTGCCTTGCATGAGCCATTGCTTCGACACGCCCAGATTCACCACCATGCGGTTGGCAAATGCGTCGTTGATGGGCAGTCGCCCGTTGAGGTACTTCGACAGGTTGCTGTTGTCGATGCCTATGCGCTCGGCAAAATCGCGTTGCTTGAGGTTGAGTTCCTTGATGAGATACTTTATTCGTGCTATTCTTTCCTCGTTTTCCATATGTGATGTGGTTTTGATGGTTGATTATTTGGTGGTAAAGTTACGCACTTTGTTGGTAAAATGCAAAATTAGATGGCAAAAATCGCGCCAGGGAATAAAAAACCCCTCCGGACGAGGCTTTTAAAACCTATGCCGGAGGGGAAAATACGGTTGTCGGGCGGCGCCGGATGTGATGCGACGCTCGCTGAGGCATTTTAAGCCACCTTGTTGAGGCGTTTGATGATGGCGAATATAAATGCTGCGGCAAGCAGGCAAATGCCCATGAGAGTGCCCCAAACCACCGGAAGCGGCATATCCCACATGTGACCCGGTATCGACACCAGTTTGTTGCCCAAAGCGGTGGCAACAAACCAGCCGCCCATCATCATGCCTTTATACTTGGCAGGCGCAACCTTGGTGACAAACGAGATGCCGATGGGCGAGAGCAGCAGTTCGGCAAATGTGAGAATCAGATAGGTGCTAACGAGCAGGTTTGGAGTGACGTCGGCAACGTGATTGGGGTGGTCGGTTGCCGGCAGACCAATCGACGACATGGTCATGAGTAGGTAGGCACCTGCGGCTACGAGCATACCCAAGCCAATCTTGAACGGTGCCTTAGGCTCTTTGCCCTTCTTGGCAAGCCAGCCAAAGAGCGCAATGCTTACCGGGGTGAGCATCACCACAAAGCAGGCATTGAATTGCTGGAAGATGGGTGCGCTCAGTTCGGTGACATCGGCAATGGTGGTGTATTTGTATCCGAGGAAGATAATGGCAACAACCATGAGCACGCCGTAGATGGTGCGAGCCTTTGCGGTTTTGCTTTGGAATAAGCCAAAGATGCCGTAAACGATGAAGATGCAAGCCACAAGGTTGGTGACGTCGAACAACATGCTTTGCAAGCCGGTCGACTGAGTTGCGGTGAATTCATCGGCAAACCAGGTGAGTGTGAGGCCGTTCTGGTGGAATGCCATCCAGAAGAAAATCACTACGGCATAAACAAACACGAGGCAAAGGATGCGTTCGCTGGTTTCGGCCTTGCTCATTTCTTCCACCGGAGCATTGTCGGCTTTCTTTTCTGCCTTCTTTGCTGTAAGCACTTGGCGGAATGTGCTCTTGCCAAGGTAGTAAATCATGATTGACACAATCACGCTCACGCAAGCCACGGCAAACGCAAAGTGATAGCTGTCGGCTTTCGAGAAGCCCAAGTCGGTTTGTGCCCATTCCATTGCCTTGATGGCAGCGGTGGGAGCAAACAGGGCGCCCACGTTGATGAGCATGTAGAAGAGCGAGAAGCCCGAGTCGCGGCTGCCGGCAAAGCGTGGGTCGTTGTAGAGGTCGCCCACCATCACTTGCAGGTTGCCTTTAAACAGGCCTGTGCCAAGGCTCACGAGCAGCAGCGCTGCCACCATAGCCACCACAGCCGCCATGTCGCCACCCAATGGCACCGACAGCAGCAGATAGCCAAAGAACATGATGACGATGCCAATCACCACCATCTTGCTGTAACCCCAGCGGTCGGCTGCAATACCGCCAAACAGCGGCAGGAAGTAAACCAGGGTCAGAAACCAAGTGTAAATCTCTGATGCAGTGCCTGCGGCAAAACCGAAGTTTTCGCCAAGGAAGAGAGCGAACACTGCCAGCATGGTGTAGTAGCCAAAGCGTTCGCCGGTGTTGGCGAGGGCAAGTGTCCACAATCCTTTAGGTTGATTTTCAAACATATAAGTATAATTTTAGTAGGGTTAGTTATTATTTGAGTAATCCTTTATCAGTCGTTCTCGAAGTTTATCTCGTGGGCACGCTTGGGGGTGGCGGCACCCTGGGCGCCCGGCTTGGGCAATGCTGAGTTTTGCATGGCCTTGATGGTCGACTTGAACTTGGGGTCGCGGCGGAAGGTGGGGGTGTTCTCCATCTTTTCGAGCAGTTCGTCGTTCTCCATATCGTCGGTAGAGAGAATCAGGTAGCGGGCGCGTGCCATGCCTTGTTCGCGTTGCTCAACCTTTTGCGAGCCATATTCGGCAGCTATTATCTCGTTGCTGTTTTCTTCTACGGCTGCGAGCTTCGGGGCGGCAACAGTGTTAGTGGCAGGTTTGCGGCTCGACACCATTGGCGGAGGCGTCTCGTTGTTGAGCGACACGTTGAAGCCCGAAGCCAGGATGGTGATTTTGATTTTCGAGCCGAGCGATTCGTCGAAGGCTGTACCCCAAATCACGTCGACGTCGCTATCGAAGTTGCACATGAATTCGCGCATCTCATTCACCTCTTCCATCACAAACGGTTGGTCGGAATTGGGGTTGAAATAGAAGTTGAGAAGAATCTTCTTCGAGCCATACACGTCGCGGTTTTTGAGCAGAGGCGAGTTGAGGGCGTCCTCGATGGCTTTGGTCACGCGATGTTCGCCTTCGCCGTAACCGCTGCTGATGATTGCCACGCCGCCGTCGCGCAGGGTGGTGTTCACGTCCTTGAAGTCGAGGTTGATTTTGCCGTTCACGTTGATGAGGTCGGAAATCGAGCGGGCTGCTGTCGACAGCGTGTCGTCGGCTTTGCCGAATGCAGTGAGGAAGTCGAGGTCGGGATAAATCTCGGTGAGGCGTTCGTTGTTGATGATGAGTATGGCATCGACATATTTGCTCATCTCCTTGGCGCCGTTGAGTGCTTTTATAATCTTTTTGTCGCCTTCGAAAAGGAATGGGATGGTGACGATGCCAATGGTGAGCACACCGCGTTCGCGGGCAATGCGTGCCACCACCGGGGCAGCACCGGTGCCTGTTCCTCCACCCATACCGGCGGTGATGAACACCATTTTGGTTTCGTCGTCAAACAGGGCGGCAATCTGGTCGGCACTTTCTTCGGCGGCTTCTTTAGCCACTTCGGGGTCGTTGCCGGCGCCCAATCCTTGGCAGGTGTTAGGGCCTATGAGCAGACGTGTAGGCACCGGCGAGCTGTTGAGGTGCTGAAGGTCGGTGTTGCACACCACAAACGACACGCCTTGGATGTTTTGCATATACATGTGGTTGATGGCATTGCCGCCACCGCCGCCTACGCCCACCACCTTGATGATTGTGGGCATCGATACGGTGTCATTGAAGCCTGGGTCGCCCATCACTTCGTCGTTGAAATTTTGTGCTTGGTTCATATAGCGTTATTGTTGTTTTTTGAGCGTTGGTTGATTAAACAGTCTTATTACTTCATATTCCCGGGGCGTCACGACGAGTAGTTGTCGTTGCCGTTGTCGTCCTCGTCGATTGCGCGCACCATGCGCTCTTTAATGCGCTGGAACAGCGATGGGCGCTGTCGCTTTTCGGGGTCTTCTTTCTGACGGGTGGTGGTGACAACCGGTTCGGGTTCGTTTATCACGGGTGCGGTGTTGTAGACGCGCTTCATCACGCACGAGTCGTAGCCAATCTGCTTTGAAGCGGCAATTATCAGCGCTATCACGCCCATATTTTCGGTGATGTTGGGTATGCTGATGGTGGTTGACAGTTGCGACGGTATGCTTGACGCCACGCGCACGCTGATGCTGTTGCTGCTGATGTTCACGCTGTCGCTGATTTCCTGGTCGATGCCCTTGAGCATGGCACCTCCGCCCACAAGCACAATGCTGTGTATATCGTTGAGCGACATTCTGGCATTGCTCACCTGCGCGGTGATGTTGGCGATGATTTCGCCTGTGCGGGCAAGGATGTAGTTCGAGGCGTCGTTCGAGCGTATGTTGTCGATGGTGACGGGGTCGGCATCCGGCTTGAGCGGGTTGGCGAGGTTACGCTTGATTTTCTCGGCATTTTCTTCGCGTATGCCCAGCGCGGTGATGTCGCGGGTGAGGTTGCGGCCGCCAAGCGGAATGGTCACCAGGTATACAAGTGTGTCGTTGCGGTAGATTGACACTGTGGTGGTTTCGGCGCCCATATCCACAAGCATGCATCCCAGCGAGCGTTCGTCGGCGGTGAGCACGGCATCTGCCACAGCCACGGCGGTGGTGATGAATCCCTTTATTTGGGTCTGCTGGTTGAACACGCGCTTGAGGTTGATGAGAATCGACGGTTTGGCAACGATGAGATTGAGGCGCGCCTTGATGTCGGTGCCGAAACTGCCCACCGGGTTGCGTATTTCAATCTTGTCGATGGTGTAGCTGCGCGGAATCACGTCGATGGTGTCGTAGTTGCTCAGGCTGTTGCGGGTGGCGTCGTTCTTGATGCTGTCCAGCAGGCTTTGTGTGATGGCTTGCTCGGTGTTGAGCGAGTGTTGTGCCTCGGTGGGCATGCTGTGAATCGAGCGACCCGAAACGCCAACATACACGCTGTTGATGTCGCCATCGATGCGGTTGGCGAGCTTGAGCAGTATGCGGTTGATGGAAGCTTTGGTGCTTTCTACGTTTTGTATGCAGCCGTAGCGCACAAAGTTGAGAGTGGGTTCCGATTCTATGCCCACAACCACGAGTTGCCCGTTGCTGCGTTTTTCTGCTACGGCACCTACGGTTTTCGAACTTCCAATTTCGATTGCTACTATGTGTTGTGTAGTGTCCATAATTGTTTTGGTATTATAGGGTGGGTGTTTAATTTGTTTTCTTTTCGGTGGATTTGAAAGCGTTTTTCACCTTACTCTCGGTGTTGGCTGCCGTTTGCTGCCTGGCGGGTTGTGCCTTAGGTTCGGGTTTTGACTGGGGTGCGGCGGAGTGCGGTGTGCGCTCGTCGGCTGCCGCCACTATCAGTGTGTCGCCGGTGGTCATGGTTTCGATGTCGGCATCGGCATCGTCACTCACGCTCGACCAGTCGAACGGTGTGGCAACGGTCTTGGTGCGGCGTGTAGCCACCACCTGATGGCTGAATTTTACCGAGATGGTGTCGTAGTAGGTCCAGCCTTTCTGCGGCATCACCTTGGCGTAGAATTCGCGCAGCTTGGCAAACTTGTTCTCGAGGTTGACGGGAGCGCCTATGTTCACCACGTGGCCCGCTATGCAGGGCACAATGAAGATGTTGTTTGAGTCGCGCACGCTGTACATGGTCACGAGCGAGCTCAGTGTCTCGTCGCGTTCAACATAGTTGATGAGCGGCAGCAGGCGCGACGGTGGGAAATCGACGGTGAAATGACCCTTCACCACGGGCACGTCGACGTGATAGCGTGCCGTTGCCGACATGCGTTTGCCGCGGCTGTTGACGTAGTAGGAGCGGTTGCCGTCGAATATGCGCATCACGGGCACCAGCTGGGTGGCTTGAATCTGCAGGGTGTGGTTGTTTACAATCACGCACTCCACGTTTTCGAGATACTCCGATTGGTTGAGCCTTTGCTCAATCATCTTGGTGTTGATGTTCGACAGACGTTCGCCCACGGGGTCGATGTGCAGCCTTGTGAGTTCTTGCATAATGTTTTCGCGGGTGACGAACACCGAGCTGTCGGAATTGATGATGTTCACCTCCAGTTTGGTGCACACGGCGTTGCCTGCTTGGCTGTTTGCCCACACGCCGGCAGTGATGATTGCGGCAAGCGTGGCGGCTAAGCCCAGCACAGTGAGTATGCGTCGCTGTATGTTGGTGAGTCTTATCACTTTAGCTGTTTTGTTGTTTGATTATTTCACATATTTGTGGCAAATAGTTGCACACGTCGCCGGCACCTACGGTGAGCAGAATGTCGTAGTGGCCGGAGCGGATGGTGTCGAGCAGCCGGCTCTTGTCGATGAGCGTCTTTTTCTTGCAGGTGATGTCCTTGAAAATTATCTCGGAGGTGACACCGGGTATCGGCTGTTCGCGTGCGGGATAGATGTCGAGCAGAATCACCTCGTCGGCATGCGAGAGCGCCTCGGCAAACTGCGGGGCGAAGTCGCGGGTGCGGGTGTAGAGGTGCGGCTGGAAGATGGCGGTGAGGTGGCGACCCGGATAGAGGTCCTTCACCGAGCGTATGCTGGCGCGCAGCTCGTCGGGGTGATGGGCGTAATCGTCGAGCACCACTTTGCCGTGTTCGCCCGGCTCTTTCAGCCAGAAGTCGAAGCGGCGTTTAGCGCCGCCGAAGGTGGCGATGCCTTTGCGCAGGCTGTCATGGTCAGCGCCCACCAGCCAGCAAGCTGCCATGGCTGCCACGGCATTCTCTATGTTGATGTCAACCGGCACGCCCAGCGTGACGTCGGCAATCACCTCGGTGGGGGTGACGAAATCGAACACTATCTCGCCGTTGCCTTTGCGCACGTTTTGAGCATGGAAATCACCTTCGTTGCGCGAGTAGGTGTAGGTGGTAACGCCCTCCGCCACGCGGGGCTTGAGCTTCAGCCCGGTGTGCACAACGAGCATGCCGTCGGGGCGAATGAGCTCGGTGAAGTGGGCAAAGCTTTCAAGGTAAGCCTCCTCGGTGCCGTAGATGTCGAGGTGGTCGGGGTCGGTGGCTGTCACCACGGCAATGTAAGGCAGCAGATGGTGGAATGAGCGGTCGAATTCGTCGGCTTCAATCACCGAGTATTCGCTATGGTCGGAGAGGATGAGGTTGCTGTTGTAGTTCTTGAGAATACCGCCCAGAAAGGCATTGCAGCCAATCGGCGATATGTTGAGGATGTGGGCAGCCATGCTCGACGTAGTGGTTTTGCCGTGTGTGCCGGCAAAGCACAGTCCCTTGGAGTTGCGTGTGATGATGCCCAGCAGTTCGGCGCGCTTTACTACGCGGAAGCCGTTGCTGCGAAACCATTGCATGCCGGCGTGGGATGCCGGTACGGCGGGGGTATATACCACCAGTGTGGTGTCGGCGTGGCGGCAATATTCGGGGATGAGTGTGGGGTCTTCGTCGTATACTATGCTCACGCCTTCGCTCTCGAGGGCGCGAGTGAGTTCGCTGGGTGTGCGGTCGTAGCCTGCCACTTTATAGCCGTTGGCAATGAAATAGCGTTCGAGGTTAGCCATTCCTATGCCGCCGGCTCCAACAAAATATAGCGATTTGTATTGGTTCATCTGTTTTCTGCGTTTTTTTTAATTCTTTATTTATCGATTGATGATTTCCATCACCTTGTCCACAATTTTTTCGGCAGCGTTGTTCAGCGCCATGGCTTTCACGTTGGCGGCTATGGTGTTAAGCTGCTCGGTCTGCATCACTGTTTGGAGCATGGTGTCGACCAGCGCGGTGGGTGCATCGGCATCGGTGACCATGATGGCTGCGTTGCGATGAGCCAGGGCGAGGGCATTCTTGGTTTGATGGTCTTCGGCAACATTGGGCGAAGGCACCAGTATTGAGGGTTTGCCCAGCAGCTGCAGCTCGGATATGCTGCTTGCGCCGGCGCGCGACACCACCAGATCGGCAGCGCGATAAGCCATGTCCATATTGGTGATGAACGCCTGCTGAATCACGTTTTTCACGCCCGATTCGGCAAGGGCTTTGCGGCAGTTTTCGTCGTAGATTTTGCCCGATTGCCAAATCACCTGCACCTCGTCGGCTTTGGCGCCTATGGCTTTCAGCCCGCCAATGATGCTGTTGTTCACGGTGCGAGCACCCAGGCTGCCGCCAATGATTAGGATGGTGCGTTTGGCAGGGTCGAGGCCGAAGGCTGTCACCGCTTCGTGGCGCGAGGCGGTGCATTGCAGCAGCGCGGCGCGCACGGGGTTGCCGGTCATCACAATCTTGTCGGCAGGGAAGAAGCGGTCCATACCTTCATAAGCCACACAGATGCTTGTGGCGCCCTTGGCAAGCAGTTTGTTGGTCACGCCTGCATAGGAGTTCTGTTCCTGCAGCAGGGTGGGTATGCCTGCCTTTTGAGCCGCTTTGAGCATCGGTCCGCTGGCATAACCGCCCACGCCGATGGCTATGTCGGGTTTGAATTGCTTGAGAATCTGCTTTGCCATGCGTATGCTCTTGTATAATTGCAGGAGCACTTTCACATTCTTGAGCAGATTCTTGCGGTTGAAGCCGTAGACGGGCAGTCCGATGATGCGGTAGCCGGCAGCGGGCACTTTTTCCATTTCCATACGGCCCTCGGCGCCCACAAACAGTATGTTGGCATCGGGGTAGCGGCGACGTATTTCGCCTGCAATCGATAGGGCGGGGAATATGTGGCCACCGGTGCCACCTCCGCTCACGAGAATGTTGAGTTGCTTAGTGTTATTGTTCATTGTTGATGATTATTTGCATTGGGTTTGGAGCCTGTTCCTCTTTAGGCAGATTCTCCAAATCTTTCTTTTTCATTTTGTCGATGGTGTTTTGGCTGGCGTGGCGGCTCACACTCAGCATTATGCCAAATGCGGCACTCACCACCAGCACCGAGGTGCCGCCCTCCGAGATGAGTGGCAGCGACTGTCCCGACACGGGGAACAGTCCCGAGTTGATGGCCATGTGCACCAGCGCCTGGAACGTAATCATCACCGCCATACCCATGATGAGCAGAGCGGGAAACGCCCTTGCGCAGCGGCTGGCAATGAGTCCGGCGCGAATGAGCAGCCACAAGTAGAGAATCATCACAAACAGACCGCCAATCAAACCGGTCTCTTCAACGATGATTGAATAGATATAATCGGAAAACGCCAGCGGCAGGCGGCTGCACTCGCGCGAGTTGCCGGGGCCTACGCCGCATATTCCGCCGTGGGCTTGTGCCATGTGGGCATACATCTCCTGCTCGTTTTTGGCGGTCTTGGGCATATACACCAGCGAGTCGTGGTTGGTTTTCCAGCGCTCAATGCGGTTCGTCCAAGTGAGCGAGCGCCCGGCTTCAACGTCGTCATCGTCGTCGGCTTGCAGTTCGCTCACGTCGGCACCGCTCGATGCCAGTTGCTCGATGGCGGCACGGCGCTGCTTGGCTTGGTTGCTCTTATTTAGAATGTAGTAGCCAAAGCCGAATGCCATATACACGGCAAACACCATAGCCAGCTGGCGCATCTTGATGCCGCCCACCCACATAATCAGCACACTGGTAATCATAAGCAGCAGGGTGTTGGTCAGGCCTTGCCCCAGCAGGAATAATGCAAACGAGCACACCACTGTCACAGCAATGATGGCGCCTTTCATGGTCACGCCGTTGGAGATTTGGTTGCGCGACACAATCAGCGGTATGATGGTGGCAATTGCCAGTTTAGCCAATTCGGCTGGTTGCAAGGTGAATCCGGGCAGCTGAATGACGCGCTGGGCACCGTTGATGGTGCTGCCCACAAATTGCACCGCCACCACGCTTGCAAACACCAGCACGGCAAACACCTTGATGAAAAAGATGAATTTGGTGTAGTGCAGGCGTTGAATCACCCAAAGGCCGAGAAACCCTAAGCCGAGCAGAGCACAGTGCTTGAGCAGCGGCATGTAGAGGCCCTGCTTGCCCACTACTTGGCTGAGCGCGGCATACGATTCAACCACCGAAAGCAGACACAAGGCAATGTAGATGCCCCATATCCAGCGGTCGCCGCTTTGCACGGTTTCTTCTTCGATTTGTATGTTGGTTTGAGCCATAATGTTAGGTAATTGGAATGAGTTACTTTAGGTTTTTAACGCAAGCCTTGAATTGCTCGCCACGGTCCTCGTAGCTCTTAAAGAGGTCGAAGCTGGCGCAGCAGGGTGAGAGCAGCACCACGTCGCCATCCGACGCCAGTTGCGAGCATTTCTCAACCGCTTCGCTCATGCTGCCGGCGTCGGTGATTGCCGGCACCTTGCCGTCGAAGAAGTTGTGCAACTTGGTGTTGTCTACGCCGAGGCACACAATGGCCTTCACTTTCTGCTTCACGAATTGCTCTATCTCGCTGTAGTCGTTGCCCTTGTCCTTGCCGCCAAGAATGAGCACCGTGGGTTGTGTCATGCTTTCGAGGGCATACCAGGTGCTGTTGACGTTGGTGGCTTTCGAGTCGTTGATGTAGCGCACGCCACGCACGGTGTCGACGTATTCCAGGCGGTGTTCAACCGATTGGAAGTCGGCAAGCGCACGGCGTATGGTGTCTTTCTTGATGTCGAGAATCGAAGCCGACAGGGCGGCAGCCATCGAGTTATAGAGGTTGTGCAGGCCTTTCAGCGACAGCTTGTCGCGGCTTATTTCCCACTCACCGTTGCCGGCATCCACCACCATCTTGCCGTCGCTGATGTAGGCAGCGGCTTCGTGGGTGTGATGCTCGCTGAATGGCAGCAAGCGTGCTTCGGTCTTCAGCGTCTTCAGTTGGGCGGCAATGATTGGGTCGTCCTGCCAGAACACAAACGAGTCCTCGCTGGTTTGGTTCCGAGTGATGCGGAACTTCGCTGCCACATAGTTTTCCATCTTATAGTCGTAGCGGTCGAGGTGGTCGGGGGTGATGTTCATAATCACAGCCACGTTGGCTTTGAATTCATACATATTGTCGAGTTGGAAACTGCTCAATTCAATCACGTACACGTCGTGATGCTCGGTGGCAACTTGCAGTGCGAGGCTTTTGCCCACGTTGCCTGCCAAGCCCACGTTCAGTCCTGCGCTTTGCAGTATGTGATAGGTGAGCAGCGTAGTGGTGGTCTTGCCGTTGCTGCCGGTGATGCACACCATTTTGGCGTCGGTGTATCGTCCGGCAAATTCAATCTCCGAAATCACGGGAATGTTCTTCGAGTGAATTTTTTGCATAATCGGTGCCTTGTCGGGGATGCCCGGACTCTTGATTACCTCGTCGGCTGAGAGTATTTTTTCCTCGGTGTGTTGTTTTTCTTCCCACTCGATGCCGTAGTTGTCGAGAAGCGCTTTGTAGTTGTCCTTGATGGCTCCCATATCGCTGAGCCACACTTCAAAGCCCTTTTTCTTGGCGAGCACTGCGGCACCTGTACCGCTCTCGCCGCCGCCTAATACCACTATTCTTTTCATAATCGTTTGATTTTTATTTTGTTTCTTGTTTGAGGTAGGATGGTTATTTTTTCTCATTTATGTTGTATCTGTGGCGCATCAGCGAATCTTCAGCGTCACGAATGTGATTGCCGCCAGGAAGATGGCGATGAGGGTGAATCGCATCACAATCTTCGATTCGGGAATGGGCTGGAAGGGACGCTGTATGATGGCGTCGATGCCGGCGTTGCCCGGCTTCTGGAAGTGATGGTGCAGTGGCGTCATCTTGAAGATGCGTCGGCCTTCGCCAAAGCGCTTCTTGGTGTACTTGAAGTAAGCCACCTGAATCATCACCGAGAGGTCTTCAACAAAGAATATTGCGCACAGCAGAGGAATGAGCAGTTCCTTGCGTATGAGTATGGCAAACACGGCAATGATGCCGCCCAGCGTGAGGCTGCCGGTGTCTCCCATAAACACTTGTGCCGGGAAGGAGTTGTACCAAAGGAATCCGATGGTTGCTCCGATGAATGCTGCGGCAAACACCACCAACTCGGCACTGTTGGGGATGTACATGATGTTGAGGTAGCTTGAATATATCACGTTGCCGCCCAAATAGCACATTATGGCAAGTGCCACGCCAATCACAGCCGAGGTGCCGGTGCACAAGCCGTCGAGGCCGTCGGTGAGGTTGGCGCCGTTGCTAACGGCGGTGATGACGAAGATGGTGACCAGGATAAACAGAATCCATCCGCCGGTTTGGGCATGCTTGCCGAGCCACTTGGTGCACGAGGCATAGTCGAAGTTGTTGTTCTTGACAAACGGTATGGTGGTTTGTGTGGCTTTTTCGTTGGTGGTCTTGTGGCTGATAACCACCTCCTTGCTTTCGCGGTTAACCACTTCAACATTCTCGCGCATCACAATGCTCGGGCTCAGATACATGGTGATGCCCACAACAAGGCCCAAGCCCACTTGGCCCACAATCTTGAATTTGCCTTTCAGTCCGTCTTTGTTGTGGCGTGCCAGCTTCAGATAGTCGTCGGCAAAGCCGAGGCAGCCGAGCCAGATGGTGGAGAAAATCATCAGCAGCATATACACGTTCGTCAGGTTGCCGATGAGCAGGCAGGGAATCACAATGGCGATGATGATTATTAAGCCGCCCATTGTAGGCGTGCCTTTTTTGCTCATTTGACCTTCAAGCCCCAGGTCGCGCACAATTTCGCCCACTTGCATCAGCTGCAGGCGGTTGATGATGCGGCGTCCGAACACGATGGCGATGAACAGCGACATCACAAGGGCTATACCCGAACGGAAACTGATGTACGACATCAGTCGTGCGCCGGGAATGTCGTAGTTGGCTAATAATTCATACAGACTGTAAAGCATATTGTTGTGAGATTAATTTTAATTATTTCATGTTATAAACAAAACATCGGGGAGTTGCGTTAGGCTTTTTCGCCGGCAAAGATGTCGGCAATCACTTCGCGGTCGTCGAAGTGATGCTTTACGCCTTTCACTTCCTGATAATTCTCGTGTCCTTTACCTGCCACCAGCACCACGTCGCCCGGGTGTGCCAGTTGGCAAGCCACGCGTATGGCTTCGCGGCGGTCGGTGATGGTGAGGGTGTTGCGTCGGGCTTCGTCGTCGAGTCCGGCTTGCATGTCGGCAAGTATGGCTTCGGGTTCTTCGAAGCGCGGATTGTCGCTGGTGAGAATCACGCGGTTGCTGCGAGCGGCTGCTTCACGCGCCATGATTGGGCGCTTGCCGGCATCGCGGTTGCCGCCGCATCCCACCACGGTGATTATCTCGCCTTTGTTGCCAATCACCTCCTTGATGCTTGCCAGCACGTTCACTATGGCATCGGGGGTGTGGGCATAGTCGACCACGGCGGTGTAGCCTTTAGGCGAGAGGAATGTTTGGAAACGTCCTGCCACAGGCACCAGCATACTCATCTTCACCAGCACGTCGTCCGAGGTCCAGCCCATCATCAGGCAGGCGCCGTAGACAGCGGTGAGGTTGTAGGCATTGAATTTGCCGGTGAACATCACCTCCAGGTCGTTGCCGTTGATGTTGAGCGAGGTGCCGTTGAGGCGGCTCTCCACTATGCGGCACTTGAAGTCGGCGAGGGCACGCAGCGAGTAGGTGCGCACTTGCGCCTTGGTGTTCTGTGTCATTGTCAAGCCCTGCTTGTCGTCGATGTTGGTGATGGCAAAGGCATCGGCTTGCAATGAGTCGAAGAACGATTTCTTGGCTCGTATGTAGTTGTCCACTGTCTTGTGGAAGTCGAGGTGGTCGCGTGTGAGGTTGGTGAACACTGCGCCTTTGAAGTGCAGCCCGTCGATGCGGTGTTGCACACACGAGTGGCTGCTCACCTCCATGAAGGCATAGTCGCAGCCTTGTTGCACCATTTCGTGCAGCAGTTGGTTGAGGGTGAGCGGGTCGGGGGTGGTCTGCTTGGCTTCTTGCTCGGTGTGGTGGATGATGTTGCGCACTGTCGACAGCAAACCGGCTTTGTAGCCCATCATCTCAGCCATTTCGTAGAGCAGGGTGGCGGTGGTGGTCTTGCCGTTGGTGCCTGTCACGCCCACCAGGGTGAGGTGGTCGGACGGGTGGTCGTACCATTCGCCGGCAATATAGGGCAGAGCCACGGTGCTGTTTTCCACCACCACGTAGGTCACGCCGTCGGCAATTGCTTCGGGCAGATGCTCACACACCACGGCAGCAGCGCCGGCAGCGGTAACGGCCGGAATGAACTGGTGGGCGTCGACCGCCACGCCGTTCACAGCCACAAACAACATTCCTTTGGTCACTTTGCGGCTGTCGCATTCTACGCCGGTTATTGTCACACCGGTGTCGCCCACAATGTTGATGGGCTTGATGCTGCTTATGATTTGCTTTAATGTTTTTTCCATTGTCTCATTTAATTAGTGTTGTGCATTCTATTGTTGCAGATTCAGTGTCACTTGTTGGCCCCGATGGTAGGGTGCTCCGGCAGCAATGCTCTGCTGCGCCACATATCCCACGCCATTGATGGCAACCACCAGTCCGGCGCTTTCCATGCGAGCAATGGCTTCGCGGGCGCTCAATCCCTTCACGTTGGGCACGCCGCCGTTTTTTACGGTCTTTGGGGTGGCAAATGCCTTGGCTTTGTCAAGCCCGAGGTTTTGGCTCACGCGCTTGTGCAGGCTCAGGCGGTCGGAAGCGTAGATGGTGGGTAGCGATGCCTTCTCGTTTTTGGTGATGGGCAGTTCGGTGCCCAGCAGCCCGTGGGCATACATCTTCTTGGCTGTTTGCAGCATCACGCGTCCGCTGCTGGCGGCAGCGCCGTGAACAGCGCCCTTAATGAGCACGATGCACGAGTATTTGGGGTTCTCGTAGGGGAAGAATCCGCAGAAAGCAAGACGCCTCCTCGAGAGGTTGTAGCGCACCTTTTTGTCGGTGCCTATTTCGGTGACAAAGCATGTGCCGGTTTTGCCTGCCAGTTCCACATCCTTGTCCTTGAGCGAGCGGGCGGTGCCATGGTCGCCCCACACCACATCGTGCAGCATAATGCGCAGTTTGGCGGCATTGACCGAGTCGCACACCTGGCGGCGCACATAGGTGACGGGCACTATCGAGTCGGGTTCGCCGATTCGCGAGAATTTCTTCACCAGATGCGGGCGCACATAGTGGCCGTTGTTGGCAATGGCATTGTACATGGCGAGGGTGCGCAACGGCGGGATGAGAGTGGAGTAGCCGTAGCACATGCGGGTGAGGGCAACGCGGTCGGCGCGCTTGTCGCCCAGACGTGCCACCGTGGGCACGCGTTCGCCGGCGATGCCGGTGTTGAACGGCTCAAAGAAGCCGAGTTCCTCGAGGCGGTCGCGGAACTTGCCGGGATGCAATGCATATCCCTTGTCCTTCGAGAATCCCGAGGTGATGATTTTCGACATGCCGACGTTCGACGATGTCTCGATGATTTGCCTTGGCGTGAGAGCGGCACCGCCGGGATGGTCGGTGATGGCACGGCCTTCATACATCACCGAGTGACCGGTGGCTATTGGCTGGTCGATGTTGTTCACCAAGCCGTCTTCGAGGGCAATCATCATTGATATGGGTTTCATTACCGAGCCGGGCTCGTAGCCCAGCACGGCGTGGTTCACGCCTTCAACGTAGGCATTCTCCTTGGCGTTCCATTCCAGATTGCTGATGGCTTTTATTTCGCCGGTGGCAACCTCCATGAGCACGCACGAGCCCCATTCGGCGCCTTCCTCGGTGAGCACATTCAGCAGTTGCTCTTCCACGATGTCCTGCAGCGCCACGTTGATGGTGGTGGTGATGTTATATCCCGGCACGGCAGGCTTCTTTACAATCTTTGCCATGCCCGTGGTGACTTGCACTTTTTCCGACACGCCCGGCGCGCCGTAGAGATAGCTGTCGAGAGCCATTTCGAGTCCCGAACGACCGTGTATTTCGCCCTTGTCGTTCTCGCCCACGCTGCCTATGCTGCGCGCAGCCATCGAGCCGAAGGGCTTGGTGCGCAGCCGTGAGGAGGTGGTGTAGAATCCCGTGTGGCGTTTTGCCATGTTCAGGAACGGGAAGGTGCGCATGCGTTTCACGTCGTTGTCGGTGAGTTTGGTGAATAGCGTGAATGCGCGGCTACGTCGTGTGAGCAGTTGTTTTTCAATTTCATTTTTCCATTCATTCTTTGTTTTCCCAGGGCGGAAGTGTGCTAAGCTGTCGCAAAGTTCCGGCAGCATTTTTTTTAGCGAATCCACCTTCAGTCCCTCAGCCTTAAAGTCGATGCAGGCGTTGAAGAAGGTGATGTCGGCAGCAAGTATGCTACCGTTGTCGCTGTAGATGTCGCCACGTTGTGGCACTATGGTGCCTTCGGCGATGGTCAGGTTGTCGGCTTTCTCGTTCCACTTGTCGCTCATCACAACGGTTGTGCGAATGAGCTCCAGAACAATCAAGATGGCAAAGACAAGCATACTTGCTATTGCCACTTCAAACCTGAAAATGATGTTTTTCTTGTTATTTTGCTTCATACTCCGATAGATTATATGGTGGACATTCCGGTGAAATCAGGTCAATCTGCTTTGTTTCAATCATTTGCAGCATGCTGCTTTCGCGAATCAGCGAATTGTATTGTGCGCTTGCTTCCACGCGGTTGGCTTGCATGATTTGCAGTTCGCGCTCGAGGCGCTTTATTTCAGTTATTTTGGTCTGGCACTCATATTTGTTGGCAATCGACATCAATATCATCGACACAGTCACCGTCACCAGCATCCAGTGCTTTTTGAAGAAGTGGTAGGGCACAATCTTGCCTTTGAGTATTCGCACGAAGATGCGCTCCGACCTGTCGGCAACCGGTTGCTGTTGCTTAGGTGCATTTGTTTCGGTGTTTTCGGTCTTTGCCATTGTTCGATGAATTATTGTTGTTAGTTATGTCGGATTGTTGTTTGTCAGTTTTGTTGGGTTATATCTTAGAGGCTATCCGCAGTTTCGCTGAGCGGGAGCGCGGGTTGCGGCTCACCTCGTCGTCGTCGGGCACTATCACTTTGTTGTTCACAATCTTCAGCGGCGAGTTGATGCGCCCGAAGAAGTCCTGTTCGATTTTGCCCTCGATGTTGCCGCTTCGCATGAAGTTTTTCACCAGCCGGTCCTCAAGCGAGTGGTAGGTGATAATCACCAGTCTGCCGCCGGGGTTGAGCACCTTCAGCGCTTGCTTGAGCAGTTGCTCGAGCACCGCCAGTTCGTTGTTCACTTCGATGCGCAGCGCCTGGAACACCTGTGCTAGTTCCTTCTTTTCGTGCTGTGGGCGAATGAAAGGCTTGAGCACGTCGAGCAGCTGTTGCACGCTCTCGATGGGTGCTTGGCTGCGTGCCTTTACTATGGCAGCGGCAATGCGTCGCGACTGCTTGAGTTCGCCATAGAGGTAGAGTATGTTGGCAAGTTGCTCCTCGCTGTAGTCGGCAATCACGGTGCGTGCATCGCGTGGGTTGTCCTGGTTCATGCGCATGTCCAGGTTGCCATCGAAGCGGAACGAGAAGCCGCGCTGCTGGTCGTCGAAGTGGTGAAACGACACGCCGAGGTCGGCAAGAATGCCGTCCACGCCATTCACGCCGTAGTATCGCATAAAGTTCTGCAGGAAGGCAAAATTGCTGTGTACGAATGTAAATCGGGGGTCGTCGATACGGTTGGCGTAGGCATCCATGTCCTGGTCGAAACCATAGAGGTGTCCGTTGCTGCCGAGGTGCGACATTATGGCGCGCGAATGGCCACCACCACCAAAGGTGACGTCGACGTAGGTGCCGTCAGGTTTGATGTCAAGCCCGTCGATGCACTCGTTCAGCAATGCCGGTATGTGATAAGTAGTCGCCGCAGTATCCATAAATTTACAAATTCAAATTTGTTACTCTATCGTTTAACACCATATAATCCATTGATTGCTTGCGAGTTAAGTACAATGCCCCAAACCAATCGATAATTCGCCGTAAAGTTATAAAATATTCCTTATAATTTACATATAGAAATTCATTTTTTTTAAAAAAAGTTATTAACAACCTTGTTTTTATGTAAAAAGGGTGCGTGGGTGCGATTTTGATTTGCGTTTGTAAATGTAGCTTGGCTTTTAGGCGGAGTGGGTGGGAGGTGTAAAGTGCGTTGCAAAAGCCCGAAAAATGATTGTGCCCCTTTGTGCACTGCTCAGCGTGGCACAAAGGGGCATTTGCGTTGCCATTTGGGTGGCGATTATTGCATGGTCTTGAGAATTTCAATCAGTTCCTTGACTCCTTCGGTGGCGGGTTTGGCAATCACTGTCACTTTGTTGGTGTCGACGTGTGCCGGATTGGGGTCGATGTAGAAAATCGGTTTGCCGGGGCGCACGCAGTTGATGAGGCTTGCAGCCGGATAAACCACCAGCGAGGTGCCAATCACCACAAAGATGTCGGCTTCTTGCACCAGCTTCATTGCCGGAGTGAAGTTGGGCACGGCTTCCTCAAAGAATACGATGAACGGGCGCACCGGGTCGCCATATTGGTCGCGGGTGGCGGTGCTGGTTTCCAGATGGTCGCGGTCGAGGGTGTACACGTGGTTTTCGTTTTTCAGCGATTGCATCTTCATTAGTTCGCCGTGCAAGTGCAGCACCTTGCTGCTGCCGGCGCGCTCGTGCAGGTCGTCGACGTTCTGCGTAATCACCTGCACGTCGAAGTATTGTTCCAGTTCCACCAAGCCGTAGTGGGCAGCATTAGGCAGGGTGTCCACCAGCTGGCGGCGGCGTTCGTTGTAGAATTTATGAATCAATTCGGGGTTCTTGAGGAAACCGGTGTGGCTTGCCACCTCCATCACCGGATAGTTTTCCCACAATCCGTCGGCATCGCGAAAGGTCTTGATTCCGCTTTCGGCACTAATGCCGGCGCCTGTCGATATCACTATTTTTTTCATCGTAGTTTGGGTTTTTTGTTTGTTATAGAGTTCGATATTCAAAGTTAAGCAAAAGTTGCGAGACAATTAATAGGTTGTGTCGGGATTTTTTTGCCGTCTTGCAAGTTGCATAATAAGTGAGTAATTGCTACTTTTGTGGTTATGGAAGAAAATTTTGACATACGCAATCAGCGACAGGAGTCGGACAAGGATTTCGAACGAGCCTTGCGGCCCGAGCGCTTCGAGGATTTCAACGGTCAGGAGAAGATTATTGAAAACCTGCGGGTGTTTGTACAGGCTGCCAAGCGGCGCGGCGAAAGCCTCGACCACACGTTGCTTTACGGCCCTCCGGGTCTGGGCAAGACCACGCTGTCGAACATCATTGCCAACGAGCTTGGCGTGGGCTTCAAAGTGACCTCCGGACCGGTCCTCGACAAGCCCGGCGATTTGGCGGGCGTGCTCACCTCGCTCGACGAAAACGATGTGCTCTTCATTGACGAAATACACCGGTTGAGTCCGGTGGTTGAAGAATACCTCTACTCGGCAATGGAGGATTATCGCATCGACATAATGATTGACAAGGGACCCGGGGCGCGCTCGGTGCAGCTCACCTTGTCGCCGTTCACCCTCATTGGCGCCACCACACGCAGCGGCTTGCTCACCTCGCCGCTTCGCGCCCGCTTTGGCATCAATTGCCATCTGGAGTTCTACAACCACGACGTGCTCAACCGCATCGTGAAGCGTTCGGCGCGCTTGCTCAATGTGCCCATCACCGACGATGCCGCACGGGAGATTGCCTTGCGCAGCCGCGGCACGCCACGTATTGCCAACGCCTTGCTGCGCCGTGTGCGCGACTTTGCACAGGTGAAGGGGAGTGGAAAAATCGAAACCGACATCACCCGCTATGCGCTCGAGGCGTTGAACATCGACAAATATGGGCTCGACGAAATCGACAACAAGATATTGCTCACCATCATCGACAAGTTTAAGGGCGGACCGGTGGGCGTCAGCACAATAGCCACGGCGCTGGGCGAGGACCCCGGCACGCTGGAGGAAGTGTATGAGCCATATCTCATTCAGGAGGGTTTTGTGAAGCGCACGCCGCGCGGACGCGAAGCCACCGACTTGGCTTACGAGCACCTGGGCCGTTCGCGATTCAGCCAACAGGGGTCGCTCTTTGGCGATTGAGCGCACGCGAGGGGTGCCGACTCGGCGAATGAGCGCCCGCATGGGCTGCGGGAATTATTACATCACACACTAAAAATTACGAAATTACACTTAATGCATTTTTGCTATGGCAGTGAATTTGAAGTCGTTGGCCAAAGATACGGCTATCTACGGGTTGAGTAGCATCATAGGGCGGTTTCTCAACTATCTGCTGGTGCCGCTCTACACCCACAAACTTGCAGCAGCCGGCGGCGGCTACGGCACAATCACCAACATCTATGCCTACACGGCGCTGGTGCTGGTGATTCTTACATTCGGCATGGAAACCACCTTCTTCCGCTTTGCCAACAAGGAGGGCAACAACGGCGAGCACGTGTTTGGCACCGCGCTCACCTATGTGAGTGCACTTTCGGCGGTGTTCCTTGCTGTGGTGCTTGGCGGATTGGCGCCAATATCCCGGGCAATGGGCTACGGCGAGCATCCCGAGTTTATTGCCTTTATGGCAATCACGGTGGCGCTCGATGCCTTCCAAGCCATTCCGTTTGCCTATCTGCGCTACAAACGCAAGGCGATGAAGTTCGCAGCGCTCAAACTGGCGTTCATCGTCCTGAACATAATGCTCAACATCGTGGCGTTCACCTGCTTCACGCCTTACGAGGGCAATGCATTCCTCATCAACCTCATTTGCACCTCGCTCATCACCTTTGCCTTCTACGCCGAGCTGAGGGCGGTGAAGTGGAATCTCGACGGCAAACTGCTGCGCCGGATGCTGGCTTACTCGTGGCCTATGGTGCTGCTGGGCATTGCCGGCATACTCAATCAAACCGCCGACAAAATCATCTTCCCATTTGTGTATCATGCTGCCGATGCCAAGGAGCAGCTGGGCATTTATGGCGCTGTGGTGAAGATTGCCATGATTATGGCCATGATAACGCAGGCGTTCCGTTATGCCTACGAGCCTATTGTGTTCGGCAAGGGCGCCGACAGCAACAACAAGGAATACTATGCCTCGGCAATGCGCTATTTTGTGATATTCACGCTGCTGGCATTCCTCTCGGTGGTGGCTTACATCGATGTGCTCAAGCACCTCATCGGCGCCGACTATCGCCAGGGTCTGGTGGTGGTGCCGATAGTGATGGCTGCCGAGATTATGATGGGCATATATTTCAACCTGTCGTTTTGGTATAAACTCACCGACAGGCCCATCTGGGGCGCCTACCTCTCGGGCATAGGGTGCGCGGTGATGATTGCCGTGAACGTGATTTTCGTGCCTCGCTATGGCTATATGGCATGTGCATGGGCGGGCTTCGCCGGCTACGGCACCTCGATGCTGCTGTCGTATGTCGCCGGTCAGCACTACTATCCCATTGCCTATCCCATTCGTGCCATTGCCGGTTATGTGTTGCTTGCCGTTGCGATGTTTGCCGCAATGACGATGGTGGATTTGGGCAACACGTGGATTAATATTGCTTATCGCACCGTGCTGCTGGTGCTGTTTGCAGCAGTGATTGTGCGCGTTGAGCATCTGGGCAAAGCCTTGAAGCGACTGCCGGGGGTGCGCCGTTTCGTGCGATAGACCCGGCACCTGTGGCATCGCTCGTTTCGCCGCTGCAAACTGCAGCATAATGCGCTCCATATTAATAAAAAAACAAAAAATCCTGCCTGTGTTTAGGAAAATGGAGTTTTGTTTTATAACTTAGCAATCTTTTAAATAAATCTTATCAATTTTTATCTATCAGTTATAGTTATGAAATATTTTCAACACGTAGAAGATATCGGCGATTTGAAAGCCGCAGTGAAAGAAGCACTTGAAGTGAAGGCAAACCGTTTTGCCTATAAGGATCTGGGCGAAAACAAGACCCTGATGATGATATTTTTCAATTCGTCGCTCCGCACTCGCCTGAGCACCCAAAAGGCTGCCATGAACCTTGGTATGAACGTGATAGTGCTCGACGTGAACCAGGGCGCCTGGAAGCTGGAAACCGAACGCGGCGTGATTATGGACGGCGACAAGCCTGAGCACCTGCTCGAAGCAATACCTGTGATGGGCTGCTACTGCGACGTGATTGGTGTGCGCTCGTTTGCCCGTTTCGAAAACAAGACCGACGACTATGAGGAGAAAATCCTCAACCATTTCATAAAATATTCGGGACGTCCGGTGTTTGCAATGGAAACTGCCACCGTGCATCCGCTGCAAAGTTTTGCCGACCTCATCACCATCGAGGAGCACAAGCGCGTTGAGCGTCCCAAGGTGGTGCTCACTTGGGCACCTCATCCCAAGGCATTGCCCCAGGCTGTGCCTAACTCGTTTGCCGAGTGGATGAACGCTGCCGGCTACGACTTTGTGATTACCCACCCTCACGGCTACGAGCTCGACCCGCGCTTTGTGGGCAACGCCCGCGTTGAATACGACCAGGACAAGGCGCTTGCCGGTGCCGACTTTGTGTATGCCAAGAACTGGAGTGCTTATGCCGACCCTAACTATGGCAAGGTGTTGAGCACCGACCGCAGCTGGACCATCACCACCGAGAAGATGGCGCTCACCAACAACGGATTCTTTATGCACTGCCTGCCTGTGCGCCGCAATATGATTGTGAGCGACGACGTGATTGAGAGTGCCAATTCGCTTGTGATTCCTGAAGCCGCCAACCGCGAGATTTCTGCCCAGGTGGTGCTCAAGCGCATCCTCGAAGAGTTGAAATAAAAAAATAGTTTCAGATACCCAAACCAACCACTTTTCTGCAATGAAAAAAATCGATATAAATGCTTTGCTGCTGGTTGTTGCAGCACTGGTTGTGCCGTTTGTAATGCGCGCTGCCGACACGTCGCTGAAGTCGTGGAGCAGCGGTCCGCTCACGTGGAACGACTTCCTCGGACAAGCGGTGATTAAGGGCGAGCCGTCGTATATGAAGGCTTTCCTTGCCGTGACGCCCACCGAGTTGACTACGGGCAAGACAAATGCGCTCTATCGTCTCGAAGCCGGTGCAGTGATGAACCCGGCGCAATCGTTTGCCGACACCCGGTGCCGCACGGCGCAGCGGCTGCGTTATCATCAGTTGCAGTTCGACGTGCTTGAATACATGCGTCGCCGCCTGCAAAGCGAGCTAAATACCGGCATCTCGGGCCTTGAGGCTGAAAACACATTGCGCTACTATCAGCAACTCTACGACGAGCGCATTTTGCGCATTGCCGAGAACACTCAAAACGGTGATAACGACAATCGCTTGCAGGAGGAGGAATACCTCATACGCAAGCAGCTCGACGAACTGGGACTGCCACCGGTGCCCACCATCGGTGCCAGCAATTTCTGCTATGGCGTGCAAGCCGGCGTGGGTGGCATTGTGCCCACCGGCAGCATCAGCGACGACTTTTCGGGCTGCGTGCTGTTTTCGCTGGGTCTCACGGGCGGATATAAGCAGCTCAAGCTCAAAGCCGACATTTCGTTCGGTCAACCGAGTTTCAACAACAGCAACATCTTCAGCGTGCCGTCGGACATTGCCGGAAAACCCGGACAAGGCAACACCGACAGTTATGCCACCTATCTGGGTATAGGCACCACGCTGGGCTACACCATCTTCGAGAACAACCGTTTCGCCATCACCCCTAACGTGGGTGGCTACTGGAGCAGCTTTGGCTGGAAGGTGGACAACTATCGCTACGAGAACGTGACCACCGAGGACGGCAAAAACGAGCTGGTGCGTCTGGTGGACAGCACCGAGAAAGTTTCGCTCAACAATTTCAGTTGGATTGCTTCGATTGATTTCGACATCAAACTGCACAAGCACGTGAGCGACACGCCGTTCTTCCTCACCGGTCAGCGCGAAGAGTTCCTTTCTGCCATTCGCATCTCGCCGTTTGTCACCCATGGCTCCTACAACAAGGCGGTGCCTCCGGTGAAGGGATATATCGTTGGTGTGACGGTGAGCTATCTGGGATTGGCTCGCGCGCTGCGATTGCGTTAACAATCATTTGCCGATATATGAATCAAATGCCAATATTCCTGGCACCGATGCAGGGCTACACCGACCACACGTTCAGGATGGCTCTGCATCGCTGCTTTGGTGGTGTCGACACCATGTTCACACCATTCATGCGCCTTGAGGGCGGCAAGCTGCGCCGCCGCGACGAGCGCGACCTGCAGCAGTTGGCTGCCGAACCTGCCACTGTGCCGCAAATTCTGCCTAAAAACTTCGATGAGGCTCTTGCCATGGCTCATACCATTGCCGCCGCAGGGTTGAAGCGCATCGACATCAACATGAGTTGCCCGTTTGTGCCCGTGATGAAAAGCGGCCGCGGGGCATCGCTGCTTGCCTCTGCCTCTGCCGTGGGCGATGTGCTGAAGGTGGCTGACCATATGCCCGACATTGAATTTTCGTTGAAGATACGCTTGGGCTTGAAGAGTTTCGACGACCTTGCCCACGACGTGGTGGATGTGGTGAACAATGCACGGCTTGGCTATGTTACCGTGCACGCCCGCACTGCTGCCGACCAGTATGCCGGCGAAGCCAATCGGGAGGCATTTACGCGATTCTACGAGCGTTGCCGCCACATGGTGGTGTATAACGGCGACGTCGACTCGCTGCAGCGCGCTGCCGAGTTGCAACGCCTCTTTCCTGAGCTGCATGCTGTGATGATTGGCCGTGCCATTGTGGCGCGACCCCATCTGCTCATCCCCGATGCCGACGCATCGGAACGCCTCGAACGCCTCTGCGAATTCTATCGGGCGGTGGCTGACGCGTGCCAACTGACGTCGTGCGGCGATATGCAGTGGCTCGACCGCATGCAGTCGTTCTGGAAATTGTTTCTGCCCGATGCCGACCGCAAGTTGCGCAAAAAGATACTAAAGACACGCAAGCCCGATGCTTTTCGTGCCTATACAGCCGAAATTCTGGCATCGCCTGCCACTGCCAACGTGTAGCTCTAAAATAACCGTTTGTTTTGCTATTGGCATCGCCGGTTAGTTTGCCCGTTTAAGCGGCGTGCTATTGGCGGAACTGCTTGGCATTGAGGGCATAACCGCAGCGGCGGCACAGCGGCTCCACGGCGCGATGAGCGGTGAAACCGTCGTAGATGGCACGGGCGCGTGGTGTGGCAAGGATGTCGGCGAGTGCCGAGCGGTGCAGATTGCCCAGCGCCATGTCGCCGTCGTGGTCGAGGCAGCAAGGCACCACTGTGCCGTCGACCAGCACGCCAATCTGGTTGCGCAGAGCGTAGCAGAAAGCCGGGTCGTTGCCGTATTCGTCGATGGTGCTGTCGGGCCATCGGAACATGCCGTCGTATTCCAGAAAGATATTATCAGTCAGTTTCCAGCCGTCGTGCCGTTGTACCCACGGCTCGGCAAAGTGTTCGGCCAGCAGTTGCTCGATGTGCCGGTTGCAACTGTCGTAGCCGCCGCGGTTCCACAACCGTAGCACCACTATGGTGCCTTGCGCCGCCGATTGGGCGGCAAAGCGTGCCACGTTGCCAATATATCCCTCGGGATTGTGCTTGCCGTTGCCCTCGTGGGAGTGCAGCGAAATCTGCATCTTGTAGGGCTTTGCCATTGCCAGCGCTTGGGCGTTGTGCAGCAGGGTGCCGTTGGTGGTGACAATAGGCAGGAAGCCTTTGTTGCGTGCCATGACAACGAATTGCGGCAACCGGTCATGCAGCAGCGGTTCGCCCATCAGATGCAGGTAGAGATACCGTACCTCGCCGCGCAGCTTGTCGGTGATGGCATCGAACTGCTCGGCGGTGATGCTCTGCGGCGCGCGACGCGTCTTTGGGCAGAAACGGCAACTGAGGTTGCATACGTTGGTTATTTCAAGGTAGCATCGCAATATCATTGGCGGCAGGGTTGGGTTATTTTATTTTCAGGCGTTGACCTATGCTCAATGTGGCATTGCGCGATATGCCGTTGGCGCGGCACAGCCGTTCCACTGTGGTACCATTGCGATGGGCTATGGCGCTGAGGGTGTCGCCGCTGCGCACGGTCACGGTCTTTGCCTTGGTTGACTTCTCTTTTTTGCGAGCCTCGTTGCGTTCGGTGCCGGCATCGTGGCTTCCAGCTTGCTTCACCTTTTTCATGCCCGATGTGTTGAGCACGCCATGGCTGGTGGCATTGTCGTCCGAGGCGTCGTCGTCGAATCCGGCAGGCACAAATTCGCCGGCATCGAAGTCGATGTCGTCGTAGGTGATATTTTCAAATTCGTCACCGTCGAAGTCGGTGTCGGTGAACTTCACCACACTGCCTTTGGTGCTGTTAATCACGCTCACCACGCCACGAGGCATGCTGTTGTAGGCGCCACGCAGCGATGCCAGTGTGAAATCGTAGTCGCGGTTCACCGGGCGGTTGTCGTCGTTGAGCGAGTGGCTGAACAGCCACGAGTAAGTGTCCTTGTGATAGAACACGCGAGCCGGAGCGCCGTGGTTGCCGCCTTGCAGCCAAGTGGTTTTCAGCCTTGAGCCGCCTTCGGGCGCCGCCAAGATGTTGGCTTCCACCTTCTTCGATTCGTCGATGCGCACAGCGCGGTCGGCAGTGCCGTGAATAAGCCAGAACGGCATACCGGCAAGGTTCTGCTGCTTCTCGGCGCTCACGTATGCCCCGCCGCACATGCCAATGCCTGCCGCCACCTCGTAGTAGTAGGTGGCGCAATAGTCGATGGTGCCATATCCGCCCATGCTCATGCCCACCACATACACCCGTTGCCGGTTGTAAGGAAAATGCTGCTTCACCCATTCGAGGGTGGCGTGCACCTTTTCGGGCTTCCAACCGCCGCCCGGGCATTGCGGAGCCACTATCACGGCATCAATCCTGCGTCCTTCTTCCACGGCGTCGATGGGGCCGTAGCGCTTCACGCTGTTGAGGTTGCGTCCGCACAGACTGGCGCCGTGCAGAAACAATATGAGGGGTGTGTCGCCCTGTGTCTGTTCGTAGTTGTCGGGCAGATAAAGCCAAAAGTTGTAGGTGTTGTCAGCCACGTTGTAGTGTGGCGTGAGGCGCGCCTTGCCAGCCATCATAGGGCAGCAGCACACCACCACGGCCGCCAATATGGCAATGCGGCGCAGCCATGCGCACACGCAGCCGCCCTTAGTTGTGATTCTCATCGTTGAATAGTTCGGGGTGTTCGCTGAAATAGCGCCACAGCGGAGCCGCCATAAGCGCTTGCATAATCTCGCCGTTGAGCAGCTTGTCGCGCACCTCGGCAGCGGTCATCAGTACCACGTCGATGTCCTCGGTGTCCTCGAGGTGCTGAGAGGAGATGGGCTCTACGCCCTCGGCGATGTAGGAGTGGGTGAGGTTGCTGGTGGTGCTGGGGTTGGCTGATATGGCCATGTATTTGGTCCATTTGCCGCCGCCGAATCCCGTTTCTTCATACAATTCGCGTTTTCCGGCGTCGAGCGGGTCCTCACCGTTCTCTACCACCCCGGCGCACAGTTCGTAGCCACAGCAGCGTAATCCGTGCCGATATTGGTATTCCATCACAAACCTGCCGTCGGTGGTGATGGCAATCACGTTCACCCACTCTGGGTATTCAAGCACCCAGTGCTCGTCGTTTACCACGCCGTTGGGCATACGCACTTTGTCCTTGCGCGCCGTCAGCCACGGGCGGCGAATCACATATTCGCTATTGAGTATTTCCCAGTTTTTATTGTTTTTTTTCATAGATATGCCTTTTGTTGATGTATGCGTATTTATTTCCACCCCAAATTTACTCATTATTCTTGACATTTGTGCACTTCGGAAAATTTTCACTATCTTTAGGGTGAACTAAACCTAATTCATGCCATGACAAGAATAGTATTGACACTCGCAGCATGCCTGATGTGGCTTGCCATGCAATCGTAGGTGGTGCCTAAGGGCACAATAGTGAGTTTCGAGCATAATCACAGCAATATCTATCCAGGCACTGAGCGCACCGTCAAGGTGTATGTGCCGCAGCAATATGCCGGCACCAAGCCGGCTTGCCTGCTGGTGTGTATGGACGGCATACTCTACGATGCGGCTGCCAAGATTGACACCCTGATATCGCGGGGCGATATGCCGGTGACCATAGGCGTGTTTGTTGAACCGGGAGTGGTGCGCGATGCCGCCGGCGAGGTGGTGCGCTACAATCGCTGCCGCGAGTTCGACACCGTCGACGGCACATGGGCATCTTTCCTTGAGAAGGAGATTCTGCCGCAGGTTGAGGGTCGCCGCCTCGACGACGGCAGGGTGGTGCACATATCAGGCGATGCCAACGACCGTGCCATTACGGGCGCCAGTAGCGGCGGCATCTGCGCTTTCACGGCAGCATGGATGCGCCCCGATATGTTCAGCCGTGTGTATAGCGCGGTGGGCACGTTTGTGGCTATGCGCGGAGGCAACGAATTGCCGGCTATAGTGCGCAAAACCCATCCCAAGCCGCTGCGCATCTTCCTTCAGGATGGCGAGAAGGATGCGTGGAATGCATTGTTTGGCAGTTGGTGGGAATATAACCGGCTGATGATGTCGGCGCTGCAGTTTGCCGGCTATGAGGTGGACGCAGCGTGGGACCGTGGCGGCCACAGCATCCGCTACGGCACGCTGGCTTTCAACCGCGCCATGAAGTATTTGTGGAACGAATGGCCCAAGCCGGTGAAGGAAGGCAAAAGCGGCAACGACATGCTGGCTGCCATTGTCGACCCCAACGAGCCGTGGACCTATGTTGCCGACTATTCGGCGCATCGCGATACGCTCTTCCTCGAGCCGTCGTTGGTGATGACGCATCGCAAGGGTATGATTAGCAACGGGCATTACTTTGCCGTGAGCCCCGACCACCGCACGGTGGTGCAAAGCGAGCCTACGGGCAACTGGTTGGTACAGTATGTGGTGAAGGGCAAGGAACTCACCTGCGGCGAGCGATTCTATTGGCTGCACAGTCATCAGGGCGGCGACATGCAGGAAAACGGTCCGATGGCGTTCGACACCCGGGGCAACCTGTATGTAGCCACCGCCATTGGTGTGCAGGTGTGCGACCACAACGGGCGTGTGCGAGCCATCTTCTCGCTTCCCGGCGGGGCGGTCACCGGCTTGTCGTTTGTGGGCAACAGGCTGTATGTGGTGTGCGGCGGCAAGATTTACTGCCGAAAAATGAAGTCCACCGGCTATAGCCGCAGCCAAGGCGCCATTGCCGTGCGCTCGCAGGGGCAGGGCTGAGCGGCGGGTTATTGCTTGGGTTTCGGGTTGCCGAAGCGGTTGAAGAGGCCTGCCAGTATGGTGCCTGAAATTGAGTGATAGGCACACGACAGGGCGCAAGGTACCACGCTGAGTGCCGACAGCGGATTGGCTGCTATTGCGGCTTGTGTGGCAAAGAAGTTGTTGGCAAGCACGGTTGCCATGCCGGCATTCTGCATGCCCACCTCGATGCTTATGGTGCGCTTCTTGGCTGTGTTGAACCTGAACAGCTTGCCAACGGCATAGCCCAGTGCGTAGCCGATGCTGTTGTGGCAGAACACCACTGCCAGAGTTACGGCTATTATGTTCACGCCATCGTTCATCAGTTGCGGATGCACGGTGAACATCACGCCGCCAACAATCAGGCAAAGCCCAATCACGCTGATTCCGGGCATGATGCTTTGTATGTCCTTGAAATGCTTGGTTTTGCCAAAGAAATGGTTGAACAGGAATCCTACAATCACGGGCATAAGCGTTATCATCAGTATGTTTTTGAACATGCCGAGGGCGTCGACGTTAACCTCGGTGCCGGCAAGCCACAGCACCAGCAGTGGTGTTGCGAACGGTGCCAGAAGGGTGGATACGGTGGTCATCCCCACCGAAAACGCCACGTCGCCTTTGCACAAGAAACTCATGATGTTGCTCGATACCCCGCCGGGGCAGCAGCCCACCAGAATGATGCCCACCGACATGTAGGGGTCGAGGCCGAACACGCGGGTGAGGGACCATGCCACCAGGGGCATGATGGTGTATTGTGCAACGGCACCAATGGCAATGTCGAGCGGACGGCGTGCCAGCAGGCGGAAGTCGTCGACGGTGAGCGTACAGCCCATGGTGAGCATAATGATTCCTAAAATCCAGCTTGCGGTGCTGCCTTGTTGCACCCATCCGAAAGTGGCAGGCACGAATAGTGCCCAAAGGGCAACGCCAATCACAAACCACGATGCATACACCGCCAAGCAGCGGCTTATGCTTTGCAAAACCTTTAACATATCTTTTTGTTTTTATTCGTTATATATCTCACGTTCTGATTGTTGCCCTCGAGCCATGTCGATGAGCGTGAACACCGCTTCGCGACCGGTGTTGCACAGCAGGTCGATGATGCTCAGGTCAGGCACAAAGCCGAAGCGTTCAGCCCACAACTGATAGTAGGGCACGTTGTGCACTATGTTGCCCGATGGCTTTTTCTCACCCACAGCCCGGCGCAGGTCGGCGGCGTGTGGTGGCAGTGTGTCGGTGGCGGTGCAGTGTATGGGCAGGTCGAGGAAATCTACCACCAGTTGGTGAAGCTGCATGTTGAAGTCGAGCAGGAAGCGCTGGCTGCCGCAGATGGTGCGTTGCAGGTCGTCGGCGATATAGTCGAAAAACGGGCTTTTGCCGTACGACGAAAACAGTGCGCCCCAGTGCTGATGGCGCCAGTTGCCGTGTTCCGAAATCACCACGTCGCGCATGGGTGTGGTGGCAAGGTAGTTGGTTTTTTCCACCGGAATCACCAGTTGCTGCACGCCGTTGGCACCGCAGATGCGGCAATGGTTGTGCGCCCACAGGCGTGTGAGCGATGTCTGTGCCGCATGAACGACAGGCTGCCGCGTGGCAAGCATGGCGGCATAGTATTGCACGCTACCCAGATAGGCGCTGCCAAAGGCTGCACATTGGTTAAGATGATGTATGGCGTAAGTCAAAATTTCCAACCCTTTCCTTTCTTTTTCTCACACGCGAGTGTTCAATTGGCGAGCGGCAGAATCAGTTCGACGCCGCGCTGCGGAATATTCGGTTCCAGCGGATGCTGTGTTTGTCCTTGTCGATGCTCAGCAGTATAATCAGTGGCGTTCCCACTATGTGGTCCTCGGGCACAAAGCCCCAGTAGCGCGAGTCGAGCGAGTTGTCGCGGTTGTCGCCCATCATCCAGTAGTAGTCCATCTTGAAGGTGTAGCTATTAGCCGCCTTGCCGTTGATGAAGATGTTGCCGTTTTTCACCTCCAGGCTGTTGCCTTCGTAGTTCTTTATGCAGCGTTCGTATATGGGCAGGTTGTCGAGCGACAGGGCAATCGACTTGCCTTTTTGCGGAATCCACACCTCGCCGTAGTTGGCGCGAGTCCAGCCGTAGTCGTGAGTAATCGGGTAGGGGTTAAACATCTCCTGCGTCGGCACTTTCACCACCGAGGTTATCCACTGATATTGGGCGGCGATTTTCTTGCGCATCTCGGCAGTGAGAGGCACCTGATAGATGGGCGGGATTGAGCCGTCGGCACCGATGTGCATACCCAGCGATTCGATGCCGGCAGCGTCGCGAGCGTCAACCTCAAGCTGTAGGCGGTCGTCATCGCTGATGCTCAGGTCGTCCCACACCTCGTCGGTGATGTTGCGTCCGTCGGTCTGCAGAAAGTAGTTGAACTGTGCATCCTTTGGTGTCTTGAGGGCGTGGCCGTTGATAAACACCACGTCGTTGACAATCTTGAGGCGTTCGCCGGGCAAACCGATGCAGCGCTTCACATAATTCTCGCGGCGGTCAACCGGGCGGAAAATCACGTCGCCATAGGTGGCTTTATCGCTATTCACGGCATCGCGACCGTGCATGTGTATCAGCGTGTAGTAGTCGGGGTTCTGCACCTTCAGCGCCACGGTGTCGCCGGCGGGGAAGTTGAACACCACAATGTCGCCGCGTTCGATGCTGCGCAAGCCTTTCAGGCGGTGATAAGCCCACTGAGGCTTGTCGAGGTAGCTCTTGCAGTTGAGAATGGGCAGCGTGTTTTGCGCCAAAGGGAAATGAATGGGTGTGTTAGGCACGCGCGGCCCGTACACCACTTTGTTCACCCAAAGGTAGTCGCCCACAAGCAGCGACTTCTCGAGCGACGACGACGGAATCTGGTAGTTCTGCCCTATGAACAAGAATAGGAAATACACCAGAATCAAGGCATACACGATGGCATCGACCCATGTCATCACCTCTTTCACCACCTTGTTTTTGGTGTGTCGCCACCAGGTCCAGGGGATGAATTGTGTGAGGTAGATGTCGGCAATCAGAAACCAGAACACCAGCACCCACGGGCTGCCAAGCCATATCACCCAGCCAACAAACAGCGCCGACACTACGGCAAAGCGCACCCAGCGCGTAGGTTTCACTCTGCCAAGACGCTCTTTCAAGCCGCCGTGCTGCATCTGCTCGGTTGGCTTTTCGTCGAATTTTATGGGTTGATTGTTTTGTTTTTCCATCGTCAGTCTGAAGAAATTGTTAAGATTGTTAAACTTTGAAATGCAAAGATAAGCATAAAACGCCGATAAGCGGCACCGCAGCAAAACTAAATCTTGTTAATTGTCTTGTTTTGACCATGTTTTGGCATTTAGAGAGTATCGGCAATGAAAAATAGCGGATTACGACTACTGCCATGCCGCCCCGGTGCTGGAATGGATGAGCCGGATAATCGCTCTTATACCTAAATAACTTTCAGGGTCAACCGACAAGACCAAATTTTTAGGTTAATTAATTATTGGCATAGCAGGTAATAGGTTTTTATTTCGTACTTTTGTGGTCATACTAATTGTAGAATTCTATCGACAATGAAACAGGTAATAACACGAATGGTATGCCTTACCGCATTGCTGTGGGCATTTGCTTTGACAGCCGTTGCCGACGACAAAGGCACCGACACCAACAAAAAGGTGAAGGCAAAAGCCATTGCCATGTTCACTGAAAAGAACCACGATTTCGGCTACATCAAGGAGGAGAAAGGTGCCGTGAGTCACGATTTTGAATTTGAAAACGTGGGCGACGAACCGCTGATAATTCTCAGTGCCACCGCATCGTGTGGCTGCACCCGACCTGAATATCCCACCAAGCCCATCAAACCCGGCAAAAAGGGTAAGATTAAGGTCACGTTCAGCCCGATTGGACGCCCGGGTCCGTTCCGCAAGGAGATTCGTGTCAAGACCAATGGCCGAAACAAGATGGTGCGATTGCACATCGAGGGCTCGGTGATTGGTAAGGATTCGCAGAAATGACAATGCTTTAAACCGACTTTGATGCAACCCGCTACGATGATGAAACGACTGATTATAATGGCAATGCTGGCAGTGTCAGGTTTGGCTGCCGCGAGCGCACAGGGGGTACTCACCTGGCTCGAGACGGAGCACGACTTTGGCACATTCAACGAGAGCGACGAACGCGTGAAGTGCGTGATGCGCGCCGTGAACACCGGCACGGAGCCGGTGACCATACTGCGAGTGGTGCCCACCTGTGGCTGCACCACCGGCGACTTTACGCGCCATCCTATTGCCGTTGGCGACACTGCCAGCGTCACGCTCACCTATCATGCCGTGGGGCGTGTGGGCGCATTCGACAAGGTTGCCTACGTCTACACCAACGGGGCACAAAGCAAAACCGTGCTGCACATTCGCGGCAGTGTGCTGGCGGCACCTGCCACGGTGAAGGAGATGTATCCCTACCAGGTGGGAGTGCTGTGCCTCGACCGCCGTACAATCACCTTTGGCGAGGTGACGCATGGCGGTTCGAAGATGGGCTATATTGGCGCTTACAACAATTCTACCGACACCATCACAGTGAGTTTCGACAGTGTGCCCAAATACATTGAAATAGAGGCATTTCCGCCGCGTGTGCCGCCGTTCGGGCTGTGCACCATCTCGGCGTTCTTCAACAGCTTTGAGGGCACGCAGTGGGGGCTTAACGCTGCTGAGATTGGGTTGACGGCAAAGCAAGGAAAGCATACCGTCACAGCAACCATCGATGCAGTGGGAACCGTGAACGAGGATTTCTCGGGCTTGACCAAGAAGCAGCTCGAGAAGGCTCCAATAGCACTGCTGAGCAACGAGGTGGTGGATTTTGGCAAGATAAGCCGCGAGGCAGGCACAGTGCGCAGCTGCTTCACCATAACCAATTCGGGGCGGTCGCCGCTGCTTGTACGCCGCATCTATTGCCCCGACAGCATCGTGGGCACGTCGGCTGACGTTGAAGAGGTGAAGCCGGGGCGCTCGTGCACGGTGAGTGTGGCAGTGAACGCTGCCGCTATCGAGGGCATCTACCTTAACACGCGTCTGACGGTTATCACCAACGACCCCTCGCATCCCAAGCAGGAGGTGCGCCTGGTGGGCATCGTGGACGACGCAAAGCAATAAATGGCAATAAAACCTGATTTTTTTAAATAACACGATAACACAATAACCTCAAATAAGACACATGGAACATCCCGAGAACAGCGAAGAATATGCCGGTTTAACCGTCAATAAAGGCGTTCAACAGCCACCAATGACCAACCCGTACCTCAACTTCAAGGCGCGTCCACGCCGCCGCACGCTCACGGCTGCCGACTATGTAGAAGGCATTCGCAAGGGCGACGTCACCCTGCTGTCGCAGGCGGTGACGCTGGTAGAGAGCCAGCGCAGCGAGCATCAGGCGCTGGCGCAGGAGGTGATTGAAAAGTGCTTGCCTTACACGGGCAACTCGAAGCGCATAGGCATCACCGGCGTGCCGGGTGCCGGCAAGAGTACGTCAATCGACGTGTTTGGACTGCATGTGCTCAAGCAGGGCGGCAAATTGGCTGTGCTTGCCATCGACCCGAGCAGCGAGCGCTCAAACGGCTCGATTTTGGGCGACAAGACCCGCATGGAGAAGCTTTCTACCCAGCCTAACGCGTTCATCCGTCCCAGCCCGTCGGCTGGTTCGCTGGGCGGTGTGGCTCGCAAGACCCGCGAAACCATTGTGCTGTGCGAGGCTGCCGGCTACGACAACATCTTTGTGGAAACCGTGGGCGTAGGGCAGAGCGAAACGGCTGTCCACTCGATGGTAGACTTCTTTTTGCTTATTCAACTTGCCGGAACGGGCGACGAATTGCAGGGCATAAAGCGAGGCATCATGGAGATGGCTGACGGTATTGTCATAAACAAATGCGACGGCGACAACGTGGAGCGCGCCAAGCTGGCGGCTGCACAGTTCCGAAGCGCATTGCACCTATTCCCGCTACCACCAAGCGGCTGGACCCCGAAGGTGCTTACCTATTCGGGCTACTATGAGCTTGGCATCGATGAGGTGTGGGATATTATTGACCAGTATTTTGCGTTTGTGCGCAAATCGGGCTACTTCGACGAGCGCCGACGCGAGCAGGAGAAGTATTGGATGTATGAAACCATCAACGAGCAGCTCAAGCGCAATTTCTACACCGACCCGGTGATTGAAGATATGCTTCAGGCAAAGAAGCAGTTGGTGCTTTCGGCTCGCCAAAGCTCGTTTGTGGCTGCCAGCGAGGTGCTCGACTATTATTTCCGGAAAATAAAGAAATAAATCCTTTGTGCCATATAGCCTATCGGCGGGGGTTGCAACCGCGCCGCTATGGATGTATCCCACCGCAACCGTGTGGCGGGTGATGTAATTCGCGTCCTAAGATGTGGAACATTATTGTACCTCTTCGAGGCACGGAATTGACGGGGTCGCTTTCCGCAGGCTGCGCCCCTTAGGGGCTTGCCAGCGGTTATGCATGGTAAAGCGCCTTTGGCGCTTCTTCACCGACCGACCCCTCCTTGTGTGGCGTATCAAATAGAATGCGAATTATCTGAATCTGCAACCGCTCTGCGGTTGTGTTTATAGGGGTTGATTGCCGCTATCCCCACGTAGCCGATTGCGCTTCGCTTATCGTCAACATGGGG
>JBJECX010000026.1:0-55412 GCA_051871535.1 Muribaculaceae bacterium | reverse complement strand
TCGATGCCGACGACTCGCCGTCGGTGGTCGACGACATGGCATCGAATTCCACCGGTTGCACTTCCACCTGAATGTCGATGCGGTCGAGCAGCGGACCGCTGATGCGGCTCATGTAGCGTTGCACTTGCCCGGGTTGACAGGTGCATCGGCGCGTAGGGTGTCCGAAATAGCCGCAGGGGCATGGGTTCATGCTTGCCACCATCATAAACGAGGCAGGATATTCAACGCTGTATTTTGCTCGTGAGATGCTTATCACGCGGTCCTCAAGCGGTTGTCGCATCACTTCCAGCACCATTCTATTAAACTCTGGCAGCTCGTCGAGGAAAAGCACACCGTTGTGCGCAAGGCTTATTTCGCCGGGAGTGGGGTTGGTGCCACCGCCAACGAGTGCCACCGGCGATATGGTGTGGTGAGGCGAACGGAACGGGCGCACGGTGAGAAGTGTGGAGCCGCGTTTCAGCTTGCCTGCCACCGAGTGTATCTTGGTGGTTTCGAGGGCTTCGCGCAGGGTGAGTGGCGGCAATATCGACGGCAGACGCTTGGCAAGCATGGTTTTGCCCGAGCCGGGGCTGCCTATGAGCAATATGTTATGTCCGCCGGCGCATGCCACTTCGAAGGCGCGCTTCACGTTGTCCTGTCCGCGCACTTCGCACATGTCGAAGGGATATTGGCACGACGCTTTCATAAATTCTTCACGCGTGTTCACCACGGTTGGTGCTATTGACGTTTTGCCTTGCAGAAAGTCGATTACTTGCTGCAGATTGTCCACGGCAATCACGTCGAGGTCGTTCACTACGGCTGCTTCTGAGGCGTTTGCGCTGGGCACGATGAAGCCTTTGTAGCCCAATTTGCGAGCAAGGATGGCCATGGGCAGCACACCTTTCACGGGCAGCACGGTGCCGTCGAGCATGAGTTCGCCCATTATCATGTAATTGTTCAGTTGTTCGGGCGGTATTTTCTCGTAGGCGGCAAGAATGCCTATGGCAATGGGCAGGTCGTAAGCCGAGCCTTCTTTCTTCACGTCGGCGGGCGACATGTTAATCACTACTTCCACGTTCGGAAACTCGATGCCGCAGCAGCGGATGGCAGATTTCACGCGTTCGCTGCTTTCTTTCACGGCAGTGTCGGGCAGACCCACGATGCATATGCCAATGCCTTGTGTGAAAGTGGTTTCGATGGTCACCTGAATGGCATCGACACCCACAAGTGCAGCGCTGAATGTTTTGGAGAGGGTGGTGTGCGTGATTAGTTCCATAAGAGTTTCGGGTGGTAAATGTGGAGAGAGGTGATGATAATTTTGCTTATTTCACGAGTGCCTTGATTGGGTTTATACACTGGTCGGTGGTGATGAGGTAGACACCCATAGGCAGTTCAATGAGTTCGCCGTCGCTCACGCTTGGCACGGTGTAGAGCAGTTGTCCCTGCATGTTGTTCACGCGCATGTTGGTGTGATTTTCGCTGCAGCGCACCACGATGCAACCTTCGTAGGCTTGCACTTGCAGCGGTTTGCCTGCTTCGATAGCGCCGAGTGCTGTAGGCACAAGGGTGATGGTTTCGCTCCAGTCGCCCGAGCAGCCCAGACGCCACGCCTGCACGCGGTAGGTGTGGGTGTAGCCCACTTTGGCGTTTTTGAAGTATGTCGAGCCAATCAGGGCATCTTCTTCAATATCGTCGGAAGCCACCGTCACTGTTTCGTCGGTGACGAGGGTGCTGCCGTCGTACACGCAGTGGTTCACGCTGTAGTAGTCGACTTGCTCGGTGCACAGCTGCCAGTTGGCGGTGAAGCCGTTGTCGCTCACGTCGCTGGCGTCGCAAGCCACCACGGCGCTGAGGGTGGGCACGTCGCGGCTCTCGCCTTTTATTTCAACGCCCACGCCGGTGTCGGGCAGGCCGCCGTCGTAAAACAGCAGGCGAGCAGAGTGTGAACCAACTACTGTGGGCGAATAGGTTACTTTCACGTTAAAGCCTTTTGATGCCATGCTTGGCGATATGCTGTTCACGGTGAGTTTTTCGAATTGGTCTGTGTTGGTGCCATAGATTTTCACGCGCAGGTTGTTGGTGAGGTTTTGTGCTTTCACCACCATTTCGATGCTCACTGACTTTCCCACGGCAATCTCGCCGAAATCGATGGTAGAGCCCACCACGGGATATAGCAGTTCGGGTTTGCCTGTGGTTTGTGTTTCGCCTGTATACACTTCGCCCATCTTGTTGCCCCAAATGTATTCTTCGAGTCCGGGATTGTCGATGAACGGGTTTCGGTTGTTTTGAATTTTGAACACTGCCTCGTTACGGTCGATTTCCTTTTGGCTGACGGGGTCTTTGCGAGCCCAGTCGAGCAGCATATCGTAAGCCCACTTTGAGAGGGTGAGGTCGCTGCTGTTCGACAGCATGTAGGTGTACTTCCAAGTGTAGTCTTGATAGCAGGTTGCCATATAGAAATAGGTGCGGGCAAAGTCGCCTTTATATTCGTCGGCGGGCTCGAATACGCTTTGGCATCCGCCGCCCATTCCCGATTGTGGAGTACCCACCTTGCTCACGCCGTTGTTGAACGAAGCGGTGAGCACTTCGCCCAAGGGATAGTTGTTTTTAGCCGTGTTGGCTTTGGCATCGGATGGGAAGAGGTGGTTGATGTCGGTGTAGGCTTCCACTTGGTCGCCGCCCCACCAGCTTTTAGGGAACGAGTGTTCGCGGTTCAAGCCGCCTGTTCCACCGTAGTAGTAATATTTTTGAGTGTTTTTGTTGTCGCTGTACATATCCCACACCAGCAGACGGTTGTTCACCATTTCGGGGTAGGCATCGGTTTCGATAAAGTGGTTCCAAAGGCTGGCGTAGGTGAGCTTGGTGTGTGGGCGAATCACGTCGTGGATGGCATTTTTGAGGGCAGAGCCTTTCTTGCCGTTAAGCGAAGAGTAGTAGCCGTTAGGCACGGCAGCCCATGCGGCTGAGGCCATGCAAATGGTTAACAGTGTGGCAAAAGCCTCCTTTATGAAGTTTTGTTTCATAATTCTTAAATTTGTAGGTATAGGTTTATTTGTAATTAATTCAATAATATTTTTAACCTACAAATGTAGCAATTTTGCTGCGATAATTGTTTAAAATGCCCATAAATTCGCTTTTTTGATGGCTATAAATCAATAATTGTTGAGTTCAACAGCAATTGCAAAATTAAAAACAGTGTTCGAAGAAACAATTTTGCGAAAGTAAAAGTTGAGTTTCTCACGAGCAGGAGCGTTTAATTTCTGTTGTATTTTCATAAAATACACATCAAAACCTCACTTATTTGCCGTAAGAAATTATAGAAACTATATACCCTAAAATTCAGAAATGGGTACTACATCTATCTTATAACCATCTTTTTCAATCGTACGCTTATCATTATTAGTGACGATTACAAGGTTGTCGCATTTTAATTCTCCAGCACATTCAACTATACTATCCACTTCACGCTTCTCTGTTTTTGGATTGCTCATATCATAACAAACTTGTACCAAGCGTTCTATATGTGCTCCTTTGCGAAGAACGAAATCAACTTCCTTATCGTTTCGTGAACGATAATAGAACATTGTTCTTTCAACATCGTAGCCTCGACGAACAAGTTCAATGAACACCTGATTTTCAAGCAAACGTCCTAAGTTATCACTCAAAGAAAATGCCTTAGATGCAACAAATCCATTGTCAACCACATACACTTTTCTTGGTGCCTTCTTCATCAACTTGAGTTTATTGTTGTAGCGTGATAAATAGTAGAATAGGTATGGCTCATGCAGGTAATCCATATATTTTTTGGTTGTATTGACACTGGAGAAACCAAGTTCCGTAGTTAAATCATTTGCACTGACAGGATTGCAGAAGTTAGACACAAGATACATTGCTAAGTTATTCAAATCAGTAACATTGCGTACATTATGACGTTTGGCTACATCTTTCCATATTATAGAATCAAACAAGGTATCAAGATAGCTACAAGTCAATTGACGTGATGCCACCACTTCAGGATAACCGCCATTCCTAAGATAATCATCTGTCAATACTAATGAATTCGTTTTATCTTCAGGCTTCAACATGTGAAGGTCCAGTTTATTCCAGTCGAAAAACTCCTTAAGACTGAATGGCAGCATTTCCACCTGGATATACTTGCCAGTCAGTACTGTAGCCATTTCACTACTTAGCATTCTGGCATTACTACCAGTTATTACAAGATTCTTTCCCAATCTATAGAGTTCACTAACCCATAAGTCCCACCCATCCAGGTTCTGTACTTCATCTAACAAAATATATTCATAGCCGGGATAAACATCGTCCAGCATATGCATAACAAGTTCTGAATTCCAAGCATTCAACAAAGAATAATTGTCGAAATTCAAATAAGCAAAATTCTTATCACGCAACATCAATAACGCCTGTGTGGATTTACCAACTCTACGAGGACCTGTTATAAGTTTTATCAAACGACTATTTAGTAATAAATCGATATCCTGACTGATACAGCGTTTCAGGTAAGGTCGCGACATTAATTCATCACGTTCTTTGCGTTGATTTAGGATGATAGTTTTCATATTATATTTTGTTTTTCAAATGCAATATTACTGTTTTTTCTTCAATTTTAAAAGTATATTGCATAAAAAACATACTATTTTATGCAGTACAGAGTATTTATTGCATAAAAAACTACATTTTTTTATCAATATCACTCTTTAGCCACGAACAAAAATCAGAGCACAATTTCTTATTATTGCTGAGCGATAATAGATATAGAAACAGGCGCTTAGCGGTTGAGGTCGTCGGGGAGTTTCATGTAGCCGTCAAACGAAATGGCTTCGCGCAGCCGCGAGCGCACCTCGATGTGCGAGCGTCCGTTGTCGAAAATCTCCACTATGTATTGGTAGGTGTCCTCTTCATTGGTGGTGAACAGGTGTAGTATGGTGAGCATTTTCTTGTTGTTGTGATTCTGGCGGAGGGCAGTGATTGTCGACTGGAAGTTGAGTCCTTTGCCACCGCCGTATGGCAGCGAATAGGCTTGTCCGAAGTAGGGGAGATACGACACCAGGGTGTCGCCTTTCACTGCTATTTCGTAGCCGTAGCTGAGCGAGCGACTGATGCCGCGGTAAGGGGTCACGCGGTCCACTTCGATGGTGAATCGCCGGGAGTTGATGCTATTAATCACGTAGTTGGCACGTCGGGTTTCGATTTGCGCTTTTTCTTCGGTGGTGAGGTGGCTGCTTGAGCAGGCAGCGGCTGCTGCGCCCAGCGCCACAACTATTGCAAATGCTATGTATTTGTTGGTTTTCATATTGCTGTTATGTTATTTGTCTGTGCCGATGCAAAAATGCAACGAGGGCTGCATCGGCGTTGTTCTCGGGTTCAAATGTATGAATTTTCCGAGAAACGGCAATGCAGCCCTTGTGATTATGGGTGATTTACACCGTTATTTTTTTGCTTTCTTTGCCTTTTTGGCTTTTTGATTGGCGCCGGCTTTGAGTTTGGCTGTAGCAGCCTTGGCAGCGGCTTCGGCAGCGGCTTCGTCGTCAGCCGAGGCGAATGCGTGACGGTAACCGTCTACGTCTTCCCAGTGACCGCGGGTGAAGTCGGGCACTTGAACGGGAGCGCAGCCGTTGTCCATCGACAGTGAGCCGAGTTCGGCAAGGCAGCACCATTCAGCCAGGTCGTAAACGTCCATGTCGAGAGGCAGTCCGTTTTGCAGGCAGTAGACCAGACGAGCGTCCATAATGAAGTCCATACCGCCGTGTCCGCCCACTTCCTTAGCCATTTTGCCATATTTTGTGAGGATAGGCGAAGCGTATTTTTCTTCGAGGGCTTTGCGTTCGTTTTCGGGCAGGAAGCTGTGGCCTGAGATGTTGTCGGCCTTAGACACAACGCCGCTTTCCACCAGTTGGTTGCCATCGACGGCATAGCCTTCGATAGGATACTTGTTGGCAAAACCCTTGGTGCCGGTGAGTTGATAGAGGCGGTTGTAGGGTTGTGGGGTCATGGTGTTGTGTTGAATTTCAATCACTTTGCCCTTGGCGGTGCGAATGAGGGTGGTGGTGTGGTCGCCGTTGCGGAAGTTGGTGCAGCGTTCGCCGGTGCGTTGTTCAACCAATTCGGCACCGTGAACCGATTTGGTGTCCATAGCCACGAGAGTGGTCATGCGGTCGCCGCGGTGTATGTTGAGCGCCTGAGCCACCGGACCAAGGCCGTGAGTGGCGTAAACGTCGCCGCGGTTGTGTTGGTTGTATCGCAAACGCCAGCCCAGTTTGTCGTTCTTGCCGTTTTTCCAATAAGCATCCCAGAATGGGGTGAGGTCGTGGATATAGGCGCCTTGCACGCGAATTATTTCGCCAAATACGCCGTGTTGAGCCATGTTGAGGGCAGTCATTTCAAACCAGTCGTAGCAGCAGTTTTCGAGAATCATGCAGTGCAGACGGTTCTTTTCGCTGAGGTTGATGAGTTCCCAGCATTGGTCGAGGTTCATTGCCGAAGGCACCTCGATGGCAACGTGCTTGCCGTTTTCGAGCGCACATTTGGCAATAGGGAAGTGATGGTCCCAGTCGGCGCAGATGTATATGAGGTCGATGTCGGGGCGCTTGCACATTTCAACGTAGCCATATTCGCCGCTGTAGATGTCGGCTTGTGGAAGGCCTTGCTTGGTGAGGTATTTCTGGCAGCTTTCGGCGCGTTCTTTCTCGTAGTCGCACAATGCCACTGTGTGTGTACCCGGAATGTAGGTGAAGCGTTCAACTGCGCCCGGGCCGCGCATGCCGAGGCCTGCAAATCCTACGCGCACCACCTCGAGCTTGGGAGTGGCAAGGTTGATGACGTCTTTTTGACCTTCGGGACGCACGGGAGTGTCGGTTACGATGGTGTTTCCGCTCCAGTGCCAACCGGTGTTACTTGACAATGATTGTGCTTGAACCGTGATTGTCAATGCGGCTGCAAGCGACAGAAATGATGTAATCAATTTCTTCATGAGTCTTTTAGTTTTTTTTGAGTGATTAAACATGTTATTATTAAAAATTTAAATTTATTCGATGTTGGTTGCTTTGGTGAGGGCATCGGTGGGTTTTAGGCGATAATACCACAGCTTGTAGCCTTTTGGCGAATCACATTCCACCAGACATCCAATCGAGCCATCGGCAAGTTGTGTGATTGACGAGTAGCCCGAGCCGGTGGGCACAATGCTTTGGCGCAGAGGCCAAGTGGCTCCGTCGTTGTAGCTTGCCAGTAGGCTCACATTGCATCGCACCGAGGCGTGGAACGGCACAGTGTGCAGCAGCACGGGGCGTTTGCCTTTGCGGGTGTAGCTTATCACATCGCCGTTGCAGGCAGGTTCGATTATCTGTTGGTGAGCCACCGGGGTGCTCCATGTCAAGCCACCGTCGTGCGAATAGGAGAATTTTCGGTGATAACCGGCATTTCGCACGCGTATGCTCATCATCAGCGTGCCGTCGCTCAATTCCACTATTTTTGCTTCGTCGCCATTGGTGTCGGCAGCGTTGAGCGAGGTCTGCCAGGTGTCGCCGCCATCGTCGCTGAAGCAGGCGTAGCACGACAATGGTGCGTAGGGGTTATTAAGATTGGTGCGCACCTGTATTACAAACATCAGGCGTCCGCTGCGCAGTTGCACGGCGTGGCCCGAGCCTGCAAACGAGGTCACCCAATTGTCTTTTCCGGCATATAGTTGGGCGTTGATGTCTACGGGTCGGCTCCACGAGCGACCGTCGTCGGTGCTTTTAGCCACCATGATGTGCCCGTTGTTGTCGGGGGTGGATTGCCACAGCCCGTTGCCGTGAGTGAAGATGCACAGCACGGTGCGGCGCTTGCTGTCGTACACCAGCGCCGGGTCGCCCGACCCGATGTCGGTGCCTTCGCCGTCGACGGTGATGGCGTTTTCCCAGGTGTGTCCGCCGTCGGTGCTGCGGCGTGTCACCACGTCGATGTTGTTAGGCAGGTCGCCGCCGTTGGTCCAGCGTTTGTCGGCAGCTGCTATCACGGTGCCTTCGGCGGTGGTGCACAGTGCCGGTATGCGATAGTATTTCGAGCCTGCGTCGCCCGGACTAAACAGCAACACGCTGTCAGTGACGGTGAACAGTTGTGCCTTGGCTGATATGCCAAGCAGCACAACCATCAGTGTCAATATGATTTTTCTTGTATTCATAATTGCGGCAATGTGATTTTAAATTTGTTGTTTGGCTTATGCTCTTTCAGCACAATAGCAACAAGTTCCTTCACCTTCTCGGGGTGGAGTGCCGCCACGTCGTTGTCCTCGTGGATGTCGTTGGCAAGGTTGTAGAGATGCGGCTTGCCGGCAATCACCAGCAGCTTCCAATCGCCTTGGCGCACGGCAATCTGGTCGGTTTCGTGAAACTCCCAGTAGAGATGCGGGTGCCGGGGTTGCACGCCTTTGCCGGTGAGCGTAGGCGCAAACGACACGCCGTCGAAGGTGTCGTCAGCGCTGCGGGCGTAGCGTTTGGCGTAGTTTTTCACGCCGATGATGTCGCACAATGTAGGCATCACGTCGTAGAAAGCCAGTTGGTGGTGGCTGACGCTGCCGGGTGGCGTGTGTCCGTGCCAGCACACTATGTATGGCACGCGAATGCCGCCCTCCAGGCATTGCCGCTTGAGTCCGCGCAGCTTGCTGTCGCGCCCGAAAAATTCGGGGTCGGCGCCGCCTTCCTCGTGAGGGCCGTTGTCGCTTGTGAACACTATTATGGTGTTCTCATAAAGGTTTTTCAGCTTGAGCAGAGCCACAATCTCGCCCACATAGGCATCGAGGCGCGTAATCATTGCGGCAAAGTGAGCGTGAGTGTGGTCGGCAGGGTTGTAGCGCGAACCTTCGTTGCCGCCCCAAGTGCGGTCGATAAAGAACTTCTGCTTATAGTGGTTGTAAATCGAGTCGTGAGGCTGAGCCAGTTCGGCGTGCGGCAGGGTGTAGGTGAGCAAGCCAAAGAATGGTTTGCCCGGCGTCTGCCGTTCAATCCAGCGCATGGCTTCGCGGTGAATGATGTCGGCTGAATACTGTGTGCGGTTGAAATAGTCGTCGCCAAACATGCTGTGCTTGATGTTCTTCTCAAGCACGATGCGCGTCACGGCAGTGTCGGCGGCTTGCTTACTGAAGCGGTTAAGAAAGTTGGGATAGTAGAGATGGGCTTGATACTGGCAGATGTAACCAAAAAACTCGTCGATACCGCGGCGGTCGGGTGTCGACACCGAGCCTTCGTAGCCGCCTGCCCACTTGCCAAACATTCCGGTGGTGTAGCCGTGGTCCTTCATTATCTCCGGCAAAATCACATGGTTGGGGTCGTAAGGCTCCTGTCCTACCACAGCATAATCGGTGCACGAACCGTAGCTTACGGTGCCCGAGCCCGCCCAATACTCCTTGTTGCCGCGCACGGCGGTGTGACCGCTGTGCTGTCCGGTCATCAGGCATGCGCGCGACGGTGCGCTCACCGGGCTGCCTGCATAGGCTTGTGTGAACAGCATGCCTTGGCGTGCCAGACTGTCGATGTTAGGCGTCGATATCAGTTTCTGACCGTAGCAGCCGAGGTCGCCGTAACCCATATCGTCGCACATGATGTAGAGCACATTCGGCTTGGTGGAAGCATGCTTGCCACTTGCGCCGGCAGTAATTGCCGCCGCACAACTCACAGCTACAAATGCGATGCGATTGGGTAGGTTCATTTCGCTTTGAGGTTTTTGGTTTTAGTAGTTAGTCTACAAATATAATATTTATTGGCTTAATGAGCAACCGAATAGTACGGGCAAAAGAATTTTGTGCTATTAGATAGTAAGATTATGCTACATTATGAAACAATCAGTTGCCGAGCCCATTCGGCGGTTAAGTATATCTATTGAATTATTGTCGTTGGTCGAGCAGGTAGTGCATGAGCAGTTGGGTGGCGCGACCGCGGTGGCTGATGGCGTTTTTCTCGTCGTCGCTCATTTGGGCAAACGAGCGGCCATCGGCTTCGTCGGGCACAAACACGCTGTCGTAGCCAAAACCGCCTGTGCCTCGTCGTTCGGTGAGTATAGTGCCTTTCACAATGCCCTCAAACAGGCGGGTGTCGTCGCCTTGGCGCAATGCTATGCAGGTGCGGAACTGTGCCGAGCGGTTGTCTACGCCCTCAAGGTTGTGCAGCAACAGGTCGATGTTGTGTTCGCTGATGCAGTCGTTGCCGGCATAGCGTGCCGAGTAGACACCCGGAGCACCGTCGAGCGCCGCCACTTCAAGCCCGGTGTCGTCGGCAAAGCAGTCGTAGCCGTAGTGCTGCTTTATGTAGTCGGCTTTGATTTTTGCGTTGCCTTCGATGGTAGATGCTGTTTCAGGTATGTCGTCGTGGCAACCTATATCGTTAAGGCTCAGCACGTTCAGTTTGCCGGCTGCTATTTCGCGCAGTTCCTTCAGCTTGTGCGCATTGTTGGTGGCAAATACTATATCTTTCATGTAACTCTGGTGAGGTGTTGAATTTTGTGTTTACAAAGATAGCGAAAAATCCATAAATTAGCGATAAATTTGCCATCGAGATGCGAGAGATAACTGACATATCACGAGTGATTGACAGCTACAAGGCTTACCTGCGGCTGCAGCGCGGGTTATCGGCTAACACTGCCGATAACTACTGCCGCGACGTGGGCAAGTTGCTCAACTTCCTGCAAGGCGAAGGCGTTGCCCTGCACGAGGTTGACGAGCCGAGGCTCGAAAACTTTGTGTGTGCGCTCATCGACGTGGGCATACAGCCTCGCTCGCAAGCGCGCATCGTTTCGGGGATAAAGAGCTTTATGCGTTACTTGCAAATCGAGGGATATATCGACCGCAACCCATCGGAGCTGCTGCCGGCGCCTCGCATCGGGCGGCATCTGCCCGATGTGCTCAGTGTCGACGAGATAGATGCTATGCTTGAGATGATTGACATGGGCACGCCCGAGGGGGTGCGAAACCGTGCCATAATAGAAACCCTTTACGGCTGCGGGCTGCGCGTGAGCGAGGTGATTGCTTTGCGCATGTCGCAGGTGTTTGCCCACGATGGTTATGTGATTGTGCTGGGCAAGGGCGACAAGCAGCGCCTGGTGCCCATCTCCGACGTGGCGCTGGAGTGCATCGACCGCTACAAGAGCGAGGTGCGCAACCACATGGTGGTGAAGCGCGGCAACGAAGATGTGCTGTTTCTCAACCGTCGCGGCAGTGCGTTGTCGCGCGTGATGGTGTTCTACATCATCAAAGACCTGTGCGCCTTGGCGGGCATTAAAAAAACGGTGAGCCCTCACACGCTGCGTCACAGCTTTGCCACACATCTGCTTGAGGGCGGTGCCAATCTGCGCGCCATACAGCAGATGCTGGGCCATGAGTCGATAACCACCACCGAGGTGTATGTGCACATCGACCGCTCCACGCTGCGCAGCGAGATTCTCACCCATCACCCACGCAACGCCTCGCACCGCTGACAGTGTGATGGCGTCTTTCAGCCACATTTCACTTCCGACAAATGTTCCTTTTTCACACACAAAAAATAGCGGTATCTGTCGCAGACACCGCTACTCAAAATCAATTATTTATTAGTAAATCACTTGATAAGTATCTTAGTTGATGTCATGTTATGTGCTTTCACCACATACACTCCGTTGAAGCCAGTGGCGTCGATTTCGGTGGCGTTGCCGTTGCCTTGGGCTGTTGCTGCCAATTGGCCGGCGGCGTTGTAGACGTTGATTGTGCCTTCGATGCCTGTGACTATGATGTGGTTGTCGCGCACTTCAACCGAAATGCCTTCGGCTTGCACGTCGTCGATGGCTGTGAATACGCCACCTTCCGATGCTTGAACTGCAATCACATAGGAGTTTTTCTCTTTTTCGTTCTGAGCCACGTTGCTGTCGTCGCTATAGATTGCCTTGATGTAGTATGACACCGGGCGAATCTCGTCTTCAGCGATTTGTGATGTCCACGAAGTGGTTTGTTTGCGACGGGCATAGTAGATGTCGTCGGAAAACTGGCTGACATTGCTTTCAACTTCTGCCACCATTTCGAATGTGCCGAGGGCATCTTCGTTCACATTGCCGGTAGCGCCCGAGTTCTGCTCGTTGTTGAGTTCGAATTCGGCTTTTTCCACCTTGCGCCATATTTGATAGGCTATTGGTTGTGCAACGTCGGTGGTTGTTTGCTGAATTTCCCAGTTAATCAACGGACGGATGAAAGCGAGGTTGTAGCTTGTGCCGAGTTTCGAAGTCTTTGATGGTATGTTAATCACCAATTCGTCGTTCGAGCCGGTGTATTGGGCGTCGATGGCTTCGCTGCCGTAGGTGTTGCCCAGGTCGTCGAAGTGAACCACCGAGTAGCTGAAGAATGCCGGTTCGCAGTTGCCGTTTTCGCCTACGGCGATAGGGTCGGTTTCGGAGTAGTGCACCACGGTAATGTTGCCGAGGGCGTCTTCGGTGTATTCTTTGCCGTTTTCGTCGGTGAACTTGCGGTTGCCGCCGTCAACGAGGGTCATCACTTTTTCGCCGTTGCAGTAGATGTAATATCCGGTGCCGATGCCGGTGTTGGCGGGGGTGAACGACACTTCGTTGTGGAACAGTTCGGTGGCGGCGCATGTTTCGCTGTCGGGGGTGCCCGAGCGGTGAATGCCCACTGTTTGGTTGCTTACCTTCGAGCCAACGATATCCACTATGTTAGAGTAGATTACATCGTTGCCGATTTTGAGGCGAAGCTGATAAGAGCAGTCGGTGGAGATGCCTGGTTGCAGTTTTACCGATTCGCTGAATACGCCATTAGTGCCTATTTTCGAAGCGAGTTCCGCGAGGGTCATCGAAGCGTCGGTTACGGTGTAGCTGCTCACCACTGTGGCAATGTCGGTGTTGGCATTTTTGCGAATAAGTTCGAGCTTAGCACCGGTGGCGAGAATCACATCGTCGTGGTTGTCGGTTTCGGCTGCAATGATGGTGTTGGTGAATACGTTTTTGCCTTCGGTGTATTCGCCGTCGGTGTTCACAACACCGGGGTTGTAGGTTGATTTGCTGTCTTCCTTGATGGTGAGAGAGAATGGCGACGAGCCGGGAATGTTCACTGTCACGATTTCGGGAGCGGTGCGGCGTGCCATTTCGGTGCCGTTGCTCTTTTTGATAACCGATGTGAGGCGGTAGTATACGGTGTAGCCAATCTTCGTTGTTGTTTCGTCGAAGTCTTTCAGATTGCTGTCGGTGTAGGTCTTGGCTGACGACGATGCCATGTCGTTGCCTTCTATGTCGGCGATGCCTTCGATGGTTTCCCAGTTGATTTTGTCGTAGGAGCGTTCGAGGATGTATTGCTCCTTCATGCCGTCGTATTTTGTCGAGGCAAGCTGGCTGTTGTATTTGTCGAAAGCCGATGTCCAGTTGAGGTTAACATCGTAGGGGCAATCGAATTGCGATGCGCTTGCGCGCTTTTCGCTGCGTGTGCCGTTGAGGTTAACGGTGTAGAAGAACACATAGGGAACGGTGTTGGCAGGTACCGAAACGGTTGTTTCAGTTCGGGTGTAAACGGTGGTCTTTGTACCCTTCTTGTTGTTGTTGTTGGTGGTGTAGTAGAAATACTTTTCGGTGTAGGTGCCGTCGCTGTTCTTTACATAGAATTTGCCTAATTGGGCAGAGCTATTATAATTGCTGTATACGTATATTGTCTTTTCGGTGTAGGTGTATTCGCCGGTTGCAATGTTTTTTGCATAGCTTTCGGTGTTTACATATTTTGGGATGTAGAGGAATGCGGTGAAGTTGTAGCCCTTCATTGAATCTTCGTCGTCGGCGTTAGGGTCGTTGAGCGAGATGTAATGGTTGGTTTCGAGCGAAGTGTCGCAGTTGTGAGGCGAGAAGAAAGGTGCACCATCCTTGAGCTTGGCGTAGCAGGCGGTGAGTTGGTCGTAGCCGTTGCTGGTGTTTTCAACGTAGCTCCATTCGTCGTACCATTGGAATGCGAGGTTGTATGATGTGCCTAAGCCGCGGTTGTCGCGACGCGATATGAAGAAGAACTTGTTGGCATTCTTGGCTTCGTGGGTGTAGAATGTGCCCGACGAGGTGGTTTGCTTGCAATCGTCGTTCACCTTTTCAATCTTGTCGACGCCTTCGTTGATTTGTGTGTAGGCGTTGTATGGACTGTCGTTAACGCCTTTCCAGTAGTGGTTTATGCCCACAAAATATACGTCGCCAACATTGTTTGACGGAGTCTTTGAATTGGTGAAAGTGACACTGGTGCCATTGAGTGTACCGCCACATATGCTTTCGATGTACGATTTGAGGTCGTTGCTTCGATTCTGTTCGGTGAGTGATTTGCCGCCTGCACGCAAGCCGCCGTTTGCCCATGCATTGTGATTTGCAACAAAGCCTAAGATAACAATTGCACTAATAAATAATCTTCTCATAGCGAGTAACAAATTAAAATTAAGTTTACTAATAAAGTTCCATTCTGACAAGAGCGAACTTAGCAATGTTGTGCGGATTGTTTTTTGTCCTATCAAGTGTTCCGCGCCGTCTTTTTGTTTTTTCAACTAAACCTTATCAAGTATTAAATTAAGACTAAGGCGCTCTTATCGTCGGTGGCAAAGTTACAACCAACATTCTCATTTGCAATAGGTTTTTTGGTGTTTAATAGTTGATTTACCAAAATTAACATACAATTTAACATGTCGGGTGGTTGTAAAAATATATAAAGCATTGATTGTTAACGCAGTATATGATTGTAATGATTTCACAATTATAGCAATTTGTTTTTATGGGGTAAAAGCGGCATTTTAATTGTGAATTTCCGGCATCGGCTGCCATGGTGTTGTGGCAACTTTGCTGCTGCCGGTGGAGGGGCTATAAAAGCATCGTGGGGCTGCACCATTATCCGGTACAGCCCCACGAATGAATTATGGGTTAGCCGCTCTGTGTGTTGTGCGGCGGGTGAAATATCACTTCTTCACTTCGTGTACGCCGATGGTTTCGATAGTGAACACGAGGGTAGCGTTAGGGCCAATTATATCGCCACGACCGTCGGCACCGTATGCCAAGTCGCCCGGGATTACAGCAATCAGCTTAGCACCCGGCTTCATCATCAACAGGGCTTCGCGGAAACCTGGAACAACGCCGTTTGGCGAGAGGGCGCGAGTTTCGTCGCCGTTGGTGGCGTCGAATACCTTGCCATCGATGAGCTTGCCTTCATACTTGATGTCGATTTGCTGATCGGGAGTGAAAGTTTCGCCGGCACCTTCAGCGAGCACCTTGTAAACGAGGCCGCTTTGGGTTTTCTTGTAGCCTTCCTTCACCATCTTGGCAGCGTAAGCTTCGCCGTCAGCCTTGTTCTTCTTGGCAACCGGGTCGTTGAGCTTAGCCTCGCGTGAAGCGCGTTCCATCATAGGCATAAGTTGCATCTGCAGCATTTGAGGGTCTTTGAGCGAGTCGCTGGTGAAAGCCTTCTTGAATGCTTCGATAAACTTCTTCTTGTCGAAGTCGATTTTTTGTTGTTGCTTGAGTTGCATTTGCATTTGAGCCAATTGCATACCGAGTTGAATGCCTTGCAGTTTGCTCATTTCGGCAGTATCGATGTTAGCAGCCATTTCCAGACCTTGGATGAATGCAGCCTTGTCGAACTTTGCCGAGTCGGGGCTGTTCTTCATTTGGCCGGCGATGCCATAGCCGTACATTTCGCCCATGAGGTTGCTGATAGAGTCGCTCACGGTTTCGTTTTTGCTTGCGTTACCATTGCAGCTAACCAGCAAGAGTGCTGCTGCTGCCATTGACAGAATTTTTTTCATTGTTGTTTGTTTATTTTTGTTTGTTCTATTTTGTTTATGCTTCTTTGATGCGGCAGCCAATCAGTTGCGGTTTACGGCAATGAGTTGGATGTCGAAGATGAGTGTTTCGTTAGGGCCAATCATGCCGCCGGCGCCGTTAGGACCGTAGGCAATGTGCGACGGGCAATAGATGCGCCATTCGGCACCCGGCTTCATCATCTGCAGGGCTTCAACCCAAGCCGGAATCACTTGAGTGACGCCGAAGGTGGCAGGTTCGCCGCGCTGCACTGAGCTGTCGAACACTCGGCCGTCGATGAGTGTGCCGGTGTAGTGCACCGTTACGCTGTCCTTGGCTTCAGGCGGGTTGCCTTCGCCTTCCTTCTTGATTTCGTATTGCAAGCCGCTGTCGGTGACGTGCACGCCGTAGCGCTTTTTGTTTTCGGCAAGGAATGCTTCGCCGGCTTGCTTGTTTTTTTCGGCTGCTTCGCCTTCGAGTTTGGTGAAGAAGTCTTGTATGATTTGTTTGGCTTCGTCGAATGTCATTTGCTTTTCGCCGCCTTCATACACGGCTTTCACTCCTGCGGCAAAGTCGTCGTATTGGAGTGCTTTGATGCCTGACGCAAGGAAATTGTGTCCCATGCTCAAGCCGAGGGCGTAACTGAGTTTGTCCATCTATGTGTATAAAAAAGTAGGTAAATAATCTATTTGTTAATACAATATAATGCAAGGTCAGCATTTCGGCTAACCCTCACATTGTTGTTTTTGCATGTGCAAAGGTATTGCTTTTGCACCTTATTACGTTGTTTTTTTCAAAAAAAAATCTTAAAAATCAGTAGTTTTATGAAAAAACCGTCGCTGATGCATCAGCGCTCAAACACTATGGTGCCGAAAAACTGTGGCAAATGGAAATTTGGTTTTGGGTTGCCGATGGCGTTCCACGACAGGAAATGAGGCTGTTGCAGTTTGTCGCCGCATTTATAGAAGTTGGCGCGGAAGGTCTTTCCGTCGAGGCTTTCAACATTGTGCATGAAGAACACCGAGGTGGGAATGAGCAGCACCACTTGCCAGGTGCACGTGCCAATGCGTTCGGCAAATGGCTCTCTGCCGAGCGAAGCCCAGCGCTCTATGGTGTTGAGCACGTGTGGCTGAGCCGCAGGACGTGTGGTGCCCGGGGCGCCGCCGCATAGCAGCACCGAGCCGGTGCAGTTGCACTCCATGTTGTAGTAGATGCCGTCGTCAGCTGGCGAGCAGAAAAATTCCATACAGGCATCTTCCCACACATTCCAGCCCAGTTCGTTGGCGGTTGATGCCACGCTGCTCTCGGTGGCGCGATAGTTAATCACAATATGGCTGCCGGTGTGGGCAATGCGGAATTGTGCCACGGGAGTCTGCTTGTTATATTCTGGCCAGTTGGCTATGTCAACGTCGTTAAACTCCACGCCGAGACGGTCGAGCAGCGCAGGCAGGTTGCTGAGCGGGGTGTCGGATAATTCTATTTTTTTCACTGCAAGCACCTTGCCGTGCTCGTTCACCATTGCCGAAGCCGATGTTGTTATCATAATTGCTGTTAATATTAAAGTTATTAGTCGGTTCATATATATAGTGTTAGGTTGCAAATAAGTCACACAAAATTAGCATTTTATTTTCAAATTAGCCTTGAGAATGATAATTTTGAGAAAAAATTTGCGGTAGGGTGTGTGATTTTTCACCACACTCTTGCGTCAAATGGGTGCGCTTGGCAAAAAACAGATGCCTGCCTAATGGGGCGGCATGCAATTGCAGCAAGCCGCATCACGCTACACACTTATTGTTTTACTCACACATTCACTAAATGGACGAAAAAGAATTTGAGCAACTGGTGAAGAAACATAAAAACACCATCTACACCGTGTGTTTTATGTTCTCGAAGGACTCGGAGGAGGTCAACGACCTCTTTCAGGAGGTGCTTATAAACATCTGGCAGGGGTTACCCTCTTTTAAGGGGCAAAGCAAGATGGAAACATGGATTTGGCGCATCAGCCTCAACACGTGCATCTCTTGCGAACGCAAGAAGAAGAAAAACGCCACGGTGCCGTTGACCATGGATGTCGACTTCTTCGAGGACAAGGATGCCGAAGCACAGCAGGTGCGCATGCTATACGACCGTGTTCACCGTCTCAAGCCGTTCGACCGCGCCATTGTGCTGCTGTGGCTCGAGGGCATTGCCTACGACGAGATTGCTGCCATTGTGGGCATCACCACCAGCAATGTTGCCACTCGGCTGTTTCGCATACGCGAGCAGTTGAAACAAATGTCGAACAACTGATGTGACTAAAATGATTCGTAAACTTTTTTCTTTTGAATAAAAAAATTAAGAAACTATCTAATATGGATAACTCATTGGAATTGCAACAGCTCAAGGAGCAGTTTGATATTTTGAATAACAAGCTCAACCAGCAACAGATTGTCAACGAAAGGATTATACGCACGTCGGTTAACAGCAAAGTGCGTAGCATCAACCGCGACGGGCGTGCCATGGTGGCTATTGCCGTGATGGGATGTGTTGCCATAGTCGCCGACCATTATTTGGTGAATTGGTCGTGGCCGTTCACCATTGTCACCATAGTGTTTATGCTGGTGGCAATCTACTATAACATTAAGATGCGCCGAGGCATTAACAGCGAGGGCGCCTTGTCGTCAGACCTCATCGACATGCGTCTGCGTGCGTTGCGCTTGCGCCGTATGCAAAACCGCTGGCTATGGTTCGGTATTCCGTTCCTGGTGGTGTGGATTGTGTGGTTGGTGATGGAAACCATCAAGACGGTCCCCGACCCTGTGCCACTGCTCATTGGCTGCGGCGTGGGCTTGGTGATTGGTGCGATTGTCGGGTTCCGCCAGTATCTGCGCACTCAACGTCAGGCTGCCGATATCATTGCCGACATCGACAATCTGCGTAACGAACAGTGACAACGGAGTGAGAAATACATAATGTTCAGGGACCCCTGCTGCCGAGCAATGCTCACGGCGGGGGTCCCTGAGTTGTTGTGTGTATGTGTTGCTGCCGGCGGCTGTGCCGATGCCGTTAATGGCGTATGGCAGCCAAGCCGCCCAGCGAGGTTTCTTTGTAGAGGCTCGGCAGGTCGTGACCGGTTTGCTTCATCACTTGCACCACGCGGTCGAAACTGATAAAGTGGTTGCCGTCGCTGAAAGTGCTGAACAGGTTAGAGTCGAGGGCACGGGCAGCGGCATAGGCGTTGCGTTCGATGCACGGAATCTGCACCAATCCGCACACGGGGTCGCAGGTGAGTCCCAAGTGGTGCTCCAAGCCCATCTCGGCGGCATATTCGATTTGCGAAGGTGTTCCGCCAAACAGCTGGTTGGCAGCAGCGGCAGCCATGGCGCACGCCACGCCCACTTCGCCTTGGCAACCCACGTCGGCGCCCGACACCGAGGCGTTGGTCTTCACCACCAGTCCAAACAGTCCGGCAGTGGCGAGGGCGCGCAAGATGCGCTGTTCGGAGAATCCCTTGGTGAGGTGCAGGTGATAGAGCACAGCCGGAAGCACACCGCAGGAGCCGCAGGTGGGCGCAGTGACAATCTTTCCGCCGCCGGCATTCTCCTCGCTCACCGCCAAGGCATAGGCATACACCAGTCCGCGACTCTTGAGGCTGCCGGTGTAGCCAAGTGCCTTCACATAATAGCTCACGGCTTTGCGGCTCACGCCCAGTCCACCGGGTAGCACGCCTTCGGCTTCGATGCCGCGTTGCACCGATTCTTTCATCACTTGCCACACTTCGCGCAGATATTCCCAGATGGTGTTGCCTTCGTGCACGTCGACGTATTCCCAATACGAGCGCCCGCTGTTGCGGCACCACTCTTTGATTTCGGTGATGTGCGACAGCTCGTACACTTCGGGGCGTGCCGACACTTGCTGGCCTTCCTCGAGAATGTCGCCGCCGCCCACCGAGTAGTAGGTGCGGTGGCCAATCTCAATCCCCTGTGCGTTATAGGCATAGAAGGTCATGGCATTTGGGTGGAACGGCAGGAACACATCGCTGCGCCACTCGATTTGTGTGGGAGCCACCGGCGAAAGCACGTCGATGATGGCTTTGTCGGTCATGTGACCCTTTCCGGTGGCGGCAAGCGAGCCAAAAAGGGTCACCTTGTAGTTGGCTACACCGCTGTGCAGCGCCAGAAACTTCTCGGCGGCGCGTTTTGGTCCCATGGTGTGGCTGCTCGACGGGCCTACACCTATCTTGTACATATAACTTATTGAATGCATTGTGTTGATATGGTTTTTTAGAGTTAAAATTCAATGGTGTGATTATGTGGCGAAATCAAACAAGCAGCTTCACCAGCACATAGCCGCCCACAAGCAGCCAGAAGTAAATCATGAGTGCCAGCACAAACGGTTTGGCGCCGGCAGCCTTGAACTTGTCAATGCTGGTGTCGGTGCCGAGTGCCGTCATTGCCATGGTGAGCAGGAAGGTGTCGAAGCTGTTGATGTATTTCACCGATTCGCTCAAGCCTTCTTGCGGGATGAACGAGCAGCTTTGCAGCAGCGAGTTGAGTATGATGATTCCAATGAAGCCGAAAGCAAACCAAGGCACGGCAATTTTGCGTTTGCCGCCTTCGGTGCCAGCCGAGCGCTTGGCAAGCATCACAGCCATGATGAGCAGCACCGGAGCGAGCAGCATCACGCGAATCATCTTGGTGATGGTGGCTTGGTCGGCAATATGCAGCGTGCCTTCGGGGTCCATGGCATTGCCGGCACCCACCACGTGAGCCACTTCGTGCAGTGTGCCGCCGGTGTAGATTGCCCATTGCTGGGTGGTGAGGTCAAGGATGCCCATGCGATAAACTATCGGGTAGAGGAACATCGACAGGGTGCCGAAAATCACCACTGTCGACACGGCAACGGCGGTCTTGTGGGCTTCGCAGCGCACCACCGGTTCGGCGCCGAGTACGGCAGCCGCGCCGCAGATGGCGGCACCGGTGCTGGTCATGAGCGTGGTGTCGTTGTCCATCTTCAGCAGTTTGCCAAACAGCAAGCCCAGTGCTATGGTGCCTGCAATGACAATGCAGTCGACCCACAGGGCTGGCAGTCCTATGCTGTATACGTCCTGAATGGTGAGGCGGAATCCGTAGAGCACGATGCCGGTGCGCAGAATCTGCTTGGTGCACAGTTTGATGCCCGGAGTCCAATCGGCAGGCATGTATTTGCGCAGTGTGTTGGCGTAAATCATACCCCAAATGATGCCTACAATGAGCGGGCTGAGCGAAAGGCGTTTCACCCACTCGAAGTCGGCAATGAAGAATGCCGATAACGCAAACAGCGCTATCAGCAGAATGCCATGCAATTTATTTGCCTGTTTGTCAGTCATTTGTTCGGTTTTGTCGGTTAGAATTTTCGAGCTATTTCAGCCATTCTGATGGCGGCTTCGGCAGCTTCGGCGCCCTTGTCGCACTCCGAGTTTTCGCCGGCAATGCGCAGGTGGGCTTGTTCTTCGTTGTCGACGGTGAGTACGCCAAAAATCACAGGCACCTTGCCTTCGGCGTTGAGTATGGCGGCACCTTGCGTCACGTGCTGGCACTCATATTCGAAGTGTGGAGTGGTTCCGCGCACAATGCATCCAAGAATAATCACGGCGTCGAATGCGCGGCATTTGGCGAGGCGCGAAGCGGCAAACACCAGTTGGAAGGTGTTGGGCACGTGCACCACGGTGATGTCGTTGTCGGGATAGCCTTCGTTGTGGAGCACAGCCACAGCGCTGTCGCAGAGTGCTTTTGAAATTTCGGCTTTAGAGTCGGATACTACAATACCCACACGCAGTTCGTCGAGGTGCGGGAGAGGCGATGTTTTTTGTTCGTTTTCTTCTGTTTTGTTTAACATATTTAATAATGAATGGTTGGATTGTTGGAGTGAATAGTTGCCATGAGCCATGCTTCAGAAAATGCCTTTGAGCAGTGACATTATGCTGTTGTTACGGTTTTTGGCTTTCAGCAAATCGTCAATTTCTTTGGCAGCGTCTTTGGCGCCAAGGCTCTGTGCCACCGGTTGCAGTGTGAGCAGCAGTTGTTCGGCGGCGTCGCGGCGGTCGCTTTTTCGCATCAGGGCGCGTGCCAGGGCTATCGACAGGTGCAAGCCGTCGTTGTCCATGGGTGCGCCAAGCCGTTTGTGGCAGCGCAGCGCTTTGGAGTAGTATTTTGCAGCATCGCGGCTGTTGCCCATCTGCATCATCAGGTCGGCCTCTTTGGTGAGTGTTTCCATGAGGCTGCGCAGTGCTTCGCGGTTGCCATCGCTTGCCAGGGCGCTGTATTGTTCGCTCAGTTCCTGGTAGTGCGAAAACACTTCCATCTGCTTGGTGCGCGAGCTGAAAATCACCGTCGAAGCCTCTACGGCATAGGTGAGCATGGTGGCAAACCGGCGCTCGTTTTTCTTCACAAGGCGTTCGTATAGCTTTTGTGCTTTTGCGAGTTCCTTGGCGGCACGCACGTTTTCGCCCGAGCTGTTGTGCATGAATGCCAGATTATAGAGTATGGCAGCCAGAATGGCAAGGAAATCCTCGCCGCGTTTCACGGCAATGGCGTCGAGCGCCTGCAGCGACTGTTCGGCAGCTCCTGTTGCCATAGTGAAATCTTTTTTTGCAATGTAGATGCACATTCGTGCCAGCCACAGCCACGCCTTGCTGATGAGCGGTATGTCGGTGTCGGGCGAATAGTTGAGTGTGTCGATGAGCATCGCGGCATCGGTGCTGCGCTTGTGCTTGAGCAGATACAACACATAGCACATCTTCACAGGCACGCTACATTCGCCTTCGGGCAGGCTTCCCGTGCGATTGATGTAAGCCCGTTGTTCGTCGATTTCGGCGGGCATTGTGGGCATCGATGCTTCGTATTGCAATGCTCTCATATGCGGTGGTTTATTGGGTTGCTGCTATTTTAGCCAGTTGGGCGGCTTTCTGCTGTGCAAATGCGCTTCCAACGCAGTTGGTTGCCGATGCAGCACATTCCTCGGCAAAGGCGTAGGCGCCTTGGGCAATCTGTTGCCACGTTTGGGCGTCGGTGTTGGCTATTGTCTTGTGGCGCAGGTCGGCTGCCACCATGCCGTAGATGATGCCGGCGGTGTAGCCCGCCTGCCAGCCAAGCTGGTTGCCTTGGGCATTGCTGGGGCGGCAGATGGGGGCGTTTATGCCGTGGCCGTACACTGTGGTGCTGAGGTCGTCGGTGACGTGCATCAGGCAGTTGCAGTAAATCATGTGGTTGCGATAGGCTTGTTCGCCTGTTTCGCGTGGGAAGATGTCGTGAATGTCGCGGTTGTTGGCTATCACCACGTTGCTCAGTTCGAAGTTTTCGAGCACATTGGGCATCACTTTGGTGATGCTATAGTTGATGCCGTGCTGAAAACCGGGCAGATACACCATGATGGCTTTGCGGTCGGCGGCATATTGCAGAATCTCGTATAGGCGGCTGCGTTGAGGGTTCTCTATGGAATAGAGCGAGCCGAACAGCACGATGTCGTCCTCGTTGATGCGTGGCCAAACCACGTCGAAGCGGTCGGGCGGGTAGGTGCCGTAGTTCACCAGTTGGGGTTCGTGGCTGTCGCTCTCAAAGATGGCTGAAAGTGCCGTGGTGCCGTTTACGTAGCGGTCAACCGATGTTACGTCAACCTTGTTTCGCTTCATAAAGTCGATGATGATGTCGCCCACATGGTCGTTGGCACATTCGCTCACCATGAGCACTTCGAGCCCCGACAATGCAAGCGAGCCGGCGGCGTTTGCCACGCGTCCGCCCACAAAACTTTTCACAGGCACGTTGTCCTTGAATATGGTGTCAAGAACCGATTCGCCTATGGTGATAATTTTTCGCATATATCGTTATTATTGTTTCAATACTTTCATAGTGTTGCCAATGGCAGTTGTCGTGCTTGTGATTGAATTACACACAACTGCAATCGCTCGGAGTGTTGCCGGAGGCGATTGTGATAAAATAAGCTGTTACAACAAGTGCAAAGATACAACCATTATAGTGCTTATGAAACAGATTTGCCCGATTTTTTTCTCACACAGCGGGTGGCAGAAGCCTGTGCATTGCCCTCTGATGCCCGCCCAAAGAGGGGCTGTAGCGGCTTCAGCGCAGCACCGGCCACTCGAAGTGGTTCAATTGGCGTGAATATTCCTTTTCATTGCCGCCCACAAGTTTGTTGCACAGGTCGTGGAACTGCGGCGAGTGGTCAGGGTGGTCGAGGTGGGCAAGTTCGTGGCAGATAACGTATCGCACGAGATGCTCGGGCAGGAACAGCAAGGCATAGGAGAGGTGAATGGTTCGGGTGGATGGGTAGCAGGTGCCCAGACGGCGAAAGCCGTGCGACGCCACAAAATCGGCGGGCTTGATGTCCAGCTCTTCAGCCACTTGCCACGCATAGCTGATGAGCATCGGCTTGCGTCGCGCCACCATTCTTTTCACGGCATTGCTGATGCTCCCGGTGTGCTCCACCCGCGCAAAGTCGAAACTTTTGGGCACAACGATTACGCTCACATCGCCCTCGGGGTTTACGTTATTGTCGGTGGTGACGAGCACGTCGAAACCAAAGCAGCGAATGAGCTTGCCGTCGTAGTAGAGGTTTTGCTTCGGTGCTTGCGAAGCGATGAATTGGCGCAATTGTTCGCGGTTGCTGTCGAAGTAGTTCAATATGGCAGAGTGCGTTGCCGATATAGGGAAACTCACGCACAAGCTGCCTTTTTGTATCTTGGCAACCACTCGTTTCATGCCGGCGCGCAGCACAATCTTCACGTTGCCAAACTCCTTGTCGGTGTGGTAGTAAACAGCCATTGACGGAGGAAGTTGGGGTTATCTTACGTCTTCGCCCCAAAGCAGTTTGCTGCGCAGGGTGCGGGCAAAACTGTGTTTTTTGCTCTGTATCACCTTCACGGCATAGGGCGCGCGAGTGATGGTCACGGGGCATCCGTCGGGCAGGATGGTGGCGTTGCCGTCGAGGCTGAGCTGATAGTTACGCGAGCGGGTGTGGGCAAGCGCTTTCACCCGGGCGGTGTCGGGCAGCACCAGCGGGCGCATGTTCAGCGAGTGTGGCGATATGGGTGTGAGCACTATGTTGGCGGCAGTGGGTTCGATGATTGGGCCGCCGCAGCTCAGATTGTAGGCTGTTGAGCCGGTGGGTGTCGACACAATCAGGCCGTCGGCTTTGTAGGTGGTGAGGTGGTCGCCGTCTACTTCCACCTCGATGCTCACCACCGCCGACGAGTCGTGGCGCAGCAGAGCCACCTCGTTGAGTGCCATAGGATAGTCGATGTTGATGCCGTCGCCACAGCCAACTTGCAGCATGGTTCGCTGCTCGATGGTGTAGTTTCCTGCCATAAGGTCGGCGGCAAATGCCGAGGCGTCGGAGAGGTCGGCAGCCGTGAGATATCCAAGACGGCCGGTGTTGATTCCGGCAATGGGGATGCCTTTGTGAGCCACCTTCTTGGTGGTGCGCAGGAAGGTGCCGTCGCCACCGATGCTCAGCGCCAGGTCGGCATCGTCGGGCACACATGCCGCCACGTCGTGAAACGGCAGGTTGACGGCATCCGCTATCTTCAGTTTTGCAAGGTACGATGCATCGGCAACCAGGATGTGTCCTCCGGCAGCAAGTTCGTTGAGCATATTCGCCACTTGAGTGAGCGTGGCGCTCTGACATCTTTTGCCATTAATGAATATCTTCATGCGAGTATTTTGTTTTTTTTATGGGTTTTTACCCATGTTTTGTTTCAAATTCTCCTTTATTAGTATTAATTTTGCAACTAATTATGGGTAGTGCAAATATACGAATATTTTGCCAACTATTGACACGTGGCACTGCTTAATGATAATGAGATTTATAGAGGAAAAAACGAAGATATGACGACAAATTTAAGTGTAAATATCAACAAGATAGCCACATTACGCAATGCGCGCGGAGGCAATTTGCCAAATGTGGAGAATGTTGCTGTTGATTGCGAACGGTTTGGAGCACAAGGCATAACCATTCATCCGCGCCCCGATGAGCGTCACATTCGTCACGACGACGTGTTTTTGTTGCGACCGCTGGTACGCACCGAATTCAACATCGAAGGCTATCCAAGCCCCGAGTTCATCGACTTGGTGCTGAAGGTGAAGCCGGAGCAGGTGACTCTGGTGCCCGACGCCCCCGATGCGCTCACCTCGTCAGCCGGATGGGAAGTAGCTGAGAATTTCGAACTTTTGTGCGATGTCATCGACCGCCTGAAGGAAGCCGGCATTCGCACAAGCATCTTTGTGGGCACCGACATCGAAAACATCAAGATGGCTGCCAAAACCGGCGCCGACCGCATCGAACTCTACACCGGACCCTATGCTGTGGAATATAAGAAAGACCCTGCCAAGGCCATCGCCCCGTATGCGGCAGCTGCCAAGGCGGCTCACAACTGCGGATTGGGCGTGAATGCCGGTCACGATTTGAGCCTCGAGAATCTTGCCTATTTCAAGCAGAATGTGGGATATCTCAACGAGGTGTCGATTGGGCATTGCCTCATTTCGGATGCGCTGTATCTGGGTCTCGAAAAAACCATCAAGGCCTACAAGGACTGCCTGAAGGACAAATAATCCACCCCCCACGGCATGCCCGAATAGCACACACGCTTCGAGCAGAGATTGAAACAATTGATAAAGCATCGATAAATTATCACCAAACTCATTTTATTTTTTTCATTTTCATACAATTATGACAATTTTAGGACTGATACAAGAATCTGGCATGAACGGCGCCATCGACACCGCTTTCACTGCTGTTACCGACACCGTTGCTGCCGTTGGCGGCGCTGCTGCTCCCGTAATCGAAGAAAAACTGTCGGTGTGGGACCTCTGCCTCAAGGGCGGCTGGATTATGATTCCGTTGCTCATCCTCTCGGTGGTGAGCATATACATCTTCATCGAACGATTCATTGCTTTGCGCTCGGCTGCCAAACGCGACGACTCGTTTATGAAGCGCATCAAGGACTACATACACGATGGCGAAATTGAAAGCGCCATAAACCTGTGCAAGAAAACCGATACTCCTTACGCACGCCTCATCCTTAAGGGCATCAGCCGCATCGGCCGTCCAATGAACGACGTGCTTGTTGCCATCGAAAACACCGGCAACCTCGAGGTGTCGGCGCTCGAAAAAGGATTCACATGGCTGGCAACCACCGCCTCGGGTGCTCCTATGATTGGCTTCCTGGGCACCGTCACCGGTATGGTGCAGGCATTCTTTGCTTTGGCAAGCGCCGGCAGCAACGCCAACGTCACCATTCTTGCCAGCGGCATCTACGAGGCTCTTGTCACCACCGTGGCAGGTTTGATTGTGGGCATCATTGCACTGTTTGCATATAACTTCCTGGTGTCGCGCGTCAACAAGGTGATGAACCAGCTTGAGGCAAAGACTATGGAATTTATGGACTTGCTCAACGAGCCGGCACAATAAGTGGTGCTTTAGGGTTCCCGCTCGCGCTGTGGCTGCGTATTGCAGCCAACCAAGCCTTGCGGCGGGTGACGCTAAAGGATTAAAGAGATAACGGTATTTCCACACACAAAAAAAATAATACAACAAGCGATGGCATTAAAAAGACAACATGAGATGATGTCGATGTTCAGCATGGCGTCGATGACCGACGTTATTTTCCTGCTCCTCATCTTCTTTATGGTTACAAGCACATTCGTGTTTCCGTCGGCGCTCGAGGTGAATCTGCCGCAAAGCAGCGAGCAATCGGCAATAAAGCCCGGTACACGTGTTTACATCGACAAGGACTACAACATATATGCCTCGGTGGACGAGAGCGAGCCCAAACCACTTGCTGCCGACCAGCTGATGGGTTTCCTGAAACTTGTGCAGCAAACAAGCCCCGAAAAGTTTGTGGCGCTCTATGCCGACGAGGAAGTGCCTTATGGCAAGATTGTCGACATCCTCGACAAAGGGTCGCGTTGCGGACTGAAGATTGTGCTCGCCACCAAGCCGGCATCGTCGACCTATGCCGCTCCCGAGCCTGATGAGGCAGCTGCCGGCGAGGCGGTGCAATAAAGCAGAGAGGGCTAAGGAGTGCGCTCTCAGGCACTACGCAGTTCTAATTTATTACATATAATATATACACACAACCAAGCATATTAAATGAATATCAACAAGAATAAAACGATAGCCTTGATAGCAACGCTTGCCGTGCACATTGTGGCACTGCTTATTCTTGTGTTCACTTGCTTGCACTACAAATGGCCGCCCGACGAAGCCGTTCTTGCCGAACAAAAGCCGCAGGAGGAAATTATGTTCGGAGGCGAATTTGTGCAATTGGGCAACGTGGAGCAGCCGGCTGCCGACGAGATGCAACCCTCGTCGCCCGCCGAGGCTACCGAGACAGCCGACGAGCCAAAGTTGCCGGGCAACGAGCTCAAGGATGCCGGTGAGGCTCAGGAGCAGCCCAAGCAGGTGGTGACACAGAAATCCGAATCGCCAATGAAGGTGAAGAAGGAAGAAGAACCCAAGCAGAAACCCAAGGGAGCCACCAAGAGCGAGCAAGCCGAACAGGATAAACTCAAGGCACAGCAGGAGGCTGAACGCAAAAAGATTTCTAACCGCGTGAAGTTTGGCACATCGGGCGCGTCGGGCAGCGGCAAGGCAGGTTCGCCCAATGGCAACAGCACGTCGGGTGCCCTCACCGGAAAGCCGGGCATTGGCGGTCTGGGTGGCTATACGCTCGAAAACTGGAGCCGTCCGTCGAGCAGCCTCGAAGGCACCATCACCATTCAGGTGAAGGTGAACGCACGCGGCAATGTGGTGTCGGCATCCTATGCCGGCGGCACCGGCGCGGCAGCCGGCAATCAGGCAGCCCGCAGCAGTTGCATTGCAGCCGCCCGCCAATCGAGCTTCTCGGTGCCTAAAAACACCACTACCGACGCTGTTGGAACAATCACCTACCGCTTCGAATAGCTAACCACGCACCGCCCTTTAGCCATCGGCTCTAAATAACATCATACGAGAGGGGCTGTGCCGTAATTATAGAATTATTCTGATTAGGCGCCTGAATGGCGATATCACCGCAGGCATCAGCCAACGGCAATCAGCCCGGAGTAGCGTTTCGCTTCTCCGGGCTGATTGTATAGCTATCACTCGGTTTATTGCCTTAATAAGGCGACAGAGTGATATTCTTGGTAGTACAGCAATCATGCGCGGCATAAAAAGAGCCGCGAATGCACTCAGCAAACGCGGCTCGGGGGTCTATGTGTTATTTGAAAGTTTGGTTATATGTCAGTTTTTCTTGCGCCAGAGCTTCGACATATCTTCGAGAGTCTTGCCTTTGGTTTCTGGCACGAGTCGCCAAACAAAAATGGCGGCTATGATGCCAATCACGCCATAAAGGGCATAGGCAAAGGTGTGACCAAAGCCGTCGCCGGGGGTCAACTCCATGTTGTACATTGGCACGAATGTGGCGCTCACAATGAAGTTGAATATCCACTGGAATGCCACGGCTATAGCCACGGCGCCGCCGCGAATGGTGTTGGGGAAAATCTCGGCGATGAGCACCCAGCATATTGGGCCCCACGAGAACATGAACGAAGCCGAATACACCATGATGCTTATCACTTGCATCATTGGCGGCAGGTTGAAGGCGTTGCAGGCGGCAAAGCAGAGTGCGCCTAATGCCATACCCAGCGAGCCGGTGATGAGCAGTGGTTTGCGTCCCAGACGTTCAACGGTGAACACAGCCACCAGGGTGAATGTGATGTTTACCACACCCATTATCACGGTTTGCTGCATCGAGTCGCCGGCGCCCACCGAGTCGAAGATGCGCGGGGCGTAGTAGAGCACGGCATTGATGCCTACAATCTGTTGGAACACCGATAGCATGCAGCCGATGAAGATAACCATCCAGCCGTAGGTGAAAAGGCGTTCGGTTTTAACTTCAACGGTGTTTTTGATGTCGTTGAGTATTTCCTTTGCCTTAGCCAAGCCGTTGATTTTGCTGAGCACATGCAGTGCTTTGTCGTCGTTTCCGCTGATTGCCAGGTAGCGCGGTGTTTCGGGCACGAGCAGGATGAGCACGGTGAAGAGGCCTGCCGGCACTGCTTCGCTGACAAACATCAGGCGCCAGCCGGTGTTCACAGTCCAGGCGGCAAAGTCGGGGCTTGAGGCTTTTGCCCATTGCACAATGAGGTAGCTGACAAAGTACACCACCAATTGGCCGAAGATGATGGCGAACTGGTTCCACGACACCAAAGTGCCGCGCATGTTGCTTGGTGCCACTTCGGCGATGTACATAGGGCAGATGGCAGAAGCCAGACCCACGCCCACGCCACCGAGGATGCGGTAGAGGTTGAATGCCACGAGCAGGTTACTGGAGGGTGTGCCGTGGTTGAAGAACAGGAATTCGGGATAGTAGGAGCCCAGTGCCGACAGGAAGAACATCACGCCAGCGCATGCCAAGGCGCGCTTGCGGCCGAGCCTGTTGGCAAACAGGCCCGACAATGCGCTACCTATGATGCATCCAATGAGGGCGCTCGACGAGGTGAGGCCGTGAAGCACGTCGGTGTAGCTGAAGTCGGCGGCGCCTTCAAAGAAGCGTTGCAAGCCGCCTTCGGCACCCGATATTACGGCTGTGTCGTAACCGAACAGCAAGCCGCCAATCACAGCCACCAGCACTATCGAGAACAAATATAATTTGCTGCCTTTCTCTGAATAATTCATAGTCACAAGTGTTTTTATGGTCCTTCGATGACAATATGCTGCTTGCCTGATTAACAATACATTGCCACGATGGCTTCGTAAAGTTCCTGCTTGCCGCTGGTGAGCTTGGGTTCGCCAACGGTCTTGCCGTATTCGTAGGCTTCTTCGAGGGTCATATTGCCTTCTTCAAACTTCTTGCCCAATCCGCTGTCGAACGAAGCGTAGCGTTCGGCAAACATCTTCTTGTAGGGCGATTCTTCGAGCAGGCGGGCAGCGTTTTCAAGGGCGCGAGCCATAGCGTCCATACCGCTGATGTGTGCCAGGAAGATGTCGTCGAGGTCGGTGGAGTTGCGACGAGTCTTGGCGTCGAAGTTTGTGCCGCCGGTGCCCAGTCCGCCGTTGCGTATGATTTGCATCCATGCTTGCACGAGTTCGAACTGGTCGATAGGGAATTGGTCGGTGTCCCAGCCGTTTTGCATATCGCCGCGGTTGGCATCGATTGAGCCGAGCATGCCGTTGTCGACGGCAACAGCCAATTCGTGTTCAAAGGTGTGGCCGGCGAGTGTGGCGTGGTTCACTTCGATGTTCACCTTAAAGTCGGTGTCGAGGCCGTGAACCTTGAGGAATCCGATTACTGTTTCGGTGTCAACGTCGTATTGGTGCTTAGATGGTTCCATTGGTTTTGGTTCGATGAGGAAGGTGCCTTTAAAGCCCTTTGCACGGGCATAGTCGCGAGCCATGCGCAGCATGGTTGCCATGTGTTCTTTTTCGCGACGCTGGTCGGTGTTAAGCAGGCTCATGTAGCCTTCGCGGCCGCCCCAGAACACGTAGTTTTCAGCGCCAAGTTCAATGCCGGCATCAATGGCGTTTTTGATTTGCACAATGGCGCGAGCCACAACGTCGAAATCGGGGTTGGTTGAAGCACCGTTCATATATCGCTTGTGACCGAATACGTTGGCAGTCGACCACAGCAGCTTGATGCCTGTTTCGTTCATCTTTTCTTTGAGGTAAGCTACAATGGCTTTGAGGTTGGCTTCGTATTCTTCAACCGAGCTGCCTTCCGACACCAGGTCAACGTCGTGGAAGCAGAAATATGGGATGCCCAGTTTGCTCATGATTTCGAATCCGGCGTCGGCTTTGTGCTTGGCGCGGGTAACGGCGTCTTCGCCTTCGTTCCATGGAAAGGTTTTGGTGCCGCCGCCAAATTGGTCGCCGCCGTCGGCGCAGAGGGTGTGCCACCATGCCATGGCAAAGCGCAGCCATTCTTTCATTGGTTTGCCCATAATCATTTTTTCGGCATCGTAGTAGTGGAATGCCATCGGGTTTTTCGAATCTTTGCCTTCGAATTTGATTTTTCCTATTTCAGGAAAGTACTCTTTTGTTGCCATATTTATTTTGTTGGGTGCTATGTGTTTGCCTTCAGGTGTGGCAAACGGGTTTTGTTTATTTTATTTGTTTTGATTATTAATTCAGAATCTTTCGGTGAGGAGTGATTTCCAGCGGGCGTAGGCATCGGCGTAGGCATCGGCTTGAGCATCGTCGGGGTGAATCACCGCCAGGCGCTCGAGCGAAGCGAATGCTTCGGCAGTCGAGCTGTAGATGCCGGCGCCCAGTCCGGCGCCTTTGGCAGCGCCCACCGAGCCGTCGGTGTCAAACAGTTCGATGTCGGCACCCGTCACGCCGGCAAGCGTGTTGCGGAATATGGGGCTGAGGAACATGTTGGCGCGTCCGGCGTGAATCTTTTTCACTGTCATACCCATTTGTTCCATCACCTCAATGCCGTATTTGAACGAGAATACGATGCCCTCCTGAGCGGCTCGCAGCACGTTGTTAAGGTTGTGGTTGTTGAAGTTTATGCCGTGAATCGAGCAGCCTGCTTCCTTGTTTTCGAGCACGCGTTCGGCGCCGTTGCCAAAGGGCAGAATGCTTATGCCGTCGCATCCCACGGGGGCGAGGGCTGCCATCTCGTTGATTTGCTCATACGAGGTGCCTTGTGCCACAAAGTTGCGCTTAATCCACGAGTTGAGTATTCCGGTGCCGTTGATACACAGCAGCACTCCGGTGCGTGGATTTTGGGCGGTGTGGTTGACGTGTGCAAAGGTGTTGACGCGGCTCTTGGGGTCGTAGTCGACGGTTCCGTTCACGCCATACACCACGCCCGATGTGCCGGCTGTCGAGGCTATCTCGCCGGGGTTGAACACGTTGAGCGACAGAGCGTTGTTTGGCTGGTCGCCGGCGCGATAGGCAATTGGAGTGCCTTCGCATAGCCCCAGTTCGGCAGCTGCGGCGCGGCTCATGGTGCCTTGCACGGCAAATGTTGGTTTCACATCGGCAATCAGGCTGCTGTCGATGCCGTAGAAGTCGAGCAGGAATTGTGCCGGGCGGTTCTCCTTGAAATCCCACATTATGCCTTCAGAGAGACCCGACACGGTGGTGCAGATGTCGCCGCTGAGGCGCATGGCAATGTAGTCGCCCGGGAGCATAATCTTGTTGATTCGGCGGTAGGTTTCGGGTTCGTTTTCTTTCACCCACGCCAGCTTCATGGCGGTGAAGTTGCCGGGCGAGTTGAGCAGGTGTTGCAGGCATCGTTCTTCGCCGAGTTGGCGGAACGCCTTTTCGCCGTAGGGTACGGCGCGCGAGTCGCACCAGATGATTGAGGGGCGCACCACCTGCTGCTGCTTGTCGACGCACACCAAGCCGTGCATCTGATAGGAAATGCCAATGGCTTTGATGTCGGCGGCATCTATGTGCGAGGCAGCCATGATGTCGGCGGTGGCAAGTTTCAGATATTTCCACCAGCTTTCGGGGTCTTGTTCTGCCCATCCGGCGCGCACGGCAGTGATGGGTGCTTCGCTTTTGGGGTAGAAAGTCGAGCCCACACATGCGCCGGTGGCTGCCTCAACCAGGCTGGCTTTCACCGACGAACTGCCGATATCGTAACCTAATAAATACATAATTTTTTAAGTTTTTATAGTTTAGTTGTTTGTGATGTAGAATTTGGTGTTATGAGGAAAGTGTTATCGGCGCATTTTGTTGTAAGCCACTTTGTCGAAGCGATAGTAGCGGGCGGCGCGGTGTGCCACGTTTTTCTCGTATTCGTCGAGTGGAACCACATAGTTCATTTGCTTGAGCTTCTTCTGGAAGTTGCGCACATCGAGCTGTTTGCCGTAGATGCGTTCGAACAGAGTGCGCAGTTGCAGCGCCGTGAACCGGTGAGGCAGTAGGTGGAACAGATAGATGGGGTCGTTGTCGACAAATTGGCGAATCTGCTTGAGGGCTTCTTCGACAATGATGTTGTGGTCGAAGGCGAGCTCGATGAGCGAGTCCACCGGCATCCAGCACAACTCGTTGCCGGCTGCCTTGAAAGTGGTGTTGCTTGCCGAGATTTTCACCAGCGACAGGTAGGCTATGGTGACAATGCGTTCCACTTTCATCTTTATGGCACGTTCGAGCCATTTCACATCTTTCTCGTTTTTGGTGCGGTCGCGCGAACCAAAAGCCTTGAATTGCACCAGGGGCATACGGCGTATGCCTGCTTGCTCAACCAGCACGCGCTGTGCAGCGGCGTCCAGGTCTTCGTCCTCGTAAATCAGGCTTCCCGGAAGCTTCATGTCGTGAAATTCTTTTCCGTCCTCGTTGATGATGCGTTTCAGCAACAGCACCTTGAGTTGTTCGCCGTCAAAACCAACCACTACACAGTCCACCGATATGTGATGGTTGGCTAAACGTACATTTTGCTCTGTTTTCATGCTTGGAATCTGGTTTATGTTTCTGCAAATATATATCTTTTTTTGAAAATATACACAAATTTTCGGCAAAAAATCTATTGTTTAACCGCTTAATTTTCAGCCCGATTGCATATTGTGGATGATACAATAACGGTGGTTATTGTGCTATCCACAATAACGCAGCTGATGCCACGGATGGGGTTTAATGTATAGTTTACAATAAGATACACAGGCGATTGCGTTGTCTTTCCGCCCGCCCCTTATTGTAGATTGTGCGGGCACAAAACAAGGTGCGGCACATTCACTGCGCCACACCTCCGAGTCATGCTACCTTTTGCCCTTGAGGGCTAATTAAAACAGAATAATTATATGTTGGTTCTGTTATAATTCAGTTTTATTGTTTGTGTAATGTTCAGTTTTCGCCCATGTTTTGCATCCATTCCTGCTTGGTGGGCAGTTCCTCGTCGAGTTCGGTGTGCTCGCCGAGTGAGTCGATGCCATATTCCTCGCTGTGCTGCGAAAGGTCGAGCCCGATGCGTTCGCTCTTGGCCGACACGCGCAGCCTTACCATCTTGCTGGTGAGCCAGTAGAGCGCCATCGACACCACAAAGGTGTAGGTGCACACAATCAGCACAGCCACCAGGTGGTTGAGGAAGAATTGCATGTGAGTGATTTCGGCAGTGGCTTCGTCGGGGAAGAAATAGCTATAGGCGAAAATGCCTGTGAAAATGCTGCCCACAATGCCGCCAACGCCGTGTGTAGGGAACACGTCGAGGGCATCGTCGAACAGATGGGTCTTTGCCTTGAAGGTGACGGCAAAGTTGCAGATGAGGGTTATGACAAAAGCGATGAACATGCTCTCGCCCACACTCACCCAGCCGGCACAGGGTGTGATGGCAACGAGACCCACCACGGCAGCCACGGCAGCGCCCATTGCCGAGGGTCGGCGTCCGAGCACGCAGTCGAAGAAAATCCACGACACCATGGCGGTGGCAGCGGCGGTGTTGGTGTTGAGGAATGCCGTGATGGCTATTCCGTCGGCTGCCAGCGAGCTGCCGCCGTTGAAGCCGAACCATCCGAGCCACAGCAGTGCTGCACCCAGCAGCACAAACGGTATGTTGGCGGCTTTGCCTTCCTCGGTCTTACGCGGCCCCAGGAAGATGGCACCTGCCAGGGCAGCCACACCACTGGCGGCGTGCACCACAATGCCACCGGCAAAGTCGTGGACGTGCATGCTGCCGAGGAATCCCTCGGGATGCCAGGTCCAGTGTGCCAGCGGGCAATATACGAATATCACCCACAATATCATAAATATCACATAGCCCGAGAATTTTACGCGCTCGGCAAACGAGCCGGTGATGAGCGACGGCGTGATGATGGCAAACTTCATCTGGAACAGGGCAAATAGCGCAAGCGGTATGGTGCCCGTGGCCAATCCTATCTGGCTGCCGTCGGCGCCCACCATGTTGGCGCAGCCCACGTTGTTCATCATAAAGAATTGCACCGGATTGCCAATCACTCCGCCAATGTCGTCGCCAAATGCCAGACTGAAGCCAAACACTACCCACACTACGCTCACCACGCCCATCACTATGAAGCTTTGAAGCATGGTGCTGATTACATTCTTTGCCCTTACCATGCCTCCGTAGAAGAATGCCAATCCGGGTGTCATCATCAGCACAAAGATTGTTGCCGTAATCATCCATGCTATATTGGCATAGTCGGCTGCTGTTAGTTTGTCCGACAAGTTGAAATCACCTGCGCTGCCTTTTGTAAACAGGCCTGCTATGCTGAATATTGCCGTGAGGCAAAACAGCACAAACCATCTTTTCTTGATTTTCATAATTTCTTTCGTGAAAATTTTTTATAAACCTAAAACAATACAATTATTATTCGCAAGCATGATGTGCGTTGCACTACAGATTGGTGGCAAAATATCACCCGGTGGGTCGGTTTTGCTTTCTGTTTGCAATTAAATCTGCTGCAAAATTATAATAATGTAATTAAATATGCAAATAAAATTGCAAATTGTTTTAAAAAACGTGTAATTTTATTGCCATTTGCCACCGGTTGGCACTGTGCGGCATCGGTCAGCACTCCCGCCGGGGCACAGCAAACTACGGCGAAAAAGCGGCAGCAGCCATGCCCCGAACAAAAAAATTCGCCGGATATTTTTAACTTTGTGGCTGATTTTATGTCAAATAAGTGAAATTGCAACAATGGTTAGTGCTAAGATAAATAACGACGTCCTTGTGACAATGCTTAAAGACCCGGCTCAGCGCGAGCGTGCGTTCAGCCTGTTCATGAAGCAATATGGCAAGAAGCTATATTGGCACATACGTCGCATAGTAATCGACCATGATGATGCCGAAGATGCCATGCAGGAAACCGCAATAAACATCTTCAACAACATTGGCAGTTTCAACGAACAGTGTGCTTTGGGCACTTGGGTCTACCGCATAGCCACCAACGAAGCGCTGAGGCTGTTGCGCCGCCAGACCCACCTGTTTCAGAGCGTCGATGCCCTTGGCGAAACACTCGCCGAGAAACTTGAAAGCGAAACCGACCTCGACAGCAATTCGGTCGAAGTGCAGTTTCAGAAAGCCGTGCTGCAGTTGCCCACGCAGCAGCGCATAGCCTTCAATATGCGATACTACGACGACCTTCCATACGAGGAAATCGCCAAAATAACAGGCAAGAATGTAAACACATTAAAGACCAACTATCATTTTGCCGTAAACAAGATTAAAAAGAACTTAACCGACAACATGTTATGAAACAATTTGATGAAATAGGCAAAAACATGCCGTTCCGCCAAACCGACGAGCAGGTGGACGCTATGCTGAACGCCATCGAGGCACGAACCATCAGCCAAGCCCCTCTGCGCCGACGTTCTGCCATGGTGCGCCGCTTTGTGGTGGCTGCCTCGGCTGCCGCTGCTGTGGCAGTGATGGCAACGGTGCTGCTGCACACGCTCAACTCACAGCCTTCGGCTTACGACGCCGTCATCAACAGCCAATCGCTCTCCGAGGTGCTCACCCAGATGCCCGACGAGGCTGTTGAGGGCGAAATCTACTACACCCAAAACGCTATGGCGTATTACTATTGATTTGACACGCACAATTAAACATCGAAGCTACAATGAACAGGTTTATTTTAATGACAATAGTGGCAGTGCTCTCGTTTGCTGGTGCCGCAGGAGCACAAGCCGAGAAGGGCAAGCACTCTGCCGAACAAAAGGAGAAATTCTTCATGGCAAAGATGAAGATTATTCAGCAGGAACTCAACCTCACCGAGGCGCAAACCAACGAGTTTACTCCCATCTATCGCAGCTACGACAACGAGATGCAGGCTATCTTCGAAAAACATCGCGTTGCCGAGAAGAAACACCCCAAAACGAACATCAACGATGCCACAAAGGTGGTGAACCTGCGCATTGAAATGAAAATGGACCTCTTGCGCTTGCAGCGGCGCTACACCGGCAAGTTTGCCAAGGTGCTGAATGCTGAGCAACTGCTGAAACTCGACGCTGCCGAGCGAAAGATACAATTCCAGATTATGAAGCGTCGCGGCCACCGCAAGGGCAGGAATAATGCCACTGCCGACAACGCTGCCGCTGCCACTGGAACCCGCTTGTAGAGCTAATGTATAACCCTCAATATAAAACTCCACCAACAATATGAAACGTATATTTTTGCTTTTAGCACTTATTGCTGCAATCGCGCTGCCAATGGCGGCTCAGCAGCAAGGCGAACGCCGTCAGCCCATCACTCAAGAGCAAATCGAGCAGATGAACGCTCGCCGCAGCCAGATGGTAAAGGAACAGCTCAACCTCACCGCTGAGCAGGAACCCCTCTTCGACAAGGAATATGCCAACTACAACAACATTGTGCTTGCCACTCGCACGCAGCAATTCAAAAACCGAATCGAAAAAGGCTCTACCGTAGAACAAGCCGTTGCCACCATCAACGACGCCATCGACAGCCAGCTTGCCGAACTTGTGGCAAAGAAGCAGATGATTAACCGCCTCAAGGACGTGCTTTCGGCTGAACAGCTTGCCCGATTGCACATGCTCACCAGCGGAATGCCCATGGGCATGCGTAGCCGTCAGGGCGACGGCGCTAACCAAAGAAGCCGTAATGGTGTACAGCGCCGTGTGCGCAACAACAGCAGCGACTGGGCTTCGGGCATCGACGACCCCGACGATGCCGACGACGACCGGTAAACCTCTCACTGCATCACAATCAGAGAGATAAACGCCTGATTCTCCTCTCCTTTCCACGGTGGGGGAATCAGGCATTTCTAATATAATTACTACTATTGCTGTCCGATAAAAGCCGGGCAGCAATAAATTTTACTACACAGGCTCACCCATTGCGGCTACAATAGGGCGGCGAAGAATGGGGCTACGGCAACGGTGACGATGCCGCACACCACAATCGAGAGGCTGCTCATTGTGCCCTCAACGGGTCCTAACTCCATTGCTTTGGCGGTGCCGATGGCGTGTGCCGATGCTCCTAATGCTATGCCGCGGGCAATGGGCTCGGTGATGCGCAGCAATTTGAACCATTTCTCGGCAAATATGCCGCCAATCACGCCGGTGATGATAATCACAGCCACCGATATCGACACATATCCGCCCAGCTCCTGGCTAACACCGATGCCTATGGCGGTGGTGATTGACTTGGGCAGGAAGGTTACGTAGGAGGTGTGGTCGAGGTTGAGCAGCACAGCCAGCAACAGAATTGCCACCATGCTCGAGAGCACACCGGTGACGATGCCCACCATCACGGCTTTGATGTTGTGCTTGAGCAGCTGCATCTGCTCGTGCATTGGCACGGCGAGGCAGATGGTTGATGGTGTGAGCAGATAGGTGATGATGTCGGCGCCTTGGTTGTAGTGGTCGTAGTCGAGGTCCATAAGCTGCAGCACGGCAATCACCAGCACAATCGACACGAGCAGCGGGTTCATTAAGCCCCATCCGGTGAGGCGCTTCAGCCACATGCCAATGCCGTAGCTGCCCAGGCTGAGCAGCACTCCAAAATATACCGAACTTTCAAATACAGTTGCTTCCATCGTTGTTTGCCTCCTTTGCTTCTTTGGTTTTTGATTGTCGAATAACGTGTTGTGTTACCAGTCCGGTGATGCCCATCACCACAAAAGTGCTGACGAAGGTAATCACCGAGTAGGTGGCAAGCGACCGGCTGAGTACGTCCCACGATTTCACCAGACCCACCGCCGAGGGAATGAACAGAGCCGGCATGATGGCAATGAGCCAGGTGCTCACTTCGCGAATCTGTCGCACCTTCAACCATCCCATCTGCAGGGCGGCAAAGAGCAGGATAATGCCATAGATGCTTGCAGGTATGGGCAGCGAGATGATATAGTGAAGCAATTCGCCTACAAACGATATTGCCACTATTATGAGGAATTGTAGCAGATATTTCATGTGTGTTGAATGATTGATTGTTGGGTAATTGGTGTTTTATTCAGCATTGGGCAATACGCCTCGGGCATATTGGGCAATCATGTTGGCGGTGGCTTCGTCGCCCAGACGCAGCGAATCGATGCAGAGGTCGTAGTCGGCAGCGGCGCCCCAGGTCAGCCCGGTGTAATAGTTGTGATAGCGCATGCGGTGTTCGTCGGTGTCGCTCACCAATTGGCGTGCCTGTGATGTGTGGATGGTCATGGCGGTGGCAGTGGCTTGCACGCGTGCCTCAAAGTCGCCTTTGAGAAACACGCTCACCAAGTCGTCGCGGTGGGCAAAGATGCTGTTGCCGCAACGCCCAATCACAATGCAGTTGCGGTTGCCTATCACGTCGCGAAACAGTTGGCAGAACCGCTTCTTCACGTCGTCGGACGCTTCGAACTGGTCGCTGATTGCCATGAGGATGTCGTTGACCGGGTGCTCGTCGACAAAGCTTTGCACGGCATCGCCCATGCCACGGCTCATAGCCATGTCGATGAGCATCTGGCGCGTGTAGAGCACCAAGCCGAGTTGCTTCGATAGTAATTCGCCTATGCGTGCAGCACCGCATCCGCATTGGCGTGCAATAGTGATAATCATATAACCTAAAACCTAAAACAAATTTAGTTACACTGTTTTTTCGGGTGCAAAGTTAGTGCTTTTTTGCCCACGGTGTTCACTTTGGACTGCACTTTTTGTGAAGAAAGGGGGCAGAGCATGCGTGAAGCGTGCCTATCAGAACTGGAAGTAGATGAACGGCTGTATGTCGGCGCTCTTGAACTGCACCACCACAAATGCCGTAGCCACCAGCATCAGTACATAAGCCCACATGGGCATGCGGGCAGCGCTTCGGCGCAAGGCGGTTTTTGCCGAGGCGGGCACAAAGTGCAGCACATAGCCCACCACCATGAGCGTGAGCACTTGCGGGTAGCCGCTTGCCCACTGCCATGCCACGTCGGGGTGGAAGTTGTTGGCAATTTGCTGCAGCATGGTCATTGAGTTGGCAAAATGGGTGTTGCGGAACAATATCCAGCACAGGCACACAAAGTGGAAGGTGACGAGGATGCATGCGGCACGCACGAGGCGGTTGCTGTGGCGATGGTCGGCTTTGAAGCCGGTGATTCCCATCCACAGCTTGTGCACCGATAGCGCCACGCCGTGCAGCAGTCCCCACAGCACGAAGTTGAGCGAGGCGCCGTGCCACAAGCCGCCCAGCAGCATGGTGATGATGAGGTTGATGTGTTGGCGCACCTTGCCGCGGCGGTTTCCGCCCAGCGAGATGTAAAGGTAGTCCTTGAGCCACGACGACAGCGATATGTGCCAACGGCGCCAGAATTCGGTGATTGATGCCGATTTATAAGGGCTGTCGAAGTTGATGTTGAAGCGGAATCCCAGCAGCAGCGCCAAGCCTATTGCCATATCGCTGTAGCCCGAGAAGTCGCAATAGATTTGCAGGGCGTAGCCGTACACGCCCATCAGGTTTTCAAATCCGGTGTACAGCGAGGGGTTGTCGAAGATGCGTTCCACAAAGTTGACGCTGATATAGTCGGAAATCACTATCTTCTTCACCACGCCGCCGGCAATGTACAGCACGCCGGTGCCCAGCATGGTGCGGGTGACGCACAGCGGCTTGCGTATCTGCGGAATGAAGTCGCGGGCACGCACAATGGGTCCTGCCACCAGTTGCGGGAAAAACGACACATAGAAGGCATAGTCGAGAATGTTGTCGAGCGGCTCGATGCGGCGTCGGTAGACGTCGATGGTGTAGCTCATCGACTGGAAGGTGAAGAAACTGATGCCCACGGGCAGGAAAATGTCGAAAGCCTCGAAGTGCAGTCCGCGCATGTCGGCAATCAGCTGCCCGAAGAAGTTGGTGTATTTGAAGAATGCCAGCAAACCCAGGTTCAGCATGGCGGAGAGTGCCACCAGCAGGCGCCGTGCCCGTTGCCCGTCGGCTTCTGCCATGCGCCGCGCTATGGCGTAGTCGCTCACAGTCACCAGTGCCAGCAGCAGGAAGTAGCACCCGCTGCTCTTGTAGTAGAAGTAATATGAAAAGCACACCACAAACAGCAGCCGCAGTGTGGTGGCGCGGCTCAGACAGCCGTATAGGGCATAGAACACGGCAAACAGCATCACAAACAAGCCGGTGGTGAACATCATCGGCTCGTGGGCGTTGTAGGCAAACAGGCTGCTGTGGTTGCACAGCGTCTGCCATGCCTCCAGGGCGTATTGCGATATTTGTTGCAGTGTCTCTTGCATTTCGGCGGGGTGAGATTATTCGTTTTCGTAAGCCAGTCGGCGCTGATGGTTTTCGTAGCCTGCCACTATGGCGTCGTAGAGCAACTGCGCCAGGTGCCTGCCGCCAAGGTGGTTGATGTGGGTATAGTCGAGGTTGGCTTGCCGCGGTTGGCTGTCAACCATCTTGGCAATGCTGCCGGCGCCGCCCATGGCGTCGAACAGGCTCCAGAATGCCACGCCTTCGGTGCTGGCAATGTTTTGCTGCTCAGCCATCAGTTCTTTTATTCCTCGCATGGTGCGCAGCGTGCCGTCGACGCGCTCCTCGCGGTCGCCAATGCCCACAATCAGGAATCCGGTAGAAGGCATAGCTGATTTCATGTGTTCGATGGCTTGGCACATCTTGTTGCCGTAGTGCGAATAGTTGCGCTGGTTGCTGTTTGCCACGTTGAGCCCATACATCACAATCACCAGATGATAGTGGCGCAGGCGGTCGTATTGCTGCAGCATGGTTTTGCTGATGCCGGCAATGTGTATTCCGCTCGATGCCCGCATGGCAAAGTTGTCGACAATGGCGCCGCCCTTGCCGTCCATTGTGGCACCGTAGCACACCACGCTGTCGCCGCCCACAGCCACTTCAAACCGCACCTTGCCGATGGGCGCATCCACGCTAATCTGCTGCAGCTGGCTGCCGGCAGCGATGTTGAAGTGGCGCCGGGTGCTGCCGTTGATGGTGGCAGTCACTTCGTTGTCGACCAGCGAGCGCAAAATGAACGAAGCGTGCCGGCAGGTGTCGAGACGCGACAAATATTTGCGCTGACCGCTCAGCGTCACCGATGCATTGTCTTGCGGGATGAAGTATTGTCCGGAGAGGATGGCGAGACGGTTGTCGTAGGAGCGCGGGGCATTGACGTAGTGGGCGTTCCAGCCATCGAAGCGATGCAGCACCGTGCGCCGGAAGCCGTATGCCTCATTCACCACGGGCACAAACCCCACGCCACAGCCGCCAAACCGCTTTTGCAGCAGTTCGCGCAGGCGGTCGGTGACGATATCGCCCTCGATGAACGAGTCGCCAAGCACGGCTATTCGCAGCTCGCTGCCCGATGCCAGGCATTGGCTCATGGCTTCGTAGAGTGGCACCATGCCGCGGCGGTCGCTGCTGTAGTCAACAATGCACTGCACACCTTCGGGGCACGAGTCGACGTATGCTGGCTTCACGCGCTTGGGTGGAACAGGAATGGCAGCCAATGCTTCGGCTGTGTCGGGCTCGCGAAGCTGGCTCAGCATGTCCACGTTGCGCAGCTCAAAGCCCATTATGCTCATTGGCGGCAGCCGGTGCAGTGCCAGCAGCAGAGCCACCGAAGTGAGCACCACCGCTATGCCATAGCCTATGTAGTTTTTGCTTCTCATTGCCAATGATTTGTGCTGCGCATTATGTGTTGTTTTATTAAATACTCGCCGTAAATAGCCATTAAGCGGCAAAATTACAAAAAATTATGCTTGCAACACGCCTAAACACAAAAGAAATTGCATCGATGCTACGAAAAACAAGGGGATTGTGCCAAGCCTCGGCACAATCCCCTTGCGAGATATTCATTGCATCAATGATGCTCTACGTCATTCAATTTTCTCATTCAGCTTGAGCGTGGGCACCAGCGATTTGCATCCGGCAAATTTTGCTCGGATATAATCGTTCACCTTTGCCGTGTCGGCAGCGGCTTCGGCAGCCGAGATGGGCAGTTGGTACATCTCAACAATCGGATGCCTGTTGACGATGCTTTCGCTCAGTTGCTCCATTGTGGGAGCAGCCTTCAGCGCAGCATATTGGGCGTAGGTGAACGAGGTGAACGCCACCGATGGCGATATGCCGCGACGGTCGAGCAAATAGCCCTCGGCGAGTGGCAACGGCATGGAAGCAGCGTGCAAATCGCGTGGGTCGGGGTAGCCTACAATAGCACCGCTGCGGGTGTCGATGTTCACCGGCACCTTGTCGGCATAGTCGGCACCGGTGCGATAGACTATTGCGCGCGGCATTGCGCTTGCCAGTAGCTTGCCACCCGGCATCGGCCCTTCATTCACAATGAGCCGGCTGTCGGGCACGGTGGTGTGTGTGGCGTTGCTGCCATCCGACTGTGATTTGCATCCGTTGAGTGCCAGAAGTGCCATTGTTGCTATTGCTGTAAGCTTAAACACGCCCATGAGTTTGAATGAGAATTAAATCATGCCTTATTTCTTTACGATGCGCTCAACGTGGGTTGAATTGGCAGTGACTACTTTCACCACATATACGCCCGGAGTGAGGTTCGACACGTCGATGCTTGCAGCGCTTGCGCCGCCGGCAACCATGCGGTTAGCCACTTGCTGACCGGTGAGCGAGAAGATGTCGATTCGCTTGATGTTGTCGGGCGAGGTGACGTTCACCACATCGCCGTTGGCAAAGACGTTGAACTTGCCGTCGGCTGCCACATTGTCGATTCCGGAGGTTATGTTGAAAATAGTAAGATTAGAGATTTGTTTCCACCCATTATTGTTGTAATAGATGGCAACAGCATATTGTTTGCTTAGGTCGAGGTTGTCGAACGATGCGCCAATGGTTACTTCTTTTGAGTTTAAGGCTTCAATGAATACAATATCGGAATTTGTGTAGTCAATACTACTAAAGCCTGAACCATTATAAACAAACCAAACGGCATAAATCGGTCCGGTGAAATATCCTTCGCTGCACGAAACGGTGGTGGTGACAGCCATGTTGCGGCTGTCAATATTGTCCGTGCCGCCCACAAACTCAGGTGCTGTGGCTGATAATGTGAAACCGTCGGCAACTGTCGAGACGCTGATTGGGTAGCTATCGCTGATAATTTTGCCGTTTACGTCGCAGAGCATGAATTTATATTCGCCTGCTTCAAGGTCGCTTGCCACGGTTGAAATGAGGTCGTGGGTTACGGTTTCGTCTTTGAGGAGCGAATAGATGAGGCCGTCGCCCAATTTAATTATCGACAGGTCTTCGTTGGCAATAACAGGATAAATCAGGTCGCAAAATTCAGCACCGGTGTTGGTGATTGTGGCTGTTACCGAATACAATCTGCCCACAAAGAACTCCGAGTTGAATGTGATGTCGTCAACTTGCAGAGCCGGCTTCTCGATAGATGGCTTGCTGAAGGTGATGGTTGATGCACCCACGGTCATATTGCAATATGAGACAACGCCATAAGGCACTTTAGCCACGTCTTCGATATCCAAATTGGTGAGCTGATAGGCGGGATAGAGCTTGTAGGTGCCTTCGGCGAGTGCAGCCAGGTCGCTAACATTTATTTTCTGTGCAGTTGCGCCTTTTAAATAATATATAGGACCGCATTCCAATGAGTAGTAGATGTTGGTGCTACTGATGAATGTGCGCTGTTTAGTTGTGGTGTTTTCGGCATAGATGCCCATTTGGAAATATATCTCTCCCGGGTAGGCTGACATAACGCCAAAGGTCTCGAAGTTGAACGGAACGGTTCCGCTGCTTGTTTTCGACACCGAGGTTGTGGTTGTGGTGAACGCGCCGCCATAAATAGCCTCGTAAGCATAGCTGCCGCCTTCGTCGGGCTTGATGTTATAGATTATTTCCTGTCCGGCATTGTAACCGGCATTGCTTCCGCCAATGCCCTGGCTCGACGGGGTCAAAGCCGATAGCTTGAAATAGCCGTCCGACATACCTCCCCATCCCCAGTTGATGTGGAAATACTCGTCCTTGTCGTAGCCGTCGCACACATAGGAGTGTCCTGCCTCGGTGTTGTAGCCGGCATAGTGCACGGGGCGATTGTTGGCGAGTTCGTTGTAGATGAGGTCGTTCCAGCCTGTTATGCTGTAATACTCGCGGTGAGCTATTTGCACGCTTTTGTCGTAGCCGAAATTGTTGGCATAACCCTTTATGGCATTGGTGTGTGAGGCACCCGACGAGAGTCCGTAGCCCATTTGGCAAGCCACGCCGCAGTTATACATCAGTGTTGCCACGGCATTGTTTTGAGCCTCGGTTGCCGAGCTGCTGTATATGTTGAGCATATTGTCCCAATCGAATGTGGTTTGGCTGAAATCGAGGGTGATTGGGGTTGCGGTGCCATTGATGGTTGGAGTGTACGACATTGAGCCGGTGCCTTTGGCAGGGTGATTGTGATATTTCATCACCTGCGCCATAGCGGTTGCCGTACAGCCTGTTACGCAGCGCCTCGAATCGTCGTACATCGGGCATAGGTTGTTGAACGGTGCGCTTTGGTTCCAATTGGTGGCGCACAATGGTGCAATGGCTTTGCGCGAAGGGGTAACTGTCGATGCCGGGTTGGCGTCGATGTCGAGCGTGGCTGCGTAGTTGATTTCGCTCTTATATTGGTCGAACAGGTCGAGCATTGCCGGAGGAATGTTGTTGGGGTCGAACGCGCCGGCGTCGCTGTAGCCGAGCACTTCTTCGGTGTTGCTTTCGCCCGACACTATCACGAAGCCGTTATTGGCGGTGTTGAACACATAGAAACTGTTGCTTCCGTCGTCGGCACTCGCAGTGTAAGCCAACTTCACGTCGGTGTTTGTGGCTGTTTTCAGTCGGCTCGAATTGCGTGCAAACTTGTAGGCAATGTCATGAGCCTCGTTCATACCGATTTGTTCGGCATGCAATTGTGTTGCCAATGCCAGCGAAACAATCAGAAGTAAAAATTTTTTCATGTTGCTATAATTATTTTTGTTTGTTATTATTCTGCCGTAAAAGTAATTAATATTATTGATGAATTGCCAATTATCGGGTTAGATAAGAGGTATACAGTTGGTGTTTTAACATTTGTTAGCAAAGCCATTTCTATCGGGCAGCGCCGAGGGTTATTTTTTTATCAGTCGCTTGGTTATAAGCCCGCGTGAGGTGGCAGTCCGGACAACGTAAATGCCGGGTGCCAGGTGCGAAACGCCGATTGTGGCTATGCCCGAGGCTTGTGCCTGATGGCTTGCCACCTGTTTGCCTGCCATGTTGTAGATGCTCACAGCGCCGATGTTGCCGTTGCTTTTCACTGTCACCACATCCACTGCCGGGTTAGGGTAGATGTCCACTGCGTGGTTGGCATCAACGTCGTCGATGCCGGTGTTTTGTGCCACGGTGAAGTCTTTCAGCGCCGTGAGTTTTTCACATCGGTTGTGGTTGTAGTTGAATATTCCGGCTTGATAGGTAATGCCCACTTCGCCCTTGGGGAATGGCACGTTGAAGTTTATCACCTTGGTTTCGCCCGGGATGAGGTCGAACACATCCGATTTGGCGTAGCAAATCGAGGTGCCGCCGTAGCGGAAGATGTAGGCATCGAGTGCACCGTTGAAGTAGCCGCCCGAGCAGGTCACCCGGGCTGTCATCTGCACGTTGGCGGCATCCACTGCATAGGAGTTTTTGATGGAGAAGATGCCCACTTGCAGCGAGTAGAGTCCGTTGTCGTCTTTCACGGTGATGGGTTGTTTTTCGCCAATGAGGTTTCCGCTGTTGTCGAGCATGCCAAAGAAATATTCGCCGGCAGTGATGCTGCTTGGCATGCTGTTCACGAGCGTGTGGGTGGTAGTCTGGCCGGTGGCTATCTCATACACTTCGGGCTTGCCTTTGCCCAGCAGATTGCCGTCGGCATCGAATATTGCGGGATAGATGCGGGCGCAGTAGTCGCGGCCCGAGTTCTTTATCGAAGCGGTCACCGAGTAGTTGTTGCCTTTATAGAAGCGGGTGTTGAAGGTGAGGTTGTCGATGCTGAGTTTGGTGGGTACTATTTCTTCAGGGACTGAGAACGTCAAGGCGCCGCCTTCAACCACGAGGTTGAGATAAGGTACCCTGCCGTAAGGCACAAAAGCCCGGCAGATGCGATTGTAAGAAAAGTCGTAGACGGCAGGGTATACGGTGTAGGAGCCGTCGGCCAACGCCTGCACAATGCTGCTCGACGCCACTTTCATGCCGTTGTTCAGCGAATAGTAGTAGCTGGTTTTGATGTTGGTGTAAATGTCGCTGTTGATGTAGGTTTCGGCAGCGGTTTCGTTGTTCACGGCCATCAGACCCAGTTTTATCAGGTTGTAGGCGCTGTAGATGCTGGATGTGAAATATCCTGTCAAGTCAAATTTGATGGCTTGTGTAGCGCCAGCCTCAACGGTGTAGACGTCGGGGAGGAAGTTGCCATACACAGCGCCCTCAATGGTGGCGCTGCCGCCTTCGTCGGGCTTGATGTTATACACAATTTCAATGCCGCTGCTGTAGCCGTCCTCGCTGCCGCCAATGCCTTGTTCGGTGGGGTTCAATGCTGAGAGTTTGAAGTATCCGTCATCGAGTCCGCACCATCCCCAATTGATGTGGAAAAATCCGTCCTTGTCGTAGCCGTCGCACACAAAGGCGTGTCCGGCGCTTTGGTTATAACCAGCCATGTGCACCGGGCGGCTGTTTTTCAGTTCGTTGTAAATCAGTTCGTTCCAGCCTTCAATCGAATAGAACTCGCGCAGGGTGAATTTAATGCTCTTGTCGTAGCCGAAATAGTTGGCAAGCGCCTTGTGCACCATCAGTGTGGCAGCGCCCGAGGTGGTGCCGTAGCCCAGTTCGGTCGACACGCCGCAGTGGAAGAGCAGCTGCGCCACGGCATTGCATTGCGCTTCGGTGGCATTTGAGCCGTAGACGTTGAGCATGTTGTTCCAGTCGTAGGTGGCGGTGCTGAAGTCGGCCGACACTGTGGTAGACACGCCGTTGATGGGGGTTTTATAAGAGTGGCTGCCTGTGCCCGTTAGAGGCCAGTTGTGATGCTTCATCACTTGTGCCATAGCGGTTGCCGTGCAGCCGGTTACGCAGTGCCCGCCTTTGCCGTTGTCGGGGCACATATTGTTGAACGGTGTGCTTTGCCCCCATTTTGTTTTCAGCAGCGGGGCTATGCCGGTGCGCGTGTCGGGCGTGGATGTGGCTGCAGGCGTGAGGTTGTTGTCGATGGCGTGGCTTATTTCCTTGGTGTATTCGTTCATCATGGTCAGCAAGCCGGGCGGTATGTTCAGCGGGTCGAATGTGCCGGTGTCGCTGTAGCCCAATATGGGTTCTACGCAATCGTCGCCAGCCACCATCACAAACCCCCGGTCGGCGTTGTTGAACACATACAGGATGTTGCTGTTGTCGCTGGTGGTTTGCGTGTATGCCAATTGCACATTGTCGGTTGAGAGATTCTTCAGCCGTGAGTTGCTGCGCACAAATTGCTTTGCCTTGATGCAAGCCTGTGATTCACTGATTTGTTTAGCTGATGCTGGGAAAATCAGTGATGCTATGATTAGGATTGGAATTATTGTTTTTTTCATTGTAGTTGTGTAGAATTTTGCTTGTCAAAAGTAGTGATAATATTGCAAAACCTTCTGCTTCAGCCATAAAATTACGCTAAGTGTTTGTGTTTTTTTAACAAAAAAACAAGAAAACGGGTAACCTGCCTCGCGCAGCCTACCCGTCATTCCATTCTCAAGGATTTACTAATTTTTTTACAATCATAATGTTTATAACAAGTTCTTTGAAAAAAATTTCTCCTCAGAACATGACCTTAAAAAGTGACTTACTAAAAAATAATTGATTTTGAATATGTATTTTTCATTGATTAATTGTCCTTCTTGATGAGAATCTGCTTCGTGATGGCTTCGCCGTCGCAAATCACTTTCACGAGGTAGATGCCGGTGGCGGCATTTTCAATCGACACTGAGGTGCTGCCATGAGCCGATGCCACAAGTGAGCCGGCAGTGGTGTACACCTTTATGCTTTCAACATCGCTTTGTGTGGTCACCCAAAGGTTGTTGTTGTCGGAATTGATTGTCAAGGTACGGTTTTCAACATCGTCGATGGCGGTGATTACCGGTGCTTTGACGTTGATGCTTGTTTCGGGGGAGTTCACCGTTTCGCCGCTTTCGGTGTTGACGCGCAGCGAGTAGCTACCCGATGAGATGTCGGCGAGCGAACCGCTCACTGCCACGTTCTGTGTGGTGTTGCCAAGCACATCGATGTCTTGCGAGAATGTTGCTGCTTCGGCGCCTTGGGCATCGACGAGCAATACCGAGAGTTCGCCTACGTATTCGCTTTGCCCCAGGTTGCTGACGGTGAGGTCGGCTTCGAGTGTCTTGCCGGCAACTGCTTGTGCCACGTTGATGTCGTCGATGTGGAGGTCGGCAGGTGTGAGCACTTGGGTAACATTGAATTTTCCATCGGTGGCGTTGCGGGCTACAAGCACTTCAGTGATAGCGCCTTCAACGAAGTTCAACGGCTTCCAATCCTCGTCTTCGTTGTCCTTGTAGACGGGCGATGCAATGAACGTTTCGCCGTTTTTGATGTAGCTGGTGATTTTTGGCCAATACTTGCCATAGGTGCTGGCGTCGCTATTGGTGTTGGTGTAGTAGGTGTAGACTTCCGAGGGTTGGATGATTGTGGTTTCCTGGGTTTCGGTGTTCACGAGCTTAATGCCGAGCTTGTTGGTGCGGTCGTTGCTTTCGTAGCTGCAATAGTTGGTCACACAAGTGAATTTTGAGCTGCTGTCATCGGCGGTTCTGAACGACAGGTAGAGAGTGCTGCTTTGAACCACGCCTCTGAGGTTGCCTGCGGTGTAGAGCGGCATATCGTATTTGTCGTTGCCTGTTGGCGGCTGAATGCCAATCACGGCGCATTGTTTGGCGTTGTAAACATAGTAGCTGTTGGGGCCGAATGGCTCGAGGGCGGTGAGTTTGAAATAGCCGTTGCCGTTGCCGCTCCATCCCCAGTTGAAGTGGAAGGTGTTGTCGTCAGCGTTATATCCGTCGCACACAAAGGCGTGACGGTTGGCGTTGGTGCCGCCGGAGTAGCACACCGGGCGGTGGTTAACCATTTCGTTGTAAATTATTTCTTCCCATTGGCTGTCGGTGAAGTAGCTGCGGTCGCGGTAAGAGCACGACTTGGAGTAGCCCATGTAAACCGGAAGACTTCTGAGGATGTTGGTCATGTTTGCTGCGCTGCCGGAGGTGTAGTAAACGGTCTGCACAAGAGCGCCGCAGTGATACATCAGGCGAGCCACAGCGTTCACTTCGGCTTCGCTGCTCTCGTTGGTGAGTTGGTTAGGCATATTGTTCCAGTCGTAGGCTCCTTCTGAGAAGTCGACAGTGAGCTTTGTGCTGCCCGACGAGGTGAAGGAGAGTGTGCCGGTGCCGCTGGCGGGATAGTTGTGATATTTCATCACTTGGGCGAGCGCGGTGGCAACGCAACCGGTGTAGCAGTGCACGCCATCTTCCTCCGGACACTCGTTGTTGTAGTAGGTGCCTTGGTCCCACAGTGTCTGGCACATAGTGGGCACGCTGATGCGTGATGAGGTGTTGGTGCCGGTGGATGTGGGTACAGCCTCGTTCACGGTGAGTTCGTCTGCTGAGGTGCTGCGGGTGAGCATAGCATTGCTGATTTGTTCGGTGTATTGGCTGAGCCACCATCTCATGTTTTCGGGCATATTACTGTAGTCGAAGCTGCCTTCGTCTGCCACGCCAAGCACTTGTTGTGCGCAGTCGTCGGCGCCGGCTATGATGAAGCCGCCGTTGCTGCGGTTAAATACGTAGAAACAATTTTCGTCCTCGTTGTAATTGCTTTGTGCTGTGTAAGCCAAAGTCAAACGGTCGGAAGTTCTCGATGATTGTCCTTTAAGTGATTTTTGGTTTGCAGACAGAAATTGCCGCGCATTGTTTTGTGCTTCGGCAATATTGATTTGCTCTGCATAACTTGTTGCAGTAGACAGTACGCCACAGACAACAATACTAATAATAGAAAGTCTCATAAGTAGGTCAAATAATAATTAGGTCATATAAATTATCCAAAATCAAGTACTGCAAATATAAAGGCACTATTTCGCTAAAGTCAAATTTTTTTGCTCTTTTTTTTGATTTTTCGCGAAAAAATCCAATATTGTAATACCGTTGTAACACAAAATTAAATTTTCTATAACTAATATTAATATAAAAATTAACAATTAAGATTAATCTTTGTATAATCTAATTTATGTTAATATGGTTATAAATCAATTAGTTATTTTCAATTAATAAAACAACCAAAATAGATAAATTGTTGCCTCAAATGTGAAAAGTTTTATTTTTTTTGAAGTGTGAGCCTAAATGGGGTGATAATTGCATTGAAGGCTGCAAAAACTTTTGGGTATGATAGTGTATACAATGTAACGAAATATTTAGTATCTTTGTGTTGGTTGTGAACGAAAAACAATAGAAACGATAATAATCAAAAATATGAAACAAACAGATGCGCTCGATGTCGACCAAAGAGCGGCTTTGGGGATTAAGAAATTCATTGACGGATACAATTGTTCGCAGGCTGTGGTGTCGGCGTTTGCCGATGTCTATGGCTTGGACGACAACTACATTAAGTTGTCGTCGTCGTTTGGCGGCGGAATGGGACGCCTGCGCATGACTTGCGGGGCGTGTGCCGGAATGTTCATGTTGGCAGGGCTGCAAACGGCGTCGGCTGCTGCCAACGATTTGGAATCGCGCACGCGCAACTATGCTGCCGTGCAGCGTCTGGGCAAGGAGTTTGCCGCCGAAAACGGGTCGATGGTGTGTGCCGATTTGCTGGGCTTGCGTGCCGGCATCATTGAGCCGCCCAAGCCCTCGGAGCGCTCTGCCGAATACTATCGCAGCCGTCCGTGCGTAAAGATGGTGGAAAGTGCCTGTCGCATCTATGCCCGCTTCTACAACGAGCAGGTGGCGCAAGCTGCCGACGATGTCAAGGAGTGACGTGCAGGTCACTTGCCATAGTGTTGGTTGGTAGTTTTCGGCTAAGAAATAAACCGCCGATAGTTTCCGGCGAAGAAACGCTGCTGCTTAATAGTCGCTGAAGAAGTTGGGCTTAATCACCAGCCCGGCGCGCAGGCGCGAGTGAAACTTGTTGTAGTCAAGCAGACCCTCGGCATAGCCATTGTAGTATTGTAAGAAGAAATACTGGTTCTCGTTCTTGAACAGGCGATAGTTGGCTTCGATGATTGTGTTGTAGCTCAGCCGCCAGCCTTTGCGTTTCACCATAGTGATGGCAAAGCCCCAGCGCTTGTCGTTCGACGTCACTTGCATTCCGCTCTGAAACAATCCGGCATAGTCGAGCAGGTCCTTGTTGTTTTCGCCGTCGACTATCGGAATCCATGCCTTGGCGTGAATCATGAGGTTTGGCGTGAGGAACACGTTGCCGCCATACGATATGCGGTTCCACGAACGCGAATCGTCGCCGTCGCGCCCGTTCGACTCGTGCTCAATCATCAGCGTGAGTTTACCAATGAGTTTGCCTTTCACAATCAGCAGTTTAGAGAGTCCGATGCCGGGGTTGAAGTTGAGGTCGCGCATGGGCAGTGACTCCTGAAACACGTTCCAGAAGCACTTTTGCGAATAGGCGAGAAACAGATAGGTGTTGAAAGGCAGTGTGCTCTTGGTGAGGCGTTGCGAGATGCTCACCTGAAACTTCACGTCGGAGTTGGTGCTTGAAATTTTCTGCCCTATAGGAATACCGGCAGTGAAATAGTTGTCCTTGAAAAGTGTGAAATAGGGACCGTTGTCGAATTCGCGCCTGATGCTGTCGGAGTTAAAGCGGGCATGGTTGCTGTCGTAATAGATTTGCGCTTCCGACAATTGTGCTATTGCCAGAATCGTCAAAACCAATATGATTAGTCGTTTTGCCATCATGACCGTTTGGTTGCATTAACTCCAATATGCAAAGTTATAAAACTTCGGGTGCATAGGAGTGGTCGATATTGCATTATTATTGGTTATTTTTTCGCGTGATGCGTCCGATGGCATAAAAATGCCTATCTTTGCATTACCTCATCACTTTAATATATGCTATTATGAACCGATTCACGATGCGCATTGTGGCGCTTTTTGCAATTGCTTTGGTGGCTTTGCCTGCCTGGGCGCAGCTCAAGTTTAATGCTCAAGGCTTGTTTAAGATTGTTCAATTCACCGACGTGCATTGGCGTCCGGGCGACAAAAACTCGGAGATTGCTGCCGAGAACATTGCCGGCGTGCTCGATGCCGAGCATCCTGATCTGGTGATTATCACCGGCGACATTATCTATGGCACTCCGGCTAAGACGTGCCTCGACCGCACGCTCAAGCCCATTATCGACCGCCACCTGCCGTTTGCCGTCACGCTGGGCAATCACGATGCCGAGAGCGATTGGACTCCGAAGCAGATTCTCGACTATGTGCGCACGCTGCCCGGCAATCTGACCTCGACGGTCGACGGCATTTCGGGCACCACCAACTATGTGCTCACCGTCAAGTCGGCTAACGATGCCGCAAAGGATGCCGCGGTGCTTTATGTGTTCGATTCGCATCAATATTCGCAACAAAAGGACTTGACCGATGGCTACGACTGGATAAAATACGACCAGGTGGCGTGGTATCGCTCGGAGAGTGCCCGCTACACTGCTGCCAACGGCGGCACACCGTTACCTTCGCTGGCATTCCTGCACATCCCGTTGCCTGAATATGCCGAAGCTGCTGCCAGTCCCGGAGCGTTGCTCATGGGAATACGCAAAGAGGCACCGTGCTGCCCGAAAATCAACACCGGGTTGTTTTCTGCCATGCTGCTTGGCCGCGATGTGATGGGTGTGTTCGCCGGTCACGACCACGTCAACGATTATGTGTGCAGCTGGAAGGGCATGGCGCTTGCCTATGGCCGTTTTTCGGGCGGTCACACCGAGTATCACGACATTCCGGGCGACAACGGTGCCCGCGTGATTGTGCTCAACGAGGGGGTGCGTGGCTTCAACACTTGGCTGCGTCTGCGCATTGGCAACGTGATTGCCACGCCGGTGAGCTATCCTGCCGACTTCACTCGCTGACAGTCACCCGCATATCGTAGGGGCGTATGCCATACGCCCGTATTGGCGGTTATGCGGAGGTCGGCATATATTGTAGGGGCGTATCGAATACGCCCAATCAGGCGGTAGTCCGCACAACCGCAGAGCGGTTGCAACTTCAATAACCCCATGTTGACGATAAGCGAAGCGCAATCGGCTACGTGGGGATAGCAACAGTCTCCCCAATATACACAACCGCGGAGCGGTTGCAGATTCAGATAATTCGCATCCTGTGCGATACGCCCCTATAAGCGTGGGCTGGTTGGTGAGGAAGCGCCGAAGGCGCTGAACCATGCTTAACCGCTGGCAAGCCCCTACGGGGCGCAGCCTGCGGAAGGTGCATCCTACCGTAATATGTGCCTCGAAGAGGTACAATAATGTTCGACATCTTCGAAGCCGAACAAATGTGAAGCATCCGATTCCCGCAGGTTACGCTGGCGCTCCACCCGCGGTTACGCATGGTTTGCCATCTCCGATGGCATTGAATCATATGCCTTTTTGGCGGGGTCTGCAACCGCGCCGCGGTTGTAGATGGTGGGGATATCCGCTTGTCCCCACATAGTCGCCTGCGGCGCCAATGTGGGGTTATTGAAGTTGTAACCGCTCCGCGGTTATATCGCCTCGTCACCTACAGGCGGTTGGGGCCGGGGATTTTATGTAATTCGCATCCTATACGGATGCCGGGTTGGTGGGGGATGATGGCAACCC
>JBJECX010000025.1:0-13129 GCA_051871535.1 Muribaculaceae bacterium | reverse complement strand
GACTATGTGTTTGGCAAAGAACCTTACAACACACCTTGCGATGAAAACCGTACCGGCACTCCAACCGGGGTGTATGGTTTGACGAAACTGCATGGTGAAGAAAACATCAAATCATCGGGGTGTAAATATTTGATTATCAGAACATCGTGGCTATATAGCGAGTTTGGCAAGAATTTCGTTAAGACAATGCTTGGCCTGACCTCAACAAAACCGCAACTGAATGTTGTTTTCGACCAAACCGGCACTCCCACCTATGCCTACGATTTGGCAAAGGTGATTTGCGACATTGTGGAACACGGCATGTATGAAGGCCGCGAAGGCATATATCATTTCAGCAACGAAGGGGTGTGCTCGTGGTATGATTTCACAGTCACGATTGCTGCAATGGCAGGCAACAGTAACTGCAAGATATGTCCCTGCCACAGCAGCGAGTTTCCAAGCAAAGTGGTGCGTCCAAGCTATTCGGTGCTTGATAAGACAAAAATAAAGCGTACTTTCGGCATTGAGATTCCTTATTGGACTGTTTCACTTGAAAAGTGCATAAGCAATTTGAAAAATCAAATACCATAATATTAAATACCTAACAAACTAATTAACCGTTATGAACAACATCCCAAATGTATTTTGGCTTGTACCCGCAGCCTCGATAGTGGCGCTGGGTATGGCTTGGTATTTCTTCAAGACGATGATGAAGTCAGACGAAGGAACACCTCGAATGAAAGAGATTGCCGAATATGTTCGCAAAGGTGCTATGGCATACCTGAAGCAACAATATAAGGTGGTCTTAATTGTGTTTATAGTATTAGCAATCGTTTTCTCATTCATGGCTTATGTGCTGAATGTGCAGAATCCATGGGTGCCTTTTGCATTCCTCACCGGAGGTCTTTTCTCAGGATTGGCAGGTTTCTTTGGCATGAAGACAGCCACCTATGCTTCAGGTCGTACAGCCAACGCTGCACGCAAAGGCCTTGACGCCGGTTTGCGCATCGCATTTCGCTCCGGCGCCGTGATGGGTCTTGTGGTAGTAGGTCTTGGCCTGCTCGACATTGCCATCTGGTTTATTGTGCTGAATGCATTCTACGAAGGCGAATCGATGGCTCTTATCACCATCACCACAACAATGCTGACATTCGGCATGGGTGCTTCTACACAAGCGCTGTTTGCCCGTGTGGGCGGCGGCATATACACCAAAGCAGCCGACGTTGGGGCCGACATTGTGGGTAAAGTGGAAGCCGACATTCCTGAAGACGACCCTCGCAACCCTGCAACAATTGCCGACAATGTGGGCGACAATGTGGGCGACGTGGCAGGTATGGGTGCCGACCTTTACGAAAGCTATTGCGGCAGTATCCTGTCGACGGCAGCCTTAGGCGCAACAGCATTTGCCATGAACGCCGAAATGCAGCTCAAAGCCGTTGTGGCTCCTATGATAATTGCAGCAGTAGGCATTTTCTTGTCGTTAATTGGCATTTTCCTGGTAAGGACCAAAGAAGGCGCTTCGATGAAAGACTTGCTTCGTTCGCTTTCGCTTGGCACTAACGTGAGCGCAATACTCATTGCAGCTGCAACATTTGTTATCCTTTATCTTTTAGGTATCGAAAACTGGCTCGGTGTTTCGTTCTCAGTGATTAGCGGTCTGGTTGCCGGCGTAATCATCGGTCAAGCCACCGAATACTATACCAGCCACAGCTACAAGCCAACCCAAAAGATTGCTGAAGCCGGACAAACAGGCAGTGCAACCGTGATTATCAAGGGTATTGGCACAGGCATGATTTCAACTTGCATTCCGGTGCTGACAATTGGCGTTGCCATCATGCTCAGCTATATGTTTGCAAACGGATTTGACCTCAGTATGAGCGCTGAAAGCATTTCACATGGCCTTTACGGCATTGGTGTTGCCGCAGTGGGTATGCTCTCAACATTGGGTATAACATTGGCAACCGACGCCTATGGACCAATTGCCGATAATGCTGGCGGCAATGCCGAAATGAGCGAACTGGGCGAAGAGATTCGTCATCGCACCGATGCCCTCGACGCTCTTGGCAACACCACAGCAGCCACCGGCAAGGGATTTGCCATTGGTAGCGCTGCATTGACTGCGCTTGCACTTTTGGCTTCGTATGTCGAAGAAGTGAAGATTGCAATGGCTCGCATCGCCGAAAATGGCCATGAGTTTGTTGATGCCGCAGGCAATGTGTTCAACCCGGCAACTGCAACGATGCCCGACTTCATGAACTTCTTCCAAGTGACATTGATGAATCCTAAGGTGCTTGTAGGAGCATTCATCGGTGCCATGGCAGCATTCTTGTTCTGCGGTTTAACAATGGAAGCCGTTGGTAGGGCAGCACAAAAGATGGTTGAAGAGGTTCGCCGTCAGTTCCGCACTATCTCAGGCATTCTTGAAGGAAAAGCGACACCCGACTATGGCCGATGCGTTGAAATTTCAACCCAAGCTGCTCAACACGAAATGATTATTCCTTCAGTTCTTGCAATCATTATCCCAATCGTAGTTGGCATACTGCTTGGCGTAGCCGGCGTGCTGGGCCTTCTTGTTGGCGGTTTGGCAGCAGGTTTCACTCTGGCTGTATTCATGGCTAACGCAGGCGGCTCGTGGGACAATGCCAAGAAGATGGTAGAAGAAGGAAACTTTGGCGGAAAGGGTAGCTTTAGCCACAAAGCAACAATTGTGGGCGACACTGTTGGCGACCCATTCAAAGACACATCAGGCCCAAGCCTTAACATCCTCATCAAGCTCATGTCGATGGTGAGCATCGTTATGGCTGGTTTGACCGTAGCATTTATGTAATAAATATTTTGAGTGATTCTCAATAATGTTAGCGCCATTTCCGTTTCATAATATATAATTATTGATATATGGATTACAAAAAGACGATAGTAATAACCGGCGGAGCCGGGTTTATTGGCAGCCATGTAGTGAGGTTGTTTGTGAATAAATACCCTGATTATAAAATCATTAATCTCGACAAACTCACTTATGCAGGTAATTTGGCAAACCTGAAAGATGTGGAAAACAAACCGAATTACCGCTTTGCGAAGATGGACATCTGCGATTTCGACGCATTCTTGAGCCTTATGCGAGAGGAGAAAGTTGATGGCATTATCCATCTGGCTGCCGAGAGCCACGTCGACCGCTCGATTAAGGACCCGTTCACATTTGCTCGCACAAACGTGATGGGTACGCTTTCATTGCTTCAGGCTGCTAAACTTTATTGGGAATCACTTCCCGAAAAATATGAGAACAAGCTGTTCTACCACATCTCCACCGACGAGGTGTACGGAGCGCTTGAAATGACTAATCCCGAAGGAATTGAGTCGCCTTTCACCACTGCTGCTTCGTCGCAGCACCATCATGCCTATGGCGACACTTTCTTTGAGGAAACAACAAAATACAATCCCCATAGTCCATACAGTGCCAGCAAGGCAAGCAGCGACCACTTTGTGAGGGCATTCCACGACACATATGGAATGCCAACCATAGTCACTAACTGCTCTAACAACTATGGTCCCTACCAATTCCCCGAAAAGTTGATTCCACTATTCATCAACAACATACGCCAGCGCAAGCCGCTACCTGTTTACGGCAAAGGCGAGAATGTGCGCGACTGGCTGTTTGTTGAGGACCATGCACGCGCCATCGACACAATTTTCCATAAAGGAAAAGTGGCAGAAACCTATAACATTGGCGGCTTTAACGAATGGAAGAATATCGACATAATAAAGGTGGTGATAAACACTGTTGACCGATTGCTCGGACGTGAACCCGGCGAGGACATGAACCTTATCACCTTTGTTACCGACCGCCTTGGCCACGATGCGCGTTACGCCATCGACTCGCGCAAACTGCAGCGCGAACTCGGCTGGGAGCCTTCGCTTCAGTTTGAAGAAGGCATTGAAAAGACAGTGAAGTGGTATCTCGAAAATCAGGAATGGATGGACAATATCACAAGCGGAGATTACGAAAAGTATTACGACGACATGTACAATAACCGTTGAACTATGAATGATGTGAAAATTACAGTTGCAGGTACAGGATACGTGGGGCTGAGCATAGCCACACTGTTGGCTCAGCACAATACAGTGACGGCAATCGACATCGTGCCCGAAAAGGTTGATATGATAAATCGCGGCGAATCGCCCATTGTCGACCACGAGATTGAGGAATATCTGGCAAGCGGCAAGCTGAATCTCAAAGCCACTCTCGACGCTGAAGCAGCTTATTGCGATGCCGACTTTGTGGTTGTGGCTGCGCCCACCAACTACGATTCCAAGAAAAACTTTTTCGACACCAGCGCTGTGGAAACGGTAATCAACACTGTGCTGAAATACAACACTCGGGCAATAATTATAATAAAGTCGACAATTCCGGTTGGCTACACCGAACAACTGCGCAAAAAATTGGGCTGCGACAACATCCTGTTCTCGCCCGAATTCCTGCGAGAGAGCCGTGCACTATACGATAACCTGTATCCGAGCCGAATCATTGTTGGCACCGACTTGCAGAATCCGCAACTGGTTGATGCTGCCAAAAGTTTTGCCTCGCTGTTGCAGCAAGGCGCAATAAAGCAGGATGTGCCAACGCTGCTTATGGGCTTCACCGAAGCCGAAGCAGTGAAACTGTTTGCCAACACCTATCTGGCACTTCGTGTTAGCTATTTCAACGAACTCGACACCTATGCCGAGATTAAGGGTCTCGACACACGCCACATAATTGAAGGTGTATGCCTCGACCCGCGCATAGGCACACACTACAATAATCCGTCGTTTGGATACGGTGGCTACTGTCTGCCCAAGGACACCAAGCAATTGCTCGCCAACTATGCCAACGTGCCCGAGAATCTGATTGAAGCCATTGTAGAAAGCAATCGCACCCGCAAAGATTTTGTGGCTGACCGTGTGCTGTCGATGGCGGGCTATTACGACTATTACAACCGTGGCGACTACAGCCCGTCGAACGAAAAACAATGCATTATTGGTGTCTATCGGCTGACCATGAAGACCGGCAGCGACAACTTTAGGCAATCGAGCATTCAAGGCATTATGAAGCGAATAAAGGCTAAAGGAGCACAGGTGATTGTCTACGAGCCTACGCTTGAGGACGGTTCTACGTTCTTCGGCAGCAAGGTGGTGAACGACTTGGAGAAGTTCAAGCAAATGAGCCAAACCATAATTGCCAACCGCTACGATAGTTGCCTCGACGATGTCAGCCGGAAGGTTTACACCCGCGACATCTTCCGCAGAGATTGAACTAATAGGGCGATAGCGCCCCTTTGCACCATAGATGACACCGGGTTATGGAAACACTCCGATCCATCATCTAATCTATTCTATTTAGCAGTCAATAAACCCCTTTTATAAATAAATCTTATTGCCCGAGCAGACTTATAAAAACAAAGAAATATGACTAAGACAGTTCATATAACATCGCGATATAGCAAATTGCTGGTTTCATTCGTATTGATGCTGGAGGTGGTGATATGTGGCGGATTGTTCACATTGTTTGCCAAGCATCAGCACAGCGGCGTGGTGTTCACCACCGATTTCCTACAATCGCTGGTGGTGATATGCACCATCTATTTTGCCGTGAGCATCGAGAACGGAGTGAACATGCACATGCGTCGCACCTACGACTACGAGGTGATGCTTGGTGTGCTCAAAACGGTATGCTACTATTCGCTGCTTAGCGTGCTGTTGCTTCACCTGGGACGCTTCTATGTGTTTCAATGGCAACTCTACATACAATATCTAATTGCACTCTTTGCTGTGGTGCTGATGTTCCGCTACGTCATACGCTATTTTTCGAAGATGTACCACCAGTCGGCAAAGCACCGACGCAGGGTAATTATGATTGGCACCGGTTTCAACAACCGCGAGCTTTACAAAGAACTGTCGAGCAATCTTACTATGGGCTACGATGTGTTGGGCTACTTCAACGACCGTCAGGGCAACGAGTCAATCAAAGGCGCAAAATATCTGGGAACAATCGAGCATGTCATACCATATATGGAGCAAAATCCCTGCGTTCAGGAAGTGTATTGCTGTCTCCCCGTCGACTACAAATTGCGCGAACAAGAGCGAATAATTCGCTATTGCGAGCAGCACTTCAAGCACTTTTTTGTGGTGCCGCTAATGAGCAATTTCAAGCACCAAGCCCTCCACCTCAACGTGCTGGGTGCCGTGCCCTATATGAGTTTCTTCGACGACCCGCTCAGCACTGTCGGCAACCGCTTTGTCAAACGGCTGTTCGACATCGTTTTTTCGCTCATCTTCCTCGTCTGCTTCTTCCCGCTGATATTCGTGGTGGTGGCATTAGTCACCAAAATCACTATGCCCGGACCCATATTCTTCAAGCAGAAGCGCAGCGGCATAGGAGGCAAGGAGTTTTGGCTGTATAAATTCCGCAGCATGAAAGTCAACACTCAAAGCGATGCACTACAAGCTACTAAGGACGACCCTCGCAAGACAAGGTGGGGCAATATCTTGCGCAAAACAAGCCTTGACGAAACACCCCAGTTCTTCAACGTGCTGCTGGGCGAAATGAGTGTGGTTGGTCCACGCCCTCACATGCTCAAACACACGCAGGAATATTCGCAGCTCATCAACCACTATATGATTCGCCACTACATTAAGCCCGGCATCACCGGGTGGAGCCAAGTCACCGGCTACCGCGGCGAGACAAAGGAGTTGAGCGACATGGACGGACGCGTGAAAGGTGACATCTGGTATATGGAACATTGGAGTCTGTGGCTTGACATTTACATAATTCTAAAAACAATCTATAACGCCATTGTAGGCGATAAAAAAGCTTATTAACTTATTATGAAAAAAATTGCATTGATTACTGGCATTACCGGACAGGACGGTTCGTTCCTTGCCGAGTATTTGCTCGAGAAAGGCTACGAGGTGCACGGCACCATTCGTCGGTCGTCGGTCGACTATCGCGAACGCATAGCACACCTCGAAGGTAAGCCTGGTTTCCACCTCCATTACAGCGACATGTCCGATTCAATGAGTCTCGTAGCACTCATCGGACGCGTTCGTCCCAACGAAATCTACAATCTGGCAGCTCAGAGCCACGTTCAGGTTAGCTTCGACTCTCCCGAATACACTGCCGACGTCGATGCTGTGGGCGTACTACGAGTGCTTGAGGCCGTGCGTCAGTGCGGATTGACCGACTCCTGCCGCATATATCAGGCATCTACATCGGAGCTTTATGGCAAGGTTGAAGAGGTGCCGCAAAACGAGCTCACTCCATTTCATCCCTATTCGCCATATGCTGTTGCCAAGCTCTACGGCTACTGGATAGTGCGTGAATACCGCGAGGCATACGGTATGTTCTGCTGCTCAGGAATTTTGTTTAACCACGAGAGTGAGCGACGAGGCGAGACCTTCGTCACCCGCAAAATCACCCTTGCGGCAGCCCGCATACGCCACGGCAAGCAGCAGAAACTCTATTTGGGCAACCTCTCCAGCCTGCGCGACTGGGGATATGCTCGCGACTACGTGGAATGCATGTGGCTCATACTGCAGAACGATGTACCCGAGGACTTTGTCATTGCCACCGGTGAACAGCACAGCGTGCGCGAATTTTGCCAGCTGGCATTCCACTACGCAGGCATCGAACTCGAGTGGCAAGGCGAGGGCGCTAACGAACGAGGCATCGACCAAGCTACCGGACGTGTGCTCGTTGAAGTGTCGCCCGATTTCTATCGCCCAACTGACGTGGTAAACCTGCTTGGCGACCCGTCGAAGGCAAAGCGACAATTAGGATGGAATCCTCAGCGCACCTCGTTTGAGCAACTCGTTAAGATTATGGTTAACCACGATATGGCAAAGGTGGCAGTGGAGAACGCCGGCGATGCAATCCGCATCAACCTTGCCGAATATCTGGAGAAAGGAATAGTAAAATAATGGAAAAAGAAGCAAAAATCTATGTTGCCGGACACCGTGGCATGGTAGGCTCGGCTATAGTGCGCGAACTGCGTCGTCAGGGTTACGAAAACATCGTCACCCGCACCCACAGCCAGCTCGACCTCTGCTGCCAGAGCTGCGTTGAACAGTTCTTCAATCAAGAGAAGCCGGAATACGTATTTCTGGCGGCAGCCAAAGTGGGAGGCATCGAAGCAAACCGCACAGCTCCAGCCGACTTTATGTGGCAAAATATGATGCTGGAAATGAACGTAATACACTCGGCATGGAAGAGTGGGGTGAAAAAGCTTGAATTTTTGGGCAGCTCATGCATATATCCGCGCATGGCACCCCAACCTATGAAGGAGGAATGCCTGCTCACCGGTGCGCTCGAAAGCACCAACGAGGCTTATGCCCTGGCAAAGATTTCGGGACTGCGTTACTGCCAATACCTTAACCGCCAATACGGCACCCACTACATTAGCGTGATGCCCACCAACCTCTACGGCCCCTGCGACAACTATCATCCCACACACAGCCACGTGTTGCCGGCAATGATTCGGCGCTTCCACGAGGCAAAAGAAGAAGGAGCACCCAGCGTTACCTGCTGGGGCGACGGCAGCGCTTTGCGCGAGTTCCTGTTTGTCGACGACCTCGCAAACCTCTGTGTATTTCTCATGAACCATTACGATGGCAATGAAACGGTGAACGCCGGCACTGGAAAAGAACTCACCATCCGCCAGCTGGCTCAGACAGTGGCACGAGTGGTGGGATATGAGGGCGAAATCCTATGGGACAGCAGTATGCCAAACGGCACTCCGCGCAAACTGCTTGACGTGAGCCGAGCAAAGGCTTTGGGCTGGACCTATAGCACCGAACTCGAAGAAGGCATAGCTATTGCATATCATGATTTTCTCACAAATCCTATCCGCGCCGAGCGTTAACACCACTTCTCAAGATACTTTTTTTAACAACAACCCCCAAGAGCCGAGTTGCCTTTGGGGGTTGTTGTATTTGGTGGCGATGTCTAAAAGAAAATATTACTGTCCGCTAAACCATAAAAAGTCGAGTCCAACTTCTTGAATGGCAGAAGTTGGGCTTACTTTATGTATAAGATAAGCCCCCTCAGCAGTTTTCAGTATCGTCAGGCGGCGATTCAGATTCTTCAGCGAGCATTATTTTCAGGTCTGCATCGGGCTGGTTGAGGAACTTTTGAAAAAATGAAGGTGACGGAGGTTTGATGCTCCGCCACCTTCATCGCTGATATGGCTATGGTTGCATTTTTGTTTGGCACACTCGTCACGTTTCTGACGACACTCTTTGAGAGTAGCAACTACATAAAAGTAACGCGCATATATTTATTCCCCCGGGATTCGCGTGCCGGATACTGCCTCGAAATTATCAAGAGCCCAAACTATAAGACTTTCGATGTGAGGCATAAGCGATTTTCCCAGTTCTGTAAGGGAATATTCAACCTTCGGGGGAATCTCGGAATACATTTTTCGTGAAATCAGACCGTCTGCTTCAAGGCTTTTCAACGTGTCGGTAAGCACCTTGGGAGAAATATCCGGAATAGCCTTGCCGATTTCATTGAATCTGGTGGCATCGTTCTCAGACAGCACACAGAGTATCAGCATAGACCATTTACCCGAAAACCGTGCAACTACGTTCCGGACCGGGCATGATGATATGCCGGTATATTTTTTAAGATTTTCTTTGAGCGGTAATCTGTTCATAATCAGATAATGGTTACTTTGACGTAAGTGTCTTACTCAAATGTAACGTCTTGTTTAGGTGAATTATATCCATTAACTTTGCGCTATTAAAACAATAGCGGCTTTCCGCTGCAAAGTTAATCATAAAATTCAAATCATAAAAATATGAGCGAAATCAAGACTCTCAATTCGGGCGAAAAATTCGTCCATGCCTCGGTTGGTTCACTCCACGGTTTCGAGGGAAAACAGTTTGTAAAGGAAGCCACAGGTGCAACATCGTGTGAAATATCATTTGGCACACTCCCCACAGGAGCAGCCGTACCGTTCTTCCACAGCCACAAGGTCAACGAAGAAAACTACATCATCCTATCCGGAGCCGGCAAGTTTCAGGTTGATGGAGACGTGTTTGACATTACCGAAGGTTCTGTGATTCGCGTCTCCACCAACTGTGACCGCAACATCAAATGCACTTCTGCCGAGCCTATGACCTACATCTGCATTCAGGCAAAAGAAGGCAGTCTTGAGGGTTACACAATGACCGATGCGGAAATCACGGAACGCGAGAATCTGCTGTAACGCCATGAAGATAACTCAAATACGCAATGCCACAGTCATTATCGAATACGGAGGCAAACGGTTTCTTGTCGATCCCATGTTGGGAGCCAAGGGGACGTTTGCCCCGTTCCCAATGACAGGAAACAAACTTCGCAACCCACTGGTGGAGCTTCCTATGCCAGTAGCAGAAATCTTGCAGGGCATAGATGCTGTGATAATCACTCATACTCACCTTGACCATATTGACCCGACAGCACTGGAAATCATGGATAAGAGACTTCCGGTGTTCGTCCAAGACAACAAGGATGCCGGTTTCATGAGGAAGCATTGCTTCACCAATGTCAGCATTTTGGGAGAAGATACCCGCTTCGGTGATGTTCAGATGACAAAGACTCCCGGAAAACACGGCACATTCCCCATGATTCTTCTTGCAGGTCACACCTGCGGCATCATATTCCGTAACGATAAAGAGCAAACTCTTTATCTCGCAGGCGATACCATTTGGTATCACGGTGTCGAGACAACCTTGGACAAATACTCTCCCGAAGTGATTCTCATCAACGCCGGCGGTAATAAATTCAAAGGTTTCCGTCCGGTTATCATGCACGAAAAGGATGTGCTTGAAGTGCATAGGCACATGCCGAAATCAATACTTGTAGCCACGCACTTGGAAGGTGTTAACCATAACACTGTCACACGCAAGGAACTTTGCAAGTTTGCGGAAACCAATGACTTTTCTGATAAACTGCTTATTCCGGATGACGGTCAAACAATATCGTTATGATAAAAAACCTTATTAAAGAAGAAGATATTCGCGATGTGGATGTCAAGAGCGTGATGACCAAATCGACGCTGCCTGTTGGCGGTTATTCCGTCAATCCATACGTCGGCTGTCCCCACGCCTGTAAATATTGCTACGCTTCATTCATGAAACGCTTCACCGGACACACCGAACCGTGGGGGACGTTTCTTGATGTGAAGCATTGGAAGCCTATCTCCAATCCTCACAAATATGATGGACAGCGCATTGTAATCGGTTCGGTCACTGACGGCTACAATCCATATGAAGAGCGTTTCGGACGAACACGCGAAATACTGAAAGAATTACAGGGCGCGGATGCCGAAATTATGATCTGTACTAAATCTGACCTCGTATTGCGCGATCTCGATTTGCTAAAGACCTTCAAAAAGGTTACAGTCTCGTGGTCGGTTAACACTCTCGATGACAATTTCCGAGCCGACATGGACTGCGCATCGAGTATAGTGGCCCGGTTGAAGGCAATGAAAGAGGTGTATGAGGCAGGAATACGAACTGTCTGTTTTAGAGGGTGTTTCATAACGATAGGTATAGGCGGATAATGCGCCCAATCCGATATTAATCGCTACTTTTGTAGCATGATACAAAGAGAAGTATTCAAAGGTGTGAATTCCATTAAGTTCTATAACAGATTCAAAAGCGACGAGGACTGCTTGAAGTACCTGTCTGAAATCAAATGGCCTGATGAGGCGTTTGTTTGTGCGAGATGTGGCAACGCAACATATCACAAAGGGCGAACACCATATTCACGTCGTTGCAACAAGTGTAAACACGATGAAAGCGTGACAGCCGGAACCATGCTTGATCGAATGAAGCTCGCGCCACTCTTTGCTTTTCACATAGCCTTTAAGATTGCGACCAAGAAGAAAGGGATGTCATCTCTGGAGCTTGCCGAAGAATATGAATTGAGACAGAAAACCGTATGGGAATTCAAGTGGAAACTCCAGCAAGCGATGAAAAGCTCCGGCAAATATCCGCTGACAGGCAACGTACATGTTGATGAGTTCTATATTGGAGGTGAAGAGGAAGGAATTACAGGACGTTCCTCAGAATCAGCTAAAAAGCTCGTTGTCGTTGCATTGGAAATCGTTACGGATGGAGTCGGCAGAGCATATGCGCAGGTTATTGATGATGCTTCTGCCAAATCATTCAGACCGTTTTTTACAAAGTATATATCCAAAGATGCAAAAGTTGTCACCGACGAATGGAAGGGCTATCTACCTCTTATGGACGAATACCAAATTGAGCAGCGGAAATCTGAAAATGGCAAGTCATTCCCACAAATGCACATACACATTATGAATATCAAGGGATGGCTCAGAGGAATACACCATCATTGCACCAAGGAGCGACTTCAAGGGTATCTTGATGAGTATCATTTTCGGTTTAACCGACGAAACAATATGGATACTATCTTTGATGTGCTTATGCGGCGGTTGATGAATAACGAACCAATACGCATTAACTCAAACAATTAACGTGGGCGCATCATCCGCCTATACCTATCTCTTTATTTTCGGTTGATTCTTTGTGAATACTTACAATCATAATAACAACACAAAAAATATGATGAAAAATATATTGACATTTGTTATGGTCGTTTTTATGACCATTCTTTCATCCTGCTCGGGTGGAGATCTTTTGCTCAAAACAAACGAGGAAAATTCTAAATTCTCTGGTGATCTCCGCCAGTATCTCACCTTAAATCAAGGTGAAACGTCAGTCGCACTTAAGAAAATTATTACTGTCCACTAAACCATAAAAAGTCGAGTCCAACTTCTTGAATGGCAGAAGTTGGGCTTACTTTATGTATAAGATAAGCCCCCTCAGCAGTTTTCAGTATCGTCAGGCGGCGATTCAGATTCTTCAGCAAGCATTATTTTCAGATCTGCATCGGGCTGGTTGAGGAACTTTTCGAGATTCAGATAGTACATCAGCACGATGCGCACTATTGTGGCCAGTCCTGAGAAGCTCCAACGCCTTTGCAAGGAGCTTTGTAAGACCGAGAGCAGTAGATTTGCTATGAGAGTTACCCATATCTGGATCTTTATGGCATTGGCGCTTTCGCCGTAGAAGTATCTCAGAGGGAAGTTTTGCTTTATCTGCTTGAAAAGCG
>JBJECX010000024.1:0-13157 GCA_051871535.1 Muribaculaceae bacterium | reverse complement strand
ATTAGATTTCAGAGAAGTACTTGATAGTACGAACCATCTGAGAAGTGTAAGAGTTTTCGTTGTCGTACCAAGAAACAACTTGTACCTGGTAAGTGTCATCGTCAATCTTAGCCACCATAGTCTGAGTAGCATCGAAGAGCGAACCGAACTTCATACCGATGATGTCAGAAGAAACGATTTGGTCTTCAGTGTAACCAAACGATTCGGTTTGAGCAGCCTTCATAGCAGCGTTGATGCCTTCCTTAGTGATGTCCTTGCCCTTAACAACAGCAACCAGGATAGTAGTAGAACCGGTTGGAGTTGGAACGCGTTGAGCCGAACCGATGAGCTTGCCGTTCAATTCAGGGATAACCAAACCGATAGCCTTTGCAGCACCTGTTGAGTTAGGAACGATGTTTTGAGCACCGGCACGCGAACGACGCAAGTCACCCTTACGTTGAGGACCGTCGAGAATCATTTGGTCGCCGGTGTAAGCGTGGATTGTCGACATGATACCGCTTTGGATAGGAGCATAAGCGTGCAAAGCAGCAGCCATAGGAGCCAAGCAGTTAGTTGTGCAAGAAGCAGCAGAGATGATGTTGTCTTCAGCCTTCAAAGTCTTGTGGTTAACATTGTAAACGATGGTTGGGAGGTCGTTACCTGCAGGAGCCGAGATAACAACTTTGCGAGCACCAGCTTGGATGTGTGCTTCAGCCTTAGCCTTTGAAGTGTAGAAACCAGTACATTCGAGAACTACGTCAACGCCGAGTTCGCCCCAAGGGAGTTCAGCAGCGTTTGGCTTAGCGTAGATAGTGATTTCCTTGCCGTCAACGATGATTGAGTTTTCAGTTGCTTCAACAGTGTGCTTGTTTTCACCGAACTTGCCAGCGAAACCGCCTTGTGCAGTGTCATACTTCAAAAGGTGAGCGAGCATTTTTGGGTTTGTCAAGTCGTTGATTGCAACTACTTCATAACCTTCTGCCTCAAACATCTGACGGAAAGCCAGACGACCGATACGGCCAAAACCGTTAATTGCTACTTTTGTCATTTTTCTTTAAAATTTATTGGTTAAAATAATCAGTATTAATCAATCTCTTAAGATAATTTTCTAACTTTGTGTTTGGGCAATTATGCCTTGTGCGAGTGCGCACTTGGCGCAAGTGCGCCTTATTCGTTGCAAAAGTAATACATTTTTTTTAATTGTAGTGCTAATATGAGCAAAAATAATGGAAATTTTACGTCAATTATTTTTTACTTTTGCAGTTGAGTTAACTACTTGAATTTTAATTGCAAAAAATCGGGTGAAAACTACTTAATCATAACAATAAATAATTTTACAATCTATGGGAAATTTTATTAAAGAGTTCAAGGATTTTGCCATGAAGGGCAACGTGGTTGACATGGCTGTGGGTGTTATCATTGGCGGTGCTTTCGGCAAGATTGTCACTTCGCTGGTTAACGACGTAATCATGCCTGTTGTGGGCCTGATTATAGGTGGTGTTGATTTCACCAATCTCAAATGGGTGTTTGCCGAGGCCACCGAGGATGCTCCTGAAGCAGCCTTGATGTACGGTCAGTTCATCCAGAATGTGGTTGACTTCCTCATCATTGCCTTCTGCATCTTCTTGATGGTGAAGGGTATCTCGAAGCTCAATCGCAAGAAAGAGGAAGCTCCGGCACCGGCTCCCGACCCCGAACCATCGGCAGAGGAGAAGTTGCTCACCGAGATTCGCGACCTGTTGAAGAATCAAAGCAAGTGATTGGATGCGCCGCGGAGGCTGCCTACGCGGTGGCTTCGCGGGCTTGCCTGACGGCTGCCAAGCGGCTGCGGGTATGAAGCATATTGTAAATTTTGATGCCGGTGCATTACGCGCTGCTTGCGTGGCTGCCTCACAACATACGCCGAGGCGCTGTGGCAATGGCGGCAGTGATGCACCGGCTGCTTTGTGTGTGCGCGGTGTCAGGGATATTGCATGTGTCGGCTGCGAAGCATCGTCACGTCCTGCTCTTTCAGCCCAATCTCGTTCATGGGCAGCGGGTCGTTGTGGTCGTTGAGGTAGTAGCGCTTGGGCGACGAATAGGCGGGCGAGCATAGCGAGTAGGCGCTGTTGGCGTAAGGGGTAGCCACGCCCGACAGTCCCAGCAGGGTGTGGAACACCACCAAGTTGCTTGCCACGGGCTTGTGCACGTTGGCTCGTAGTGCAGCATTTTCGCAGGGGTGGTTTTGCTCGTAGGTTTCGCTGGTCCACACCAGCAGCGGCACGTGCAGCTGATAGTAGGAAGGAGCTGGCGATGCGTGCATATACAGGCGGCGGTCGTCGTCGTAGATGTCCTCGCCGTGGTCGGAGAGGTAAATCACGCAGGCGCTGTAGCCGGCGTTGCGAACCTCGCTAATCACGCTGTGCAGCAGCATATCGGTGTTCACAATCGAGTTGTCGTAGGCGTTCACCATGGTTTGGCGGTTTTTGTAGCCGATGGTGGTGACGTGGTCGGGGGTGAATCGGCGGGCATCGTCGGAGTAACGGTCGCTGTAGTTGAAGTGCGAGCCATAGGTGTGCAGCACCACAAAGCGCTTGTGGCATCGCGCCGAGTCGGCAAGTTCCTCTTTCAGATAGCCAATGAGCCGGCTGTCGGGGATGTTGGCGCTTGATGGCGCGTTTTGCTTGACGAACACCGAGCGATGGGCTTCGGCAGCAAAGAAGTCGATGAACGAGCGGTTGGGCTGCTGGTTTGAGAAGAATGCTGTGGCAAATCCGGCTTCGTTCATGGCGGTGATGATGCTTTTTTGATGATATATGCTGTCGTAATTCTCAGCCGACACGGCAGAGAGAATCATGGGCACGCTCTTGTGGGTGACGTTGGCTTGCGAAAGCACGTCGGTGAAAGCCACCAGGTTTTCTTCTTGCGCCAGCAGCGGAGTGGTGGGGCGGTTGTAGCCGTATATGCCGAAGTTGTCGGCGCGGGCGGTTTCGCCAATCACCAGGATGTAAGCCTCTTTTTCGTCGGTTGGGTGGGAGGCTTGAGCGTTGAAGGTGAAATTCTTCGATGTCCGGTGATAGTTGTTGGTAGATATGGTTCGTTCTACGGCAATAATCAGATTGTCGGTGACGTTTGCGGGATAGATGTCGCCGATAAACGAGAATTTGGGCACAGTGAGGTAGCAAGCCGCCAGCATGGCGATGCCCACACCGATGCCTGCCGTAGCCATACGGCGGTTGAGCATCAGGAAGCGACGAGGCAGCGAGGGGTGATAGATTGACACGGTGCTCCATAACAGCAGCGGCAGGTACACCACAAACACAAATGTCACTGCCGGCAATATTCCGCCCAGCTGTTCGCCAATTTCGGTAGCGTTGGTGGTGGCTACGTTCAGAAACATGTCTACGGCAAGGATGGCGCCGCCATACATGTCGAGCAGCACAATCTGAAAGGCATTGAAGAACACAAACAGGAACAACATCCAGAACATCTTGCCCGGGCGGCGAAGCCACGTCATCACCCACCACCAGATGCACAGCGGTAGCACGATGTTGCACAGGCGCACCAGCAGCGGCGACGAGTCGATGAAGAACAGCAGGAAGTTGGGCAGCGAGAGCGCAAGCACGCACAGCGCAAACAGCAGCCGCTGATTGCACTTAACCTTTCGCAGGAAAGTCACTATTTTGTTAAAAGGCCTCATTTACATTAAATATAAATCCGCTTTCGTTCTTGCCGAAACCGTAGTCGAGGCGCACGTTCACGTTTTTCTTGAATTCCCATCGGAAGCCCACGCCAAAGTTGGGCAGCACATGTTTTGCCGATTGCCTGTCGTGGAACACACTGCCGGCACCGCCCCACACGGTGATGCCGCTGCGCTTCCACACGTGCTGGCGCAGCTCCACCTGAGCCGATGCCATGTGCTTGTCGCGATAGCGTCCCTTGTAGTAGCCTCGCATCACATACGAGCCGCCGATGCTTGCCATGGTTTCCCACGACGGGTTGCCGAAATTGAATTGTGCCTTCACCTGCTCGGCAAGCACACCGCCACGCCACAAGGTCTGATAGGCGTTTGCCGTGAGGTCGGTGGTGCTGAAGGCATAGTCGTTGCCCATGAATTTTGGGCGGAACATCTGCGAGGCGTTCACATACACACCGCGGTGCGGATTGGTGACGTTGTCGCGTGAGTCGTATTGCAGTGTCAAGCCGAGCCCTATATTGTGCATCTTCAGGTCCTGGCCGTGATAGAGGTGCATTTTGTCGGCATCGATGTCGTAGGCCTTCAGCACCATGGCTGAAAACATAGGACCGATGTACAGGTTGTTTGCCAACTGAATAAGAAACTCGGCGTCAGCCTTGCCCATGAGGCGCTTCATATTGGTTTCGTTGTCGTCAACGCTACATTCGTCGTAACCCACGCCCCAATATTTCGACGGGAAATAGTTGAAGCGCACATCGTAGTTGATGCGGTAGCGGTCGGCGGGGAAGAAGTTGGTGCCGGTAACGCCCACAGCCACCAGCCCAATCACCGAGGTGTTGGTGTAGATGGTTACGTTCGACGGTTGCATGGCGGCGTCGCATCCGCTCATGCGGTAGAGCCCCGAGCCCATGAGCCCGATGCTGAAATTGGTGTCCTTGGTGTAGGATGGCCCGCCGATGAAACTGATGTCGAATCGCTTTTGTTTTTTCTCCTTGTTGCTTTCGCTGAAGTATTTAATGAACTTGCCTAAGAACCCTTTAGGCTGCTGTGCAGCAATGGTGTCGCAAGCCACTGCGAGCGAATCGGCATCGCCGGGCGCTGATGCCGATAACATTGTGGCAGAGGCAAATAAAGCCGACAATAATGTTGCTGTAATCCGTTTCATGTTTTATACTGGACTGCAAAAATAACCTTATTTTTCTGATAATTGTTCATAAAAGGCGGATATTGCCCAACCTTGAGGCGGTTTTAACCAGTCTTTGCGAAATAAGGACCAGTAGCGATAACTCCGATTTGCAGCAATTGAAATAAATGATTACATTTGTAATGCTAAATTGTATTCCGTTAGCGCGCCGTATGTGTGGCATAACCATAAAAACTTGCAAAATAACTGATTTTATAACCATATAATTCTCGAAAAGACAATGCTAAAGAAAACGCTTATGACACTTGTCGCTGCCATTGCCATGTGTACAGCATCGGCTGTGACAAATCCTGTTGACTATGCGAACGCTCTCATGGGCACCCAATCGAAGTACTCGCTTTCGAACGGCAACACCACACCCACCGTGTGCGTGCCATGGGGTATGAACGAATGGATTCCGCAAACCGGCAAAAACGGTGACGGATGGTCGTACACCTACGATGCCGACAAGATTCGCGGATTCAAGCAGACACACCGCCCGAGCCCGTGGATTAACGATTTCGGACAATATTCAATCATGCCTATGACCGGCGGACTGAAAATCAACGAGGACCGTCGTGCTTCGTGGTTCTCGCACAAAGCCGAGGTGGCTAAGCCTTATTATTATAGCGTGTATCTCGCCGACTACGATATCACCACCGAGCTTACCACTACCGACCGCGCCGCTTCGTTCCGCTTCACATTCCCCGAAGCCGACGATGCCTACATCGTTATCGATGCCTACGACCAAGGCTCGTGGATTAAGGTGATTCCGCAGGAAAACAAGATTGTGGGCTACAACACCCGCAACAGCGGTGGCGTTGGCAAAAACTATGCTAACTACTTTGTGGTGAAGTTCGACAAACCCTTTGCCGACAACTGCGTGTGGGTGGCTGACAACAAGGTGGAAGGGCTCACCGAGGTGAAAGCCGACCACGTGGGCGCTGCCGTGCGCTTCAAGACCCGCCGCGGCGAAACGGTAAACGTCATCACCGCATCGTCGTTCATCAGTGTTGAGCAAGCCGAACTCAACCTCAAGGAGATTGGCACCAAGTCGTTCGACGAGGTTAAGGAGCAGTCGAAAGCCGAATGGAACCGCGTGCTCGGTGTCATAGATGTTGAAAGCGACAATGTCGACCAGCTGCGCACTTTCTATAGCTGCTTCTTTCGCGCGCTGGTGTTCCCTCACCGCATGCACGAAATCGACGCCAAGGGCAATGTGGTTCACTATAGCCCGTTTGGCGAAGGTGGCGTGGCTCCCGGCTATTTCTACACCGGCACCGGCTTTTGGGACACTTTCCGCTGCCTGTTCCCGCTCATCAACCTGCTCTATCCCGAGGAGGGCACCAAGATGCAGCAAGGCTGGCTGAACTATTACAAGGAAAGCGGCTTCCTGCCCGAATGGTCGAGCCCGGGTCACCGTGGCTGCATGGTGGGCAACAACAGCGCTTCGGTGGTTGCCGACGGCATCCTCAAAGGTCTTGTCACCGACGAAGCCGGGCAACTCTACGAGGCTATGCTCTTTGGCGCCAATCACGTTCACCCCGAGGTGTCGTCGACCGGCCGTATGGGCTACGACTACTATAACCGCCTGGGCTATGTGCCTTACAACGTGGGCATCAAGGAAAACGTGGCTCGCACTCTCGAATATGCCTACGACGACTGGTGCATCTATCAGGTGGGCAAGAAACTCGGACGTCCTGAAAGCGAAATTGAGGTGTACAAGAAGCACGCAATGAACTATCGCAACGTGTTTGATAAGGAAGTGGGTCTGATGCGCGGACGCAATGCCGATGGCTCGTTCCAAGCTCCGTTCAACCCGCTCAAGTGGGGCGACGCCTTCACCGAAGGCAACTCGCTGCACTACAGCTGGAGCGTGTTCCACGACGTGGCGGGACTCATCGAACTCATGGGCGGCAAAAAGGCGTTTGTCGACAAGCTCGACGATGTGTTTGCTCAACCACCGCACTTCGACGACAGCTACTATGGACAAGTGATTCACGAGATACGCGAAATGCAGATTATGAATATGGGCAATTATGCCCACGGCAACCAGCCTATTCAGCACATGATTTACCTTTACAGCTATGCCAACCAGCCGTGGAAGGCACAATACTGGATTCGCGAGGTGATGAACAAGCTGTATATGGCAACGCCCGACGGCTACTGCGGCGACGAGGATAACGGTCAGACTTCGGCATGGTATGTGTTCTCGGCTCTCGGTTTCTATCCTGTATGCCCGGCAAGCGACCAATACGTGCTTGGCACACCGCTGTTCAAGAAAGCCACCATCAACCTTGCCAACGGCAAGAAGGTGGTGATTAACGCTCCTAACAATAGCGATGCCAACCGCTATGTGAAAGACCTCCGCTTCAACGGCAAGCAGTACACTAAAAACTATCTCGACTACAACGCTCTGATGCGTGGCGCCACCATCAACGTCACTATGGACAGCAAGCCTTGCACAACGCGTGGCATCGCACCGAGCGACGACCCATATTCGTTCTCTACAGCCAAGTAAATACAGTCCCGGAACGGGTACAACATCACCGAGGTGTTGCAGAATCTCCTTGCAAAGGGTTCTGCAACACCTTGTGTTATTTACTCCTCGATGTGGATTCTATGGTTCACCTCTTTGAGGGTCTGCCATTCTCGTGGGAATAGGCTGAGTGGTGGAGGTTATCGTGGCTACAGAATGTCGCCCAGCGACCATTCGTACACCTCCAACAGATGCTTGCCAAATTCTGCATTCTGTGTCATGGTTGCTGCTAATTATGAGGATTTGAGTGCTAAGCCATCACCTTATTTTGCAGATTTTGGTGGTTTCCATCACCTTATTTTGCAGATTTTGGTGGTTTCCATCACCTTATTTTGCAGATTTTGGCGAGTTTCATCACCTTATTTTGCAGATTTTGGAGGTTCCCATCACCTTATTTTGCAATTTTTGGTGAGCTTCATCACCTTATTTTGCAGATTTTGGTGGTTTCCATCACCATATTTTGCAGATTTTGGTGGTTTCCATCACCTTATTTTGCAGATTTTGGCGAGTTTCATCACCTTATTTTGCAGATTTTTTGAGTGGCGGTCGGTGGTTTTTACACTGAGCAGAGCAGGGTGAGAAGCAACGAGGGGCACACCTATTGTAGATGCGCCCCTCGCTTAGAGTATGGTAAGGAATTGTGTGCGGAGCGGATTACACCACCACGTTCACAATCTTGTTTGGCACCACAATCACCTTCTTGGGTGTCTTGCCGTCGAGCCAGCGGGCAGCGCCTTCGTTGGTGAGGGCAATGCGTTCCACTTCGGCTTTGTCGGTTCCGGCAGGCACTTCGATGTTGAAGCGAGGTTTGCCGTTGAACGATACGGTGTATTTAACCACCGATTCCTTCAGATAATCCTCGTTGCACACAGGCCATTGAGCGTCGCACACGGTGGTGTCGTGGCCGAGCAGGTGCCACAGTTCCTCGCTGATGTGCGGTGTGAACGGAGCCAACAGCACCACGAATGTCTCGTAGATGCTCTTGCTGCGGCACTTCATGGCTTGCAGCTCGTTGAGGCAAATCATGAATGCGGCAATCGAGGTGTTGTAAGAGAAGTGTTCGATGTCGAAAGTCACCTTCTTGATGAGCTTGTGCAGCGATTTGAGAGCCTCAGCCGATGGTTCGTCGTCGGTGAGCATAAAGTTGTCGCCGTGGAAGAATTGAGCCCAGAGGCGTTTGAGGAAACGGTTTACGCCGTCGATGCCGTTGGTGTCCCAAGGCTTGCTTTGCTCAAGCGGACCGAGGAACATCTCGTAGAGGCGGAGTGTGTCGGCGCCGTAGCGTTCAACAATGTCGTCGGGGTTAACCACGTTAAACATCGATTTCGACATCTTTTCGATTGCCCATCCGCAGATGTATTTTCCATCTTCGAGCACAAATTCAGCGTCGGCAAATTCGGGACGCCAAGCGCGGAACTTGTCGAGGTCGAGCACGTCGTTGCTGACGATGTTCACGTCGACGTGCAGCGGAGTCACGTCGTAGCCGTCCTTCAAGCCCAGCGACACAAAGGTGTTGGTGTTCTTGATGCGATAAACGAAGTTGCTTCGGCCTTGAATCATGCCTTGGTTTACGAGTTTGCGGAATGGTTCTTCCTTCACGCTATAGCCGTAGTCCTTGAGGAATTTGTTCCAGAATCGGCTGTAGATGAGGTGACCGGTTGCGTGCTCGGTGCCGCCGATATAGAGGTCGACATCCTGCCAATACTCGTCGGCTTCCTTTGAGAGGAGGGCTTGCGAGTTTTGGGGGTCCATATATCGCAGATAGTAAGCCGAGCTGCCGGCAAAACCGGGCATGGTGAACAGTTCGATAGGGAATACTGTTTTGTTGTCGATGCGGCTGTTTTCAACCACTTGCTTGGCTTGTTCGTCCCAAGCCCAGCGGGTGGCGTTGCCCAGTGGCGGTTCGCCGGTTTCGGTAGGCAGGAATTTGTCTACTTCGGGCAGCAGCAGCGGCAGGCAGTCCTCGGGAATCATAGTGGCGATGCCGTTCTTGTAGTACACCGGGAATGGTTCGCCCCAGTAGCGTTGACGGCTGAAGATGGCGTCGCGCAGGCGGTAGTTCACCTTCACGCGTCCCAGGTGGTGTTCAGCCACATATTTCTTGGTGGCGGCGATGGCTTGCTTGATGGTGAGGCCGTTGAGGCTGAAGTCGATGTATGGCTTCACGCCCGGGCGCGGCGAGTTGGTTACGATGCCTTCTTTGGCGTCGAAACTTTCTTGGCTCACGTCGCAGCCTTCAACCAGCGGGATGATTGGTAAGCCGAAATGCTTGGCAAATGCGTAGTCGCGGCTGTCGTGGGCAGGCACCGCCATGATGGCGCCGGTGCCGTAGCCCGAGAGCACGTAGTCGCTCACCCATATCGGGTTTTCTTCGCCGGTGAAGGGGTTGATGGCGTAGCTGCCGGTGAACACGCCGGTCACTTTCTTGTCAATCATGCGTTCGCGTTCGGTGCGCTTCTTCACTTGGTCGAGGTAGGCATCCACTTCGGCTTTTTGCTCGGGAGTGGTGAGTTCAGCCACCAGTTCGCTTTCGGGGGCGAGCACCATGAATGTGACGCCGAACATGGTGTCGGCACGGGTGGTGAATATGGTGAAGTGCTTGTCGCTATCCTTCACGTTGAACTCGATTTCGGCACCTTCCGAGCGGCCTATCCAGTTGCGTTGGGTTTCCTTGATGCTTTCGGTCCAGTCGATGAGGTCGAGGCCGTCGAGCAGGCGTTGTGCATAAGCCGATACGCGCAGGCACCATTGGCGCATTTTCTGCTGCACCACAGGGTAGCCGCCGCGAGCGCTGAGGCCGTCAATCACTTCATCGTTGGCAAGCACGGTGCCCAGTTTCGGACACCAGTTCACCATGGTCTCGCCAAGGAATGCTATACGCCAGTTCATCAGGGTGTCGGCTTGTTGGCGCTCGTCCATGGCGTGCCATTGTTCGGCAGTGATGTTCAGCTCCTCGGTGCAGGCAGCGTCGAGGCCATCGGTGCCGTTGGCTTCCAGGTGTTCAATGAGCTTCTCGATTGGCTGAGCCTTCTGCAGCGAGTTGTCGTAGTAGCTGTTGAACATCTTCTGGAACGCCCATTGAGTCCAATGGTAGTAGCCGGGGTCGCAGGTGCGCACCTCGCGGTCCCAGTCGTAGCAGAAGCCAATCTTGTCGAGCTGCTGGCGATAGCGGTTGATATTGTTCACGGTAGTCACCTCGGGGTGCTGACCGGTTTGAATGGCATATTGTTCGGCAGGCAAGCCATAGGAATCGTATCCCATGGGGTGCAGCACGTTGAAGCCTTGCAGGCGTTTGTAGCGTGAATAGATGTCGCTTGCAATGTAGCCGAGCGGGTGACCTACGTGCAGGCCGGCGCCGCTTGGATAGGGGAACATGTCGAGCACATAGAATTTTGGGCGGGAATGGTCAATCTCTGTCTTGTAGATTTGCTTTTCTTTCCAGTATTCTTGCCACTTTTGCTCGATTTCTTTGTAATTATATTCCATCGTAGTGTTATGTTATGTTTTATTTTGTTTTCGCAATTTGGTTGCAAAGATACTCATAAAAAACGAGATAGCATAAACTGATGCACAAATGTTTGCGCATCGCCGTGGCAATATGTTATCGAATTGGATTTTTATGCCACCGCCGCCCGTGTTTGCCGTGGTGGCATCCGTTGGGGCGGCGGTGGTGGTGGGTTTTTACTGCTGTGTGAAGCGAATCGGGTCGTTGTATTGCTCCTGCAGGCGTAGCAACTCGCGGTGCATGGTTTTCACCAGCGGCTGCATTAGCGGCTCGCTGTAGAGGTTGTGCATCTCGTGAGGGTCGTTGAGCAGGTCATAGAACTCCCAGTGGTCGATGTCGTTATAGAAGTGGATGAGCTTATATCTGCCGTTGCTCACGCCGTAGTGTCGCTTCACGCTATGCTCGGCGGGGTATTCGTAGAAGTGATAGTATAGCGAGTGGCGCCACTTCACATTCTTGTCGCCGCGCAACAGCGGCATGAGCGACATGCCTTGGATGTCGGCGGGCACCGGCACGCCGGCCAGCTCGAGGAATGTTGGGGCATAGTCGATGTTCTGCACCATCTCGGTGATGTCGCCGCGGCGGTTGTATCCCTTGGGCAGATGCATGATGAGCGGTGTGCGGAACGATTCTTCGTACATGAATCGCTTGTCGAACCAGCCGTGTTCGCCGATGTAGAAACCTTGGTCGCTGGTGTACACCACGAGGGTGTTGTCCATCAAGCCGTGGCTCTCGAGGTAGTCGAGCACGCGCCCCACGTTGTCGTCGAGGCTCTTCACCACCTTCATATAGTCGCGCACATAGCGGTTGAATTTCCATTCAGCCAGTTCGCGGCCCTGCAAGTTGCGGCTGTAGAAATCTGCGATGATGGGGTTGTAGAAGCGGTCCCAGGCGGCGCGTTGCTCCTTGTCCATTCTGCCGATGAAGTTGTGATAGGTGCGTTTGAGCGGTGTAGTCATGTCGGGGCGGTCCATCTTCAGGTCGTAGATGATGTCCATATCCTTGAAGATACTCATCTCCTGAGCGGCAGCGGCGGGGCGTCCGGCATAGTCGTCGTAGAACGACGTCGGCACCGTGAAAGTGCGGTCCTCGTAGAGGTGCAGGTCGCAGGTGTCGGCAAGCCAGTTGCGGTGTATGGCTTTGTGGTGAATGAGTATGCAGAATGGTTTCGACTTGTCGCGCTCGCGGTCAATCCAGTGCAGACTCTTGTCGGTGATGAGAGTGGTGAGGTAGCCGTGTTCTTTTATGGTGTCGCCGTTCTGTTCGATGAATCGAGGGTTGTAATAATCGCCCTGACCGGGAACAATCTCCCATTTGTCGAAGCCCGTAGGCAGGCTGCCGAGGTGCCATTTGCCGAACAGGGCAGTCTGGTAGCCGGCTTGTTGCAGCAGCTTTGGGAAAGTCTGCTGGGTGTTGTCGAACACGCAGGTGGTGTTGTCGGTGAAGCCGTTGGCGTGGCTGTGTTTGCCCGTCACCATGCATGCGCGACTGGGGCCGCTGAGCGAGTTCGCCACATAGCTATTGGTGAAGCGCACACCGTCGGCAGCAATGCGGTCGAGGTTGGGTGTGCTCATATAGCGGCGGTCGTAGCAGCTCATCATCTGCGCCGTGTGGTCGTCGGTCATGATGTAGACAATGTTCATTGGTTTGGATTGCTGGGCTTTGGCGGTGGCAGGTAAAGCCGCCGCTGCAAGCGCCATCATGGTGATTTTGCCCGAAGTGTTGTGGGACAACAGTTGTTTCATGTCAATCATATTGGGGTTTGTTTTAATTTGGCAAAAGGGGTATATGGTTTTACAAAAATAATAAAAAATCAATCAATTACAAATAGTGGGGCGCATAAACATCCCGCGGGGGTGAGGCGTTGCCTGTAGGGGCGTATTGCATACGCCCGGCGGCGGTATGCGGCGACCGACGATGCACACCCGACACTACGCGATATTAACCGCGGAGCGGTTACAACTTCAATAACCCCACATTGGCGCCGTAGGCGACTATGTGGGGACACGCGGACATCCTCACCATCCACAACCGCGGCGCGGTTGCAGACCCAGCGCATTAGGTTATGATTCATATGTTAGGTGATAAGCCATCAAAGATGGCAAACCATGCTTAACCGCGTGTGGAGCGAAGTGCAACCTGCGGATACAACACCACGATATATATGCATCGGCATAGGATGCGAATTATCTGAATCTGCAACCGCTCCGCGGTTGTGTTTATTGGGGAGACTGTTGCTATCCCCACGTAGCCGATTGCGCTTCGCTTATCGTCA
>JBJECX010000023.1:0-13522 GCA_051871535.1 Muribaculaceae bacterium | reverse complement strand
TTCAAGACTTACGCCCCGTCGTTCCCGAAAGCGAGTGCAAAATTACACCTTTTCCCCGACATGGCAAAATCTTTTCGAAACTTTTTTTGACATTTTTCAACACCTCCCCACTCAACTCTCCTTAACTCAACAACTTACACCTCAAAAAAATTTTTTCAAAAAAAGCAGGCCTTATGCGAGACCTGCTTATATCTATTTGTATATGTTACAATATCAACTTGCCGAAGGCGGGAAAGGCGGCGGCGTTACTCGAGCCGATTTGCCATCGGGTGCATCAGCCGATTTGCTTTCAGGCGCATCAGCCGATTTGCTTTCAGGCGCATCAGAAGATTTGGCATCGGAATCGGAGTCGCCAAGAATTTCCTCGGTGCGCGACGCCCATGGTCGCTTGCCAAAAATACGTTCAACGTCCTCGGTGAAAATCACTTCGCGAGAGAGAAGCACTTCGGTGAGTTCGGCATGTCCGGCAGCTTTTTCTTTGAGCAGTTGTTTTGCCCTCTCGTATTGTTCGGCAATTATGCGCGACACTTCTTCGTCGATAATCTGGGCACGGCTTTCGCTGAACGGCTTGGTGAAGCCGTAGTTCTGCCCCGTAGAATCGTAATAAGATATGTTAGGCAAGCGGTCGCTCATACCAAAGTAGGTGACCATAGCATAAGCCTGCTTGGTGACACGTTCGAGGTCGTTGGCAGCGCCAGTGGATATACGTCCCAGGAAGAGTTCCTCGGCAGCGCGTCCGCCCAGCGTTGAGCACATCTCGTCGAGCAACGCCTGCGTAGGCGTGATTTGGCGTTCCTCGGGCAGATACCAAGCAGCGCCGAGGGCCTTTCCACGCGGCACGATTGTTACTTTGATTAACGGATTGGCATATTGCAGATGCCAGCTGATGGTTGCGTGGCCCGCTTCGTGCACAGCAATTGAGCGGCGCTCCTCGGCTGTGGTGATTTTGCTGCGTTTTTCCAATCCGCCGATTATGCGGTCGACAGCGTCCATAAAATCCTGTCGCTGAACCACGCTCTTTTTGTGGCGGGCAGCAATCAACGCAGCCTCGTTGCACACGTTGGCAATGTCGGCGCCCGAGAATCCCGGTGTTTGACGTGCAAGCAGGTCGACATCTACGCTATCGTCGATTTTCACATTTCGCAGATGCACTTGGAACACCTCTTTGCGGTCGTTCAAGTCGGGTAATTCAACATATATCTGGCGGTCGAAGCGTCCGGCACGCAGCAAAGCCTTGTCGAGGATGTCGGCACGGTTGGTGGCAGCAAGAATAATCACGCCGCTATTGGTGCCAAAACCGTCCATTTCGGTAAGCAGCTGATTGAGAGTGTTTTCGCGCTCATCGTTGCTGTTCATGCTTGCATTGCGGCCACGGGCACGACCCACGGCATCAATCTCGTCGATAAACACGATGCAAGGCGATTTTTCCTTGGCTTGGCGGAAGAGGTCGCGCACACGCGAGGCGCCCACGCCCACAAACATCTCTACGAAATCGGAACCCGAGAGCGAGAAGAACGGCACATTAGCCTCGCCGGCTACAGCCTTGGCAAGGAGAGTTTTGCCGGTTCCCGGAGGGCCAACGAGCAAAGCGCCCTTAGGAATCTTGCCGCCCAGGTTGGTGTAGGTGAGCGGATTCTTCAGGAAGTCGACAATCTCAGCCACCTCGGTTTTAGCCTCAGCCAATCCGGCGACATCCTTGAAGGTGACACCCGGCGAGTTTTCCTTGTCGAACAATTTGGCCTTCGACTTGCCCACGCTGAAGATGCCGCCCGAACCGCCCGATCCGCCGCTCGACATGCGACGCATCATCCAAATCCAGAACACGATGAGCAGCACAAGCGGTCCGTACGACCAAAACAGGTGCCCCCAATTGCTGTTGCTGTTTTCATATTTCACGTCGCCCTTGAACGCGCCCGAGGCATTCCATGCGTCCACTTCGTTGGCAAAGCGGTCAGCCGAAGGGATGTTGGCAACCACATAGGCCTTCTTGCTCTTGCTCGACTCGTATTCGGGATAGAGTTTCTTTGCCAACGAGTCGCCCAGTTCAGCCCGAACCTCAGCCTTGTCGATTACGACCATGCTTTTCACACCGCGCGCCTTGACGTAGCTCTGAAACTCGGTGTAGCTCACCTCTCGGCTAAAGGAGCCATTAAGCGGCGTGTCGGTGGCAACGAATATCGAAGCAAGCACCAAAAAAATGAACAAGTACATCCACAAGATGTTAAACTTCATCTTGCCGCCTTGCTTTTTCCCATCTTTATTATTGTCCATAACCAATAATCTTATTTATATGAATTTCATTAATCAACTTTTTGCACCATGCATTGCCATGACCACTGTTTCACCTCAACCGGTGCGCCCCACATAACTAATTGAGCCTCGGCAGGCAAAGCATGCTGCCGTCAGTCAAGGTCGGGGATGTCGGTTATTTTGGCATCGCTCCACAACTGCTCAAGTTTGTAGAGCTCGCGATACTCCGGCAAAAACACATGTACATAAATCGTGCCATAATCGAGCACAATCCATTGGCTATTCTGATATCCGTCGTAATTATATGGTTTCACACCGGCATGCTCCTGCACATATTCGCGAACGCTATCGGCAATTGCCGACACCTGCATAGTGGAAGTGCCCGTACATATAATGAAATGCTGTGTTGCCACCCACTCAATGCCCGTCATATCGACGTGAGTAATGCTTTTTCCTTTTCTTTCCTGTATTCCTTCTACGATAGTTTCAATCAATTCGTTTTGTTGTGTCATAAATGTCATTTAAAAAACTTTCTGCAAAGATAAATATAATGTTGGCTTATTTGAGTTTTATACATCCTAAAAAATGTGTACATACCTCAAACTTTTTAAATTATGCAACAAAACACTACCACACAAAGGCATAAAATAAGATAATGCAATAAAAACATAAAATTGTCTAATTGTAGAACCGACAATAACAAATAAATTTGCAACAGAAATAAATAAGTCAAACTAACAACTCTAAGCACATCATCCTTCTTATAAACCCCAAAACAACATCATCATATGAAACGAAGCAGTTTATTGATTATGACGCTCCTGATTGCCTGCAGCATGATGGGGCAAAAGCAAATCTTACCCAAGCCTGACACCAAACCCAGCAAGGCACAACTCAAGCAGATTGAACGCCGCTACGGCATGTTTCTGCACTTTGGCATCAACACCTTTGAGGACGAAGAATGGACCGATGGCACCAAGCCTGCCACCGACTACTGCCCCAGCGCCATCGACGCCGAGCAATGGGTGCAAACCGCCCGCGACGCCGGCATGAAATACATCATCCTCACCGTGAAGCACCACGACGGATTCTGCCTATGGGACAGCAAATACACCGACTACGACGTGGCATCGAGCGGCAACACCACCAATGTGGTTGAAGCAGCCGCCAAAGCATGCAAGAAATATGGCATAGGCTTTGGCATATACTATTCGCTGTGGGACCGCAACCGCAACCCCGACACCAACGACCGCACCAAGGATGCCGAATACAACAAATATATGATTGACCAACTCAACGAGATTATCGACATCGCCAAGCGGCACACCCACATCGTTGAGCTATGGCTCGACGGCAGTTGGATGAAGCCATGCTATCGCTGGCCTCTGCTCGACATCTACCAGACCGTGAAGCGCCGCGAGCCCGACTGCCTGATAAGCACCAATTGGACCATAGGCACACCCGGCAACATCGATAAGGCAGCCTACCCCGCCGACCAGAAAGAAGGCTTCCCGATACGCTACTTCCCGAGCGACTTCCGCCTTGGTGACCCACATCTGCCTGCCGACAACGACCCCAAGCTATTCACCTACAGCGGCAACCAATATTACCTGGCATGGGAATCGACCATCTGCATCAGCGGACGTTGGTTCTACTACACCAAGGACACAAAATATAAGACTCTCGACGAGCTGGAGAAAGCCTATCGCCAATGCACCAAGAATGACAACATACTCATTCTTAACTCACCTCCGGCACGCGATGGCCGACTGCGCTCCCGCGACGTGGAACTGCTAAAGCAACTGCGCGCCCGCATCGAGCAATAACCCGCCGTTCAGTCGCGTTGCCCGCATAGCATCGCGGCAGATACCGTGCGTTTTTAGTTTTGCAACAGCACAAATTTTGAGAAGGAAGTTTTATGGGGGCGATGCAACGAACGGCTTTCGCGCCTATACTTTCGACGGCATTCAGCAGCGGTTGGGCGATAGCTCAACCCACGGGTGCTGTCACCCCTATGGCAATGTGTCTGAGATAATCGTCAAAGTTAAACTCTATTTTTGCCTTATGCTGAAAGTGCGCACAACACCCCTTTTTGCCACATTTAAAATTTCGGCTTACGATTCAAAAAAAATAATTTGCGATATTCAACTGAAAATTGGATTTGATTCGTTAAATTTGCAAGACTATTTCGCATTGACGGAAATCAAAACATTTTTTAGATACATATATGGAAGTAAAAGGAAAGATTATCAAAAAGCTGCCTATTGTGAGCGGCACAGCCAAATCAACAGGCAACCCATGGAAAAAGCAGGACTATGTGCTTGAAACCATCGAAGCACACCCAAAGACCATCGCATTCGACTTCTTTGGCGACCGTGCCGACCAATATAACTTTGAAGTAGGCGACGAAATTCTGCTGAGCTTCGACATCGAAAGCCGCGAATACCAAGGTCGTTACTACACCAACATCCGTGGCTGGAAAGGCGAAAAACTCACCAACAACGCTGCCGGTGCCGAAGCGCCCGCGGGCTATCCTGCTCCGGAACCACAAGCACCTGCCGGTATGCCACCGGCACCCGACTTTGGCGCCTCAAACGACAACGACGACCTCCCATTCTGATTTTTCCGCCCCTTGCGGAAACAGAAGCAACCATAAAGCGATGCTGCCCGTCCCCATATTGCCGCACAACAGCGAGCGGAAGAAGGAGGCAGCATCGCTGATTTACTATTCATCGTTCACAATCAACCCCACACCGAAAAACAATGCAACTTGAGCAGACACTGCTGATAGCACTCTTTGCCTTGGGCGCCAGCTTTGTGCAGCGCGTGAGCGGCTTTGGGTTCGGCATATTTGTAATGACACTACTGCCCCACGTCATGCCCAGCTATGGCGAAGCCACTGCGCTGTCGGGTCTGCTGGCATCAGTGACGTCGCTAATGATTGTGGCACGCATGCACAAGCACATTGTGTGGAGCAAGTTGTGGCTCATACTCGCCGCTTTTGTGGCAACATCGTTCTTTGCCGTGGGCATGGTGAAGATGATTGACAGTGTTATTCTGAAAAAGGTGCTGGGCGTGATTCTCATAGGCGTGAGCCTCTACTTCATCTTTCTGCGCAACCACATCAAACCGCGAGCCTCGGCATCGGCTCAGGCTCTTCTGGGCAGTCTATCAGGCTTGATGGGAGGTTTCTGCGGCATGCAAGGACCGCCTGCTGTGCTCTATTTCCTTGCCGCTTGTCCCACAAAGGAACAATATATCGCGCTCACGCAGGTGTATTTTCTGCTGGGCAACCTGGCTATGACGGCATTCCGCGGCAGCAACGGTATGCTCACCGGCCCAGTGGGCACGGCATTCTGCTTTGGCATAGGTGCCGTGGTTGCCGGCACGTGGCTTGGCGCCAAGGTGTTCAACATCATCTCACGCCAGACGCTACAACGCATCGTGTATGCCTACATAGGCGTGAGCGGAGTGGTGGCACTACTCATCTAAGGCGGATTTTGGAGCACCGAAAATCGCATTACTTTGCGCAAGAATTTCATCAATTCACAATAAAATTGTAATTTTACAGGCGCAAAACGATATTTCATTATAATAAGATTGTTATTAAAGTATGACAAACGACGTAACTATCAGCAGCGCAGTGCGATACATTGGCGTTGACGACAACGATTCCGACCTCTTCGAAGGTCAGTACATTATACCCAACGGAATATCATATAACTCCTATGTGATAGTCGACAACAAGATTGCCGTGTTCGATACTGCCGATGCATGCAAGCAAGCCGAATGGCAAGCCAACCTCGAGGCAGCACTCAACGGACGCGCCCCCGACTACCTGATTATCAGCCACATGGAGCCCGACCACAGTGCAGCCATCAAAGCCATAATGGACAAATATCCATCGCTAACAGGCATCTGTTCGGACAAAGCAGTGGCACTGGTGAAGCGATTCTTTGGCGACGAACTCACCGCGCGCCTGCAAACGGTGGCTGAGGGCGAAACACTGTCGCTGGGCACTCACACACTACAATTCTTTATGGCGCCAATGGTTCACTGGCCCGAAGTGATGGTCACCTACGAGCAAAGCGAAAAGATTCTGTTCTCGGCTGACGCATTCGGCAAATTCGGTGCTCTATCTGCCGACGAAGATTGGGCATGCGAAGCACGTCGCTACTACTTTAACATCTGCGGTAAATATGGCATGCAAGTGCAAGCGCTGCTCAAGAAAGCGGCCGCTCTCGACATTGCCACCATCTGCCCGCTGCACGGTCCGATACTCAAGGAAAACCTCGACTTCTACATCGGACTCTACGACACATGGAGCAGCTATAAGCCTGAAAACCAAGGCATCTTCATTGCCTATTGCAGCCTGCACGGCAACACGGCTGCCGCTGCCAACACACTGGCCGACCTGTTGCGAAGCACAAGCGACGTGAAGGTATCGACCACCGACCTCGCACGCGACGATATGGCTGAAGCTATAGAGGACGCATTCCGCTACGACCGTCTGGTGCTGGCTGCACCAACCTACGACGGCGGAGTAATGCCCGTGATGGAAGACTTTATTAGCCACCTGAAAGCCAAAAACTATCAGAACCGCAAAGTGGCATTCATCGAAAACGGCAGTTGGGCACCCGTGGCTGGCAGAAAAATGCGCGATGCCATGCTGACGCTTAAAGACATCACCATCGTAGAACCGATGGTCACCGTTGAATCGACAGTGAAAGCCGACACCATCAAGCAACTGCAAGCCCTTGCAACTGCACTGATTGGGTGATTTGGCAATATCACGGCAAACATATTTGAATCTACAATGACTCCACACACCTAAGCATAGCCACTGTGTGGAGTTATTCTTTGCGCACCGCGGGACCTACAACCGCCCCGCGAGAAAATGGTGATGCCGATAAAAGTGATTTCGTGCCGTCATTGCAGTTTTGCCATAGCATCGAGAATGTCGGTCAACTCCTGGCGGATGCCCTTTAGGCGCTCAATCACCTCAAAGCGTTTGTCAACATTGGCACGGTTGCGGCGAATCTGCTCCTGGGCGGCATCGAGTTTCAATCCCTTCTCCTTAACAAGATAGTAGACCTTGCGAATGGTTTCGATGTCCTGTGGCGTGTAGAAACGAATGTTTTTTGCATTCCGGCGCGGCTTGATGATGGTGAACTGCTTCTCCCAAAAGCGCAATGTAGAAGCCGGAATACCTAAAATCTCGGCCACATCGCTGATTTTATAGAATTTTTTGTCCAAGTCGCTCACGTCCATTTGCAAAAACCGTAATTATAGAGTAATTTTGTAGGCTAATATGTGCAAAGTTAAACATTTAGTTTAAACTTTTCAAATTAATACTGACAAATAAACAGTTATTTTTCCAAAATAAATCAGATTTTTTAGCAATGCTTACAGCAAAAGAAATTAGGGAATCATTTATTGAGTTTTTCCGCAGCAAAGGGCATCACATCGTGCCCTCGGCACCAATGGTCATCAAGGACGACCCCACACTAATGTTCACTAACGCAGGCATGAACCAGTTCAAGGATATCATTTTGGGTAACGTAGCCATCAAATGGCCGCGCGTATCCGACTCGCAAAAATGCCTTCGCGTGAGCGGTAAGCACAACGACCTCGAAGAAGTGGGTCACGACACCTATCACCACACCATGTTTGAGATGCTTGGCAACTGGTCGTTTGGCGACTATTTCAAGCACGAAGCCATCGACTGGGCTTGGGAATATCTCACCGAGGTGCTGAAGCTCGACCCAAAGAACCTTTACGCTACCGTGTTCGAAGGATATGCTCCCGAAGGGCTTGAGCGCGACAACGAGGCTGCTGCCATCTGGGAAAAGCATCTGCCTGTCGACCACATCATCAACGGCAACCGTCACGACAACTTTTGGGAAATGGGCGACACCGGTCCTTGCGGTCCTTGCTCGGAGATTCACATCGACCTGCGCAGCGACGAAGAAAAAGCCAAAATCGCCGGCCGCGACCTGGTAAACGGCGACCACCCTCAAGTGATTGAAATATGGAATCTGGTGTTCATGCAATATAACCGCAAAGCCGACGGCTCGCTCGAACCGCTGCCTAACAAGGTGATTGACACCGGCATGGGATTTGAACGCCTGTGCATGGCGCTGCAAGGCAAGACATCGAACTACGACACCGATGTGTTCCAACCGCTCATCAACAAGATTGGCGAAATCGCCGGCAAAACCTATGGCGACGACAAGGACTGCGACGTGGCTATGCGCGTTGTTGCCGACCACGTGCGCACCATCGCTTTCTCGATTGCCGACTCTCAGCTGCCGTCTAACGCAAAGGCAGGCTATGTGATTCGACGCATCCTGCGCCGTGCCGTGCGCTATGGCTACACATTCCTCGGACAGCGCGAAGCATTCATGTATAAACTCATCGACACTCTCATCGAATCGATGGGCGACGCTTACCCCGAAATAAAGATTCAAAGCACGCTCATCAAAAACGTGATAAAAGAGGAGGAAGACAGCTTCCTGCGCACTCTGGAAACAGGCATCAAAATGCTCGACAAGGTGATTGCCGACACTAAAGATGCCGGAAAGCAGAAAATCAGCGGTCGCGACGCTTTCGTGCTCTACGACACCTACGGCTTCCCGCTCGACCTCACCGAACTCATCCTTCGCGAAAACGGCCTCGAAGCAAACATCGAGGAGTTTAATGACGAAATGGCAAAGCAAAAGCAACGCGCTCGCAACGCCGCTGCCGTAGAAGCCACCGACTGGGTAGAACTCAAAGAAGGCGAAACCGAATTTGTGGGCTACGACCTCACCGAAGTCGACACCGAGATTCTGCGCTATCGCAAGGTTAAGCAAAAGAACAACGAATTCTATCAGATTGTGCTTTCGCGCACACCCTTCTACGCCGAAATGGGCGGTCAGGTGGGCGACAAGGGCACACTCACCTGCGGCGACCAGACAATAGAAATCTTCGACACCAAACGCGAAAACAACCTGCCTATACACCTGAGCAAGAAGTTGCCAAGCGACGTCACCGAAACTTTCCACGCCCAAATCGACGTGAAAGCGCGCCGCGCTATTGCTTGCAACCACACCGCCACTCACCTGCTGCACGAAGCTCTGCGCGAAGTGCTCGGCACTCACGTTGAACAGAAAGGTAGCTACGTCGACTCGAAGGTGCTTCGTTTCGACTTCTCGCACTTCCAGAAGATGACGCAAGAGGAACTGCGCAAAGTGGAACGCCTTGCCAACGAAAAGGTGCGCATGGCCATTCCACGATGCGAACACCGCAATGTGCCCATCGACGAGGCTAAGGCATTGGGCGCTATGGCTCTGTTCGGCGAGAAATACGGCGACAAGGTGCGCGTGATTCAATACGGCTCGTCAATCGAGCTTTGCGGCGGTACGCACGTCGACAACACCGGCAACATTGGCATGATTAAAATAATGAGCGAAAGCAGCATCGCTGCCGGCATCCGACGCATCGAAGCCATCACCGGCGCTAACGTGCAAGATGCGCTCTACGAACTCGAAGACACTCTCGGAAAGGTGCGCGAATTGCTCAACAACACACCTAACGTGCTCGTTGCTCTGCAAAAATCAATCAGCGAAAACGCCACTCTGCGCAAGCAAGCCGAGGAATATATGCACGAACGTGTTAAGGCTCTTGCTAAGACAGTGCTCGAGAATGCCACCGAAACTGCCGGAGCAAAGATTGCCACGCTCACCGGTCCACGCCTGGCAGAAGTGGTGAAAGGTGTGGCATTCGAACTCAAAAACGTCAAGGAGAACGTGGTGTTCATGGCTGCCACAAGCGACAACGGCAAGCCCACCCTCACCGTGATGATTTCTGAAGCGCTCGTCAACGACTCTCTCAACGCTTCGAAGATTGTACGCGAAGCTGCCAAGCTCATACAAGGCGGTGGCGGCGGTCAGCCCGGCTTCGCACAGGCTGGCGGCAAGAACGCCGATGGCCTGTCGGCTGCACTCGACAAGATGAAAGAAATTGTGCTTGCCAACATCTAACACCCACATACTGATTAGGCACCAGCACAATAAGCAATAGTCTTATGGGGAAGAATGCCCAACTCCAACGAGCGTTCTTCCCCATTTTTAGCCAATAAACGTGTTTTACAGTAATACAAGCTCTTACACAAACTTATGATAATCAAATCGGCTGAATTTAAAGTATCAAACAGCACAGTGAGCAAGTGCCCCAACACCACGCTGCCCGAATATGCATTCATAGGCCGCTCTAACGTGGGAAAATCATCACTAATAAATATGCTCACCAATCGCAACGGTCTCGCCAAAACTTCGGCTACACCAGGCAAAACCATGCTCATCAACCATTTTCTCATCAACGACGAGTGGTATATTGTCGACCTGCCCGGCTACGGCTATGCACGCCGTGGCAAGGATAGCCGCGAAGAACTGCGAAAGATGATTGAGGGCTATGTGCTGAACCGTGCCCAAATGACCAACCTGTTTGTGCTGGTAGATTCGCGCCACGAACCGCAGAAAATCGACCTCGAATTCATGGAATGGTGCGGCGAAAATGGTGTGCCGTTCAGCATCGTGTTCACTAAAATGGACAAATTGGGCAAAATAATTGGCGCACAACATGTGGCTGAATACAAAAAACGCCTGCTCGAAACCTGGGAAGAATTGCCGCCAATCTTCGAAACATCGTCGCAAGACGGACGCGGACGCGACGAAATTCTCTCATACATCGACGAAATAAACAAATCGCTGTAATACTAAGCACATTCACACACCACATAATAAACAAGAGGAGTACCCAAATGTAGGGCACCCCTCTTTTAGTTTTTATGTCGGTTCACTCAAAACATAATTCCTTCATTCCTTGGTTTCAACATCCTTGGCTTCCCATCCAAGAGCCGATGCACCAAGCACAGCTGCATCACTCTCCTTGAGCTCCGAAACAAGCACTTTAACATCCTTGAAGATGCCAAGCACATTGCTGTAAAGAGCTTCACGAATCGGACGCAACAAATATTCGCCCGACTTGGTCAAACCGCCAAACAGCACAAATGCCTCAGGAGCCGAGAATGCACAGAAGTCTGCCAATGCCTTACCCAAAATGCTGCCGGTGTAGTCGAAGATTTCCTTTGCTATAGCATCACCCTTTACAGCTGCATCATAAACGTCCTTCGAAGTGATTTCGTCAACAGGAAGCGAACGAAGCAACGAGTCTTCCTTGCGGATTTCAAGGAATTCGCGGGCGGTGCGTGCAACACCTGTGGCAGAGCAATAAGCCTCCAGACAGCCTGTGTGTCCACATCCACATTGACGACCATTGCTTGGCTTAACCACGACGTGACCCAATTCGCCGGCAAAACCATTGTGACCATATACCATCTGACCGTTAACCACAATGCCACTACCAACACCTGTGCCCAATGTAATCATAATGAAATCCTTCAAGCCACGAGCAACGCCATAGGTCATTTCGCCCAATGCTGCAGCATTTGCGTCGTTTGTGATGATACATTGAATACCAAATTTATCTGTCACCAGTTGTGCCAATGGAATCGGGCTTGGCCATGGCAAGTTTGGTGCATCTTCAATCTTACCGGTAAAATAGTTGCCATTTGGCGCACCAATACCTATACCTTGAATTTTGCCCTCTGCATCGTTCTCCTTTATCATCTTGCTGATTTCCTGATAAAGTTCCTCAATGTAGTCGTTAATATCGGCATGCTTGCGAGTCTTAATCGAACTGCTTGCAATCACTGTGCCACGAGCGTCAACAATACCAAAACAAGTATTTGTGCCACCCATATCGACACCAATAACATATGGTTTTGCCATAATCTTTAAGTTTTAAAATTATATATAAAAGGTTTAGAAATATCTTCACTCCAGGTTTTTACCTTTTACAAAGATATAATAATTTTTAGAGAATATGTAACACAAAACACACTTTTTTGCCAACATCACCGCAAAATTTGCTTGTACAGGCATATCGCATTCACCCAAACCCATCGCAAGGGTTTCGTGTGCATCGTTGTGGGCGAAATGGTTTATGTAAACCACGTTGGGAGGAATGCTATTTGTAAACCACGTTAGGCGGGTTTTGCTGTAGGGGCGTAATGAATACGCTCGTCATGATGTTGTGGCGATGACATGCGAAGCATGTGAGGCCATTATGGCGGCATTATCGCGGTCATTTTGGGGGCATTATCGCGGTTGTTTTTACGGCATTGTCCCGTTCGTTTCGGCGGCATTAACGTGGTTGTGGATGCGATGACATGCGAAGCATGTGACGCCATATTGGCGGCATAATTGCGGTCAATTTGGGTGCACTTTCATGGTCGTTTTGGTGGCATTATCGTGGTTGTAGATGCGATGACATGCGAAGCATGTGAGGCCGAGACGCAGGCGAGGCTTATAGCCCGGGGTAAGCGAAGCGCAACCCCGGGTAGCCATCATCCCCCACCACCTCGGCATCCGTATAGGATGCGAATTACGTATCATCCGAGGCATGACATCAGCAATCGGCCCAACCGCAAATACGGGCGTATTCAAAACGCCCCACATATACGCCAACCTCATTTGATTATGCCCCTTCGGGTGACCACATGATTTAACCGCGGAGCGGTTACAACTTCAATAACCCCACATTGGCGGCGTCAGCCGACTATGTGGGGACACGCGGACACCCCACCATCCACAACCGCGGCGCGGTTGCAGACCCGGCGCCTGGGTGGCGAGGGATATATACACAAAAAGCCCCGAGGAGATTGTCCTCGGGGCTCAGGGGGCGGTTACCTACTCTCCCACTTTCGCAGTACCATCGGCGTAGTGAGGCTTAACTTCTCTGTTCGGAATGGGAAGAGGTGGGACCCTCACGCTATTACCACCTTAGTATTTTTCTCAGGCTTTGCCGCTTAGTTGGCGGCTACGCCCGTATATCTTGGAGTGTCACTGACGGACAAGTAAAGGTCTTTACTTTTTGAACGTGGAGATACTCAAAATGCTTTGAGCCTCGTTGCGAAGAACCGTTCCTTTAAGGGTGTTGGAAGCGGTATGGCGTCTTCCCCTTTGGCTGTGCCTTCAGGGGTTCTACCTTTTCTCGTTTCTTTTGAAGCTTGCGCTCCAGGAAAGCGTTCGGGCTATTAGTACTGCTCGGCTGAACACGTCGCCGTGATTACACCTGCAGCCTATCAACGTCATCGTCTTTGACGGCCCTATAGGGAGATCTTATCTTGGGGAGGGCTTCGTGCTTAGATGCTTTCAGCACTTATCCT
>JBJECX010000022.1:0-60014 GCA_051871535.1 Muribaculaceae bacterium | reverse complement strand
TTGCTTTCTGACTCACGGCCGTTCTTAGAACTACCTACACCTTTTTTATGTGCCATTTCTTTAAAATTTTAGGGGTTAAGCAATAACGTCTTTAATCACAACTTTGGTGAAGTATTGGCGATGACCGTTCAAGCGGCGATAGCCTTTACGTCTTTTCTTCTTGAAGACGATGATGTGTTCACCTTTAACCAATGGTTCAGCTACTTCGCAAACCACTTTTGCACCTTCAACGGTAGGAGCACCGACTTTTACGTCACCGTCGGCATCGATGAGAAGCACCTTTGCAAATTCTACTGAATCGCCTGCCTTAGCTTCTTCGCCGAGATAGTGGACAAACAAGAATTTGCCTGCTTCGGCCTTGAATTGTTGTCCTTGAATTTCTACAATTGCGTACATTTAATAAAATAATGTTACAAAGTTAACCCGAGAGGCGGATGCTTATGGTGTGGCATCGCTTAACTGAGCCTGCTGCGGAAAATGCGGTGCAAAGTTACAAATAATTTTTTCTGTTTGCAAAACTTTGCGTGGTAAAATGTGAGTGAAAAAGTTTGATTTTCAACAAAAACGGTGGCGACTACATGGTGTAGGGCATGAAATCGCTTGATTTCTTCTTGAGCAGTACCACGGCGTAGGCTGCTATGCCTTCGCCACGCCCGGTATACCCCAGCTTTTCGGTGGTGGTTGCTTTGATTGAAATGTTCATGGCGCTGCAGTTCAGGCACCATGCCAGGGCATCTTGCATTGCCACGATGTGCGGGTTGATTTTTGGCTGTTCGCAGCAAATGGTGATGTCGGCGTTGCCGAGCATATAGCCTTGTGCATCAATCAGCCGGTTGACCTCCACGAGCAGTTTTTTGCTGTCAATGCCTTTATATTTCGGGTCTTTGTCGGGGAAGTGGTGTCCGATATCCCCAAGATTTGCAGCACCCAGCATGGCATCGCACAGCGCATGAATTGCCACGTCGGCATCGCTGTGGCCGAGCAGTCCTTTTTCGTAGTCGATTCTCACGCCACCAAGCCACAATTCGCGTCCTTCAACCAAGCGATGGACGTCGAAACCCATTCCTACTCTAAACATAATGTCTTAGTTTAATAAAAAAAGGTGATGTAATAGGTTGATTTATCAGCGGCCTCCGCCAAACAATTCTCTGATTCCGTCCATGTCGAACGAAAGGGTGAAGCGCAGTGTCTGGTCGAGCGGGCTGCTTTGTGCTGTTGCAATCATATAGGCAGCGTCGATTTTGATTACGTTCAGGGCAAAGCCTGCGCCGAAGCCGAAATATTGTCGGTTGCCTTTGTAGGCACTCTCGTGAAAATAGCCGCCACGGAGGAAGAATTGCTGATTGTAGGTGTATTCGGCACCGAGCGAGTAGTTTATTTCGCGCAACTCTTCTTTGGCACCGCCGGGTGCGTCGCTAAACGACTTGAAGATGCCGGTGATTGGCGACATGTCTTTCCAGTCTTGCAGTGCCTGCTCATATTGCTCGTTGTCGTCGTAGTCGGAGCTTCGTGGGCGAGTGGGCACAAGCAGTTTGTTGAAATCTGCCGAGAGCGTAAGGTTGTGATAGTCGGCGAGAGGGAAGGTGAATGCCGTACCGAGTTTCAGGTTTGTTGGCAGGAAGGCAGGGTTGTTGCCGCCGCTGTATCCCACTTTAGAACCGATGTTCGAGATATTCCAACCTATTGACCATTGGCACTCGTTGCGGCCAATGATAGGGTAGGTGGTAAAGTAGCCCGAGATGTCGGCAGCGAAAGCCGAAGCGCCTTTGGTGCGGTCGCTCGAACCGCCGTCGCTGAAACCGAGGTCGGAATAGATGTAGCGAAGCACAACGCCCATCGAGTAGCTTTCCGAGAGTTTGCGCGAGTACCCGAGGTCGAGTGCCATTTCGAATGGGTTGATGCTCGACATCACGGCGCCCTCGTAGTCCTTCGAAGTGATTTCGCCAAGCGAGAAGTAGCGCAGCGAAGCACTCACGGCTTGATTGTCGCCGCCTCCCACTTTCCAATATCCTGCCACGTTGGCAAGGAAAATGTCGTTGACAAGTTTGCGCAACCACGGGGTGTAGGAGAGTGAAACACCTGCCTGTGATGATGCGAAGGCATATTTCGATGCGTTCCAAAACTGCGAGTTGACATCGGGGTCGGTGGCAGCGCCCAGGTCGCCCATCGAAGCGCCGCGGGCATCAGGGGTAATGCTAAGCGAAGTCACGCCGGTGGTGATGGGGTTGAATTCGTTCTTTATGTTATCCTCGGCATGAAGCACCTGGCTCGTGAAGCAAAATGCTGCCAGAATGAGCAGTGATTTTGTTATTATTCTTTTCATTGTCTGCTTTCGAAATAAAATTTCATCTAATCATTATAACTAAATAACTAACATTTATATTGTTTTATTGTGTGAGGCTTCGAAAATGAATGAAGAAAAAGATGCTGCATTGAATTATTGCGTTCAATGCAGCATCGTGGCTATTGGTTCAATATCTTGTCAGCCGGGCTGATGTTACTGCTCCAGAATGGTGAGTTGCGATATTGGGGTTCCTGCCGATTGGCCGGCGGTTGTAGCCGTGCCGAAGAATTGGTATACACCGGCGGGTAGGCGGTTGCCTTGGTTGTCGGTGAGGTCCCATTCACATTCAAGCGCGTCAGCTGTTTTGCTCCACACAACGCGGTTGCTGTGGTCGGTGACATAGATTTTCACCGAAGGCTCGGTGGCAAACTTGTGTGAGAGCGTGAATGTCACCTTGTCGGTTGCAATGGTCTTGTCGACGGTGAGCTCGGCATCGACTTGTGCTTTTACTACAATAAAAGATATTGTTTGCGACGAACTGTTGCCGGCGGCATCGTGGATTGTGATTTTGAGGGTGTGCTCACCTTCGGCAAGCGAGGTGACGGGCATTGCCAGCGACATCGATGCGCCGTTGTCGCCAATGGTGGTGAAGGCGCGCACTTCGTCGTAGAATGTAGTGCCGTCGAGCAGCAGTGTCAGTTGCTTGCCGATGGTTTGGCTTGGGTTGCTCAGGGCTGTGTCGTCGGTGGCTTCAACGAAGAGTGTGAAGTTTGCGGGCACGTTTAAGTCGTTGGCAAACGCCACCTCGTCGTTGATATACATCTTATTAATCGAAGGTGCTTGGGTGTCAATGATGGTTTGGGCATCGGCTTCGTCGTATTCGGCAAACACCACGTTTTCGATGGCATCGTTAACCAGTGTGGCGCCGTCGGTGGTGCCGGCATACATTCTGATTATGCCTTTCGAGCCGGCGGTGCAGTGTTTGGGGACAAGCATCGTGAGCTTGAATGTTCCGTTTGTCACGGTGGTTCCGGTTTCGCTCAGCATCGGGCGGTTGTGGAAAACGTCAGCCGATTCGCCGTTGTAGGTGATATTGCGATAGAGTGTCTCGCCGTCGAAGAGCGATGCGGTGATGTTGCCGTTGAACTCGGTGTTAACGGTTCCGTCGGCGTTGCATATTGTGCCTTCAATTTCCACCTTAGTCATGGGCTTGAGTGTGATTTCGTTTTCGGGGTTAATGCCTCCCACCGTGTTCACCTTGATTTGCGGTTTGGCAAGGCGTATTTTCAGCGCCGGGTCGGCAAATAGGGTGTAGCACATCTTGTTGCGCGAGGCGGTGCTTCCAAACGATTGCTTGGCAAGCATATAGGCTTCGCCGAGGGTTCGTTGCGAGCCGTCGGTGTTGAGCGAGAACAATTCTTTGATGAATGCGCGGTTGAGAACGTCGTTTTCCGATGCTTCCACGCTGCGGGTGGATGTGAGCAGTGCAATGCAGCCGCGTCCGGGTGTGATAATCATATATTCGCCAATGCCGCGGGTGTTGCTGTCGTAGTTGGCAATGTCGCAGGCGGCAATCGACAGTATTGGCAGTCGCGAGATGGCGGTGTTTTTCACGTCATCGATTTTCCATACCAGTTTCTTCGACAAACCGCTATAGTTGCCGTGCCCCATATATGTGGCAAAAAACATGCCTTCCTTGAAGAAGTTGGCAAGTTGAAGATTAGCCGCATAGGTATTGTTGGCTCCCGTTGCATAAACCGGATTTGTCGACGAATCGACGAGGGTGTATGCTCCGATGTGAAGGCGCTTTATGTCGATGTTGTGGGCTTCGGTGCCGGTAATCAGGCTCTCGAGCTGTGTGGCTTGGAAGATGTGCATATCTTCGTCGCCCACTTCGTCCATAATCAACATCTTGTTGTGCCAATTGCCGTAGTCGGTGCTGTTTTCGTAGGCGATGATTTTGTCAATTATGTCGGATGCTTCTTGTTGCGTCACCACCGGCAGACGTCCCACGCCGAGGCGCAGCATATCGCTGGTGATGTTTGCGCCCGAATTGTCGTCGAGCAGTCCAAAGTAGTCGTCGGAAACGTAGGTGAGGGTGAAATTGTTGCTATTCGGACCTTGGAAAGTGAGCAAATAGTAATCGCCTTTGTTGCGAAGTTTCTGACGGTTGTCGAAGTAGCCGCCGCCAAACATCAGCAGGTATTTCAGTTTTTCGGGGTTGCGGTCGTAGAACATCTTCAGCATCAGGCGGTAGGCTGTGGCATCGGGGGTGCCCGACGAGAATTCGTTGAACACCGTTTGCTGGTCAACCACAAGCACGTCCATTCCGTCTTTTTCGCGGTGGAAATTTGCCAGACGTTCGGCTTGTTCAAGCAGGGGCTTGGGGCAGATAATCACATAGTCGGGGGTGGGTGTGCCATGTAAGTTCTGGTTTTCAACCACCTCGTAACTGCTTATTCGGTATAGCGTATTTTCGGGGTTGAAAGCCACAAATTCGGCTTTGCCTGTGCTGCCGTAGGTGAATTCCTGTATTGTCTGTTCGATTTCAATTTCGAGTTCCGGGTTGTACACCGACTCTACGCGCGAGCGCAGTCCGATGCGTTTGGGGTTGGCTTTGTCCGAGATGTCCCACACTTGCAACTCAGGGCTGTCGTCGTAGATTCCCACTTTGTCGTAAGTGTCGAGGTCGTTGTAGCCAAGGTGTATTTGGCTGCTGCCGTTGAGCGTGTTGGGGTGACGATAAGTCACTATAAAATAGTCGAGGTAGGCGCTCTCGATGTTGCTTGGCTCGCTTGGCGCTATGCTCAGAGTGTAGCTATCGGCTTCATTAGGTGTAACCGAGCCGTAGGTTGTGAAGTTGCGGTGCGACTCAAAACTCGATGGTACGGTGATGGTGGATGTGCTTGTGGAGAATGGCACTTGCTCTCCGCCCAGCGTGCACACCAACGAGGTGTTTGCTTTGGCTTTGGCTCCGATGGCGCATTGCACCATGATGGGCGTATCGGCAACCACGTCGCTAATTGGCAGGTTGAATTGTGTTTCTGTTGCCACTGATTCGCCGAAGAAATCGCGCCCCGAAAGGCCGTAGGCGTATGAGTCCTGTTCGTGATATACGTAGTCGAGGCTCTGGCTGCGTAGGTTGATTCCCCATATTGCCGTGGTGCTGTAGTTGCCGATGATGTTTTGCTTGTCGTCGTTCTCGGTTATAAAGTAATAGCTTTTGTTGGCATAATGGTTGAGAGTGCGCACATAGCGGGCTGTGCTGCTGTTTGCCAGCTCAATGTTCACCACGCCCTTGGCATAGAAGTAAATCTTGTTGTTCGTTACCCCTATAGGCACTGCGGCGAGGTCGTCGGTGGCTGTTCCGTCAAGTTTTTCAGCAATCAGATATCCGCCTTGCCCATATATCTTGACTTTTGATGGGTCGTTGAATCCCATTTCCGCCAATTGGTCGTGCGTGATTTCGTACATTCCCTCTTTGTCAATTTCAATCTTCACCCATCTTCCGCTTGCCAAACGCGACGATGATGCATATTTCGTGGCATCGAATGCTTGTGCCTCAAGCCCGATGCACGTTGCTAATGCCAGTGCAAGAAACGTCTTAACAGTCATAATATAATTCCTCATTTATTTTTTGTTGTCCTTGCTTTTAGGGGACGTTTTGTTATTTTTATGTTTCAGTTTTCTTTGGTAGGTGTTGTAAACTTTTTCACTATCATCAATTGAGTGACGTGACATGGCGTGGTGCTCACTTGATTTTGATGTCGAACACTTCAAGGTTGTTGATTGTGCCCTTCAGATGGTCGCCGATTGCCAAGGACAATTGTTGCTCGGGATGTCCGGCAAAAATCAAGTCGCCAATCTTCAGAGTAAAGTATTGGCTCACCCATTCAATAATTTCGTCGATGGGCATAGTCATTTGCCGGGCAGGGCACTCGCTCATCTGTTCGCCACAAGCAAGGCGTGCCACCAGTTGGTCCAAGTCGCCTGCTTGCTGCACAGTAACCATCTCGCCCAGCATTGCGGCGCCGTCGAAGGCATTGCCCAAAGCGCCCTTCAATCCGCTTGCCTGCACCGTGCATCCAATGGTCACGGCATCGATGTAGCGGTGGGCAAAACGTCGGGCAATGTTTTTGCCAAGACGGCCCATGCGATAAACGATGTGAGGCGAGCATAGCATGGCATCGCCAAACTCGGGCAGAAACCATGGCTTGCCGCTGCGTGCCAGCGAGCTGTCGGCCATCACTGTCACTTCGCCGCTTTGCTTCGGGTTCAGCCCATTGTAGTTATAGTTTAATGCAATAATCTTCATTAGCGTCGGGTGTTTAATTTCCTCTCGCGCATAAGCATTTGAGCGATGGGTTATTCTTTCATTCGGTTGTACATCAGCGCCAAGTGGGCGTAAATCGAGGTGTTTTGCACCACAATCTCGCGGTTGGGCTTGATGCGATAAGGCGTGAAGTTCCAAATTGCTTTCAGTCCGGCATCTATCACGCGGTCGGTAACCTCCTGTGCACGCTCCACCGGCACGGCAAGCACCGCAATGCTGGCGCCGTAGAGTGCTTGCTGGCGCTGCAGCTCGTCGATGTGGTAGATAGGCACTCCGTTGATGGTTCTGCCCACCACCTTCTCGTCGGTGTCGAACCCCGCCACTATGTTCAAGCCGTATTGCATCAAGCCGCGGTCTTGAATCAACGCCCCGCCCAGACTGCCGGCACCAATCATAAATGCCTTATGAGTCTGCTTGAAGCCCAGGAAGTCGCTCAACTGCTTCTCCAGCTCCGCCACGTCGTAGCCGATGCGCGTCTTGCCGCGTATGTCGATAAACGACAAGTCCTTGGCAATCTGCGAAGCATCCACACAAATTTCCTTGGCAATCTGCGTTGACGACACCGTGTCGACGCCTTTATGCCTCAGCTGGCTAACGTATGCCAAATACCAAGGCAACCGCCTCAGTGTAGGCTCGGGCAGCAGATGCTTGCTTATGTTGTTGGGTTCTGTCTTCATTTCTCGTTTCGTTAATCACCGGCGGAGCCTGCAGCAGCAGGGCTTATGCACACCTCTTATGTATCACTGCAAAGATAACACTTTTTGCACAATTCTATGCCATACGCCTTCATTTTTCGTGATATAGCCATTTGTTGTGGAGCGGATGTTTATGCACATGGCATAAAAGTTTAGCGCCCGCAATACGCATGAATCGCGTATTGCGAGCGCAGTGGCTTCGCCGAGTAGGGTGGCGGTCAGTAGATAGGCGATTTACGGTTTTTGGATTATTTCGTAAATCTCCGCATTGCCATCAATGGCAATAGTCTTGGTGCCTTGCACTATGTCGAACCGGATATATGCTCCGCCAAACTGTTGCGAAAGGAGGCTCTTGCCTGCGGCATCGAGCTGTGTCACCCTCACGTTGCCGCCTTGTGGTGTTTTGGCAAGAATGATGCAAGTATTGGATTCGGACTTGTTTACTGTGAACGTCATGGGTTCGTTGAGCATATACGAGGTGCCGGGATGGCTGTCGAATGCTCGCAGTGCAGCTTTCACGTTGGGTGCCGTAACCTTGATGCCAAGTTTGCTCTCATCGGCAGGGTTCACCACAAACGAGCGCACTGCCACCCAGTTTGATTTTTCCGACGGCAGTTTGCGTAGCCTGATGTAACGGCCTTTCACGCCGGAGCCTTTCCAGTTGATTACGTATTGCTTGGTCATTTCGGCAATGAGTGGCGTCCACGTTTTGCCATCGGCTGAGTATTCGAGTGTTGCATGGTCGAAATAATCCACGTCGTCCACCGAATTGCGCCCTTGCAGTATGTTTATCTCGTCGATGTCCTTGGTTTCGCCGAGGTCTACGCCAAACCAGTCGCCACCTTCGCGAGTCTGTGCCTTGCCGGAGTGATAGTAGGTGGTGGTGTCGCCGTCGAACATCTGCTTGCTTTGGGTGGTGCGCAGAGTTGGGAACGAGCCGATTGCCTTGAGCGTAGTGGGACGGGTGGATGTGAGCGAATAGAAGAACGCATCGCTAAGGTCGTCCATGGTGGTTTCGTAGAATGGTTGCAGTTTCATGGTGCCCACCTTGTGTGCCTCGTAAGCTTTTCGCTGGTCGGTGGTCATGATGTTGTCCACATAGTCTTGCCAGAACTTGGTATAGTTGCCTTGCTTGTAGGTGTCCAGCAGCTCGAGGGCGCGCACGCCGCGTTGGCCCAGCAAAGTGAATTGTTCGAGCCAAGGAGTCAGTTCGGTCATTAACAGCTTGTTGGCGCAGTGTGCTTTCATTGTTGCTTCAACAGTCGAAACCTTTTTGAATTCGTCCATCAAGCGGGAGTATTGCTGTTGTGTGTAATGGTCGATAGTGAAAATCTCGGTTTCCCACGACTCGTCGCGGCGGTAGCCGGTCTCGGTGTCGCACGAGTGGATGGCGAATGTGCGGTAAGCGTCGAGCGCTTCGGGAGTCAGCTCGGCAAGACCGCGTTCCCAGTTGTCGATTGGGTTATACTCAGCAATATTCCAGCAGTAGTCTGCCACGCCGTAAAGTGCAAGTTTCGATGCTTCGCCGTGCTCCATAGGGTTGCTTACCAGACCGCAGAGGTCGTTGGCAGAAAGCGTTGTGTCGAGTCCGTAGGTGGGGCCTTGCATGATTATGTGGCGGGCGTAGTCGGTGACAGGGAAGTTCCACCAGTAGTAGCCCGGGCGCTTGATGCGCGAATTGAGCCAGTGCATGGTGTCGGCGGTGAGGTCGCTGCAAACCACGTCGCCGGTCCAGAATACTTTTATTGACGGGTGGAGCGTGTTGCCGTAGATTGCCAAGCTGCCTTGTGGCGTGGGGTTTGCCCACAGGCGGGAATAGTCGGTAGGGCATACGGTGAGCGCTGTCACGTCGCCACGAGCCTCAACAAATTCCTTGTGCAGGCGGTTGAGCAGTTCCACCTGCTTCACCGGGTTGGTGCCTTCGCCCGATATGTCGTCGAAGAAGATGGCAAACGAGCGCACTCCAAGGTCGTACATAAGGTTGAATTTGTTCACCAAATTCCGATAGTCTTCTTCGTTCCACTTTATGTCCTGCCCCGGATGGATAGCCCACACAAAGTCAACGTAGTTTCTACGGCAGGCATCCACAAGGTCTTTAATCTGTTGAGCCTCTTTTTCGGGATAAGGCTTACGCCAGTTAGGGCAACTGTGATAGGGGTCGTCCTTGGGTCCGTAGAGATAGGTGCACATTTTGTGGCGGCCGTAGAAGTCGATAAGCGACAGCCTCACTTCGTGGCTCCAAGGAGTGCCATAGAATCCTTCAACCACGCCGCGGTCGGGCAGGTCGGGATAGTCGTTGATGGTGAGGTAGGGCAGTTTTCCACCTTTGCAAGCCGGCGATTCGAGGAGTTGGCGCAAGGTCATCAAACCATAGAATGCGCCGCGCTCGTCGTAACCGCAAATGTCGATTCCTTTCTTGCCGACGGTGAGACGGTAGGCGCCCGAAACAGCCTTCACGTTGGCTTTCTTAGTGTATTTCTTGCCAAAGTCGATGCGCAGAGCCTGACCGTTAGCGCTCGATTTGATGCCACATCCGGCAAGAGGTTCGGCGAACTTTTTCTTGGTGTCCTTCACGTTGAAGCCCGCCTGAACGTCGAGCACTGCTTCGCGGTTGATTTCCATAGCGTGAGGTGTGGGGTTGACCACAATGCCTTGGTGGTCGATTTTCTTTCCGGGTACCGATGCTACATCTTGTTTTTCGCCGCGTTGCGAACTAAGGTCGAAATCGCTTTCCTGGGCATAGGCGTTGGTGAATGTAACGCCTAATGCTGCCACGAGTGAACATATTAGACTAATCTTTTTCATAATACAGTTATATTGTTTAGTTTTTGTCAAAAAAATAAATACCGGCTGTTGGTTGTGCAATGAGAGTTATGGTTGGGTTACGGTTTTTGGTTTTGTGCGGTGAAGATAGGAATAAATCTGCAAAAAGGCAAGTGACGCGAGCGGTTTGTGGCAAAAAACACATTGAAAAAGGTGCGAGTAATGTGCAATAAAACGAGGGTAAACTACGTTTAAGTTATGATACGATGTGTGCAGTCCCAAGTGCGCTTTGCACGGCAAGGCTGCCTGCGAAATGCGAAAAAATAAGGGAAGCGCATGCGTGTCAAAAAAAATTCATTTTTTTGAAGCTATTAAGAACGGAATATCGAAAAAAACGGCATACTATGACAGGAACAAGTATAATGCGAAAGCTGATGTCGGTGGCTTGCGCCATGGGCGTGGTTGCAGGTGGCTGGGCGTTTGAGGCAGAAAGCTATCGCCAACAATCGCGGTTGGCATCAGGCCGATGGGTGAAGATTGTCGTGAAGGAGAGTGGCGTATACCGCATCACTTCGGCTGATGCCCGGCGCTGGGGTTTTAGCGACATCTCACGGTTGAAGGTGTACGGCTACGGCGGTGCGCCTATCGGTCAGGCACTCACCAAGGCTAATATGGTGGATGACCTGCCGCAGGTGGCAGTGATGCGCAGCGACGACGCTATTTTGTTTTACGGCGTTGGCGCCACCACATGGAAAAGTGGCAAGTACGGCCTCACCTACAAGCAAGAGCAGCATCCTTATGCCACCGCGGGATATTATTTTGTCAGCGACGTAGAAGCCGATGAAAGCGATGAGGTGATGACCACGAGCACAGTGCCTGTCGATGGCGCGGCAGAGGTGGTGAAAGAGGTTGTGGGACGCACTTATTATGAGCGCGAACTGGCGACCGCCGGCGAATCAGGGCAGCGTCTGTGGGGCGAGGATTTCCGCTTCAGCACCACGCAGACTTTCAAACTGCCATTGCCGGGCTATGTGCCCGAGGGTGAGATTAGCGTTCTCACGGTGTTTGGCGCAAACACGCAAGGCGGCAGCTCCCGGTTGCAGTATCGTGCCTATGGCACGCAACTGAGCAGCGCGACGGTTGATGAGATTGGTCCCACCGACGACGAACATCAGTTTATTCGCGAATCATATAGCCTTAAAAAGTTCAGTCTGCCATCGGTGGAAGAACTTGCCTATACCATCGGACTACAGTACGACGGGGTGCTGAGTACAGCACGCCTCGACTGCATCACGGTGAACTACCCCCGCCGGTTGGCAATAAACTCTGACGGTGTGATAGAGTTTGGATATAACACAAGCGGAAACGTTACTTTCAGCCTTGAGGGAGCCGGCGATGGCATTGTGGTGTGGGATGTGACTATGGCACAGCAGCCCGTGGTGATGAACCTGCAGCCGGGCGATGGCGGCATAAATTTTGCACCGTATGCGTCGGGCTTGCGCTCGTATGTGGTATTCGATAGCAAAACGGCACTGCCCGCTCCCGATTTGGTGGGCGAGGTGAGCAATCAAGACCTACATGGCGAGTCAACCCCCGACATGATAATCATCACCCCCAAAGAGTTTGCCGGCGAAGCGTGCCGAGTGGCAGCCCTTCATGAGAGCCTCGATGCAATGCGCGTGCTGGTGGTAGAGCCTGAGAAGATTTATAACGAATTTTCATCGGGCACGCCCGATGTGATGGCATATCGCAAGCTTTGCAAGATGTTCTACGACCGTGGCACCGACACCGAGGGTCATCGCCTGCAGCACTTGCTGCTGTTTGGCGATGGCAGTTACGACAACCGTCAGCTCACCGAGCAAGTGAAAGCGAACCGATATCCTATGCTGCTCACATGGCAGAGCGAAGAGAGCACCAGCGAATACTCATCGTTTACCACCGACGACATATTGGTGATGCTCGGCGACAACGAGGGCAGCATCCTTTCAAGCTCAAAGCTGTCGATAGGCGTAGGACGCATGCCTGTGAAGAGCGTGTCGGAAGCCAAAGCGGTGGTCGACAAGTTGTATAAATACGTTAGCAGTCCCGATTACGGTGCGTGGAAAACGCGGGCAACGGTGATAGCCGACGACCAGAATTCGGGCAAGCATATGGAGCAAGCCGAATCGATAATCGACCTGTACAGCCGCAACGGAGCCGCCGACTATCAGTTCAACCGCATCTACGTTGACGCCTACGACAACAAGAGCTCGGGCGGTGCTAGAGTGTGCCAAGTGGGTCGTGACCTGTTTTATAGGCAAATTGACGAGGGTATATTCTGGTTGAGCTTCATCGGGCACGCCAACACCACCAGCTGGACAGGCGAGCAAATGCTCACATGGTATGACATCAACAATTTCTACAACCGGCACTATCCGTTCCTGTTTGCTGCCACCTGCAGTTTTGCCAAATTCGATGCCAACGACATCACTGGTGGCGAGATAATGTATTTGAATGCGAGTGGAGGTGTGATAGCCGAGCTGTCGGCAACACGAGTGGCTTACATTCCCAACAACGGCACGCTCAACAATGCCGTGGCAAAATATGCCTTTGCACGCAACAGCGAGGGCAAGCACCACACCATTGGCGAATTTGTGCGCCTGGGCAAGAACGACGTGCGCGACGAGAACCGTCTGCGTTATGTGCTGTTCGGCGACCCGGCAATGCGCCTGCGTTATCCCGAATATGTGGCAACCGTGGAACGAATCAACGGCTACGAAGTGGGCTCCGACGATATGCCCACCTTCCAGGCACGCCAGCAACTCACGTTTGAGGGCAGAGTGCTCGATGCCGACGGTAATTTTGCCTCCGACTTCAGTGGCAACCTCGTGGCTACACTCTACGATGCCGAGCAAAGCGTGGTGACATTGGGCTACGGCGACGATGGTGAGGAATTTGCATTTCAGGACCGCAGCAACCGTCTTGCCATAGTGAGCGACTCGGTGACAAACGGCACCTTCAGGGTGCGGGTGACCGTGCCCAGCGAGCTGTCGTCGGCCACCGCGTTCGACAACTATAGCCCGGCACGTATCTGCCTCTATGCCTACAGCAATGCCTTGGCGAGCGAAGCAATGGGCAGCAATGACCAGTTCTATATTTATGGCTACGACGAAACGGTGACGGGTGACGACCAAGGACCCGAGATTGAAAGCTTAGTGCTCAACAGCCCCACGTTTGCCGATGGCGACAAGGTGAACGACACGCCACTGGTGATTGCCAGCATATCCGACCCCGACGGCATAAACTTCTCGGGTGGTGGCATAGGTCACGACATTACACTGCAAGTCGACGGCACAACTACCTACAACGACGTGTCGAGCTATTTCACGCCATCGTACAGCCACGAGGGCAATGCCGGAACCATAACCTATGCGTTGCCAAAACTCACGCCCGGCGAACACACGCTGCGCCTGAAGGTGTGGGACGTGTTCTGCAATTCGAGTGAGAAAACCATCAGTTTTGTGGTTGAAGAAGGGTTAAAGCCCGAGTTCTACGATGTCTACACCACGGCATGCCCGGCAGTCACCGACGCTGTGTTCTACATCAAGCACAACCGTCCGGAGGCAATGCTTAACGTAAAGTTGCAAGTGTTCGACCTTATGGGCCGTGAAGTGTGGAGCGCCACCCAAAGCGGTAAGAGCGCTTACGGCGAAACGCTGCCAATCACCTGGACGCTGTGCGACTCAAGCGGTAGCCGTGTGCCGCGAGGCATCTACGTCTATCGGGCAAGCATCTCGTGCGACGGCGTGCATTACTCCACAAAATCGAAGAAAATAGCAGTGGCTGCCAACTGATGCGAAGTGTGGATTGAAACCCGCTGTGCTGCAGGTGTTTTGCCTGTGGGCATTGTGCTGTTGCGAGGTTGCAAAATTTTTCCTATCTTTGCGGCCTTGAAAATAGATGATAGGTAACAGCCAAAATATCAAAAAGAAGCAGCAATTGTTGGCAATGATGCTTCTGTTTGCCGTGAGCTTTTTGTATTGCGGCAGCACGCTGTTCTATCACTCTCACGAAGTGAACAATGTGAAGGTGTGGCACTCACACCCGTTCACCGAGGCACATCACGGCAACAGTCAGGTTGTCTACTCAATTGCCCAATTAAACCATGTGGTGTTTGTAGTAGACAATGCTCCAATAATTGTTGGGCCGATTGAGTGGATAAGGACACTTGGTCATGAATCGATGCTTTGCCAGCCCGTGGTGGTGCCGTTGAAGCATTTTCATCGTCGCGGTCCCCCTGTTTGTTGAATATACCCCTTACTAAAATTTTTTTAGGACAAGTATGCGCTCCCTCTTTTTGATGTGGCGCAGGATGGAATGTGTATTGGCACATTCAATTATTCAATTATTACTATTACATTCAACAAACAGAATATCACACAATGAACAAATTAATCATATTGGCACTGATGCTTTGCGCATCGGTGCAAGCAACCATTATGGGTGCCGAGCGATTGACCGACGCCCACATTCAGGGACACGCAGTGGAGCAAGGCTCCGGCGAACACATACCATTTCTAACTGTGCGCCTGCTGGGCACAAACATCGGCACAAACACCGACGCCACCGGACACTATTTCTTGAAAAACATTCCCGAGGGCGACTATGAAATTGAAATTTCGGGCATAGGCTATGTGCCACAAACCCGCAAAGTGAAGGTGCGTAAAGGGCATACAGCCGAGGTGCAATTCGAACTGAAGCAAGACGTATTCCAGATTGAGACCGTGGTGGTGACAGGCAACAAAAGCGAGGTGAAACGCCGCAACAGCAGTTCGCTGGTGAGCGTGGTTGGCGGCCAGCTGTTCGACATGGTCGGTGCCAGCTGCCTGGCTGAAGGCTTGAGTTTCCAACCTGGCGTGCGAGTAGAAAACGACTGTCAGAATTGTGGCTTCACGCAGGTGCGCATCAACGGGCTTGACGGACATTATTCGCAAATTCTGATGAATTCGCGTCCGGTGTTTTCGGCATTGGCAGGCGTGTATGGCTTGGAGCAGATTCCTGCCAACATGATTGAGCGCGTGGAGGTGATGCGCGGTGGCGGTTCGGCATTGTTCGGCTCGTCGGCGATTGGCGGAACGGTGAACATCATCACTCGTGACCCGCTGAACAACACCGCCGAAGGCTCGCACACCCTCACATCGATAGGCACCAGCAGCGCCCTCGACAACAACACCACGCTGAATGCGTCGGTGGTGAGCGACAACCAGAAAATCGGTGCGTTTGTGTTCGGACAGAATCGTGTTCGCGACGGCTACGACCACGACAGCGACGGCTACACCGAGATTCCACAACTCAAAACACAAACCATGGGCTTGCGCACATTTATGCGTACATCCGATTTCTCGAAGCTCACCTTTGAATATCATGGTACCCACGAATACCGACGTGGAGGCGACAACCTCGACTTGCAGCCGCACATGGCGAATGTGGCTGAACAAACCGACCACAACATACACGCTGCCGACGTTTCGTTCGACATCTGGAACAGCGATTACAGCAACAAGCTGAACGTGTTTGCCGCCATGCAAAACACCCGCCGAAACAGCTACTACGGTAGTGGTATGGACGAGAACGCATACGGCAGAACCAAAGATTTTGTGGCAGTGGGCGGCGCACAGTTCACACATCAGTTCAAGAAGCTGTGGTTTATGCCATCGGAATTGGTGGCAGGAGTGGAGTATAACCATAATTATTTGAACGATGTCACCTTGGGCTACGATCACGATGTGACGCAAAAGGTGGATATTTACTCTGGATACTTGCAAAATGAGTGGCGCACCGACCGATGGGGTTTCCTCGTGGGGGCTCGCATCGACAAACATTCGCTGATTGACAATGCCATTATTTCGCCCCGCGCCAATATTCGATATAACCCTTCAGACCGTTTGAACTTCCGCCTTTCGTACTCCACCGGATTCCGTTCGCCGCAGGCCTATGATGAAGATTTTCATGTGGCAGTAGTGGGTGGCGAACGCGTGGTGACAGTGCTTGCCAAAGGACTTAAGGAGGAAAGTTCGCAGAGCTTGAGCGCATCGGTTGACTGGTATGGGTCGATTGGCAGCGCGCAAACCAATGTGCTTTTTGAGATGTTCTACACCGCACTCGACGATGTGTTTGCATTGCGAAAACTCGAAGAACTTGATGCCAAGGGCAATCAGGTGCTGGAGCGTTACAACGGTTCGGGCGCTACGGTTTGGGGTATGAATCTTGAGGCAAAGGCAGTGTGGAGCAAGCACCTGCAGATGCAGCTGGGCGCAACCTATCAGCGCAGCCGTTACAAGAGCCCCGAATACTGGAGCGAGGACGAGAACGTGCAGCCCGTTAAGCGTATGTTCCGCACACCCGACCTTTACGGCTATGTAACACTGAAATATAATCCTACAAAATGCCTCAGCGCATCGTTGTCTGCCACCTACACCGGCAGCATGCTTGTGCAGCACCTGCAAGGCTCGGGCACCGATGTGGATGTGGCTGTTGAAACTCCGTCGTTCTTCGACGCCACCCTTAAGCTCGCATACGACTTCAGAGTGTTCGATTATGCCACATTGCAGCTCAACGGCGGAGTTCAGAACATTTTCAATAGCTATCAGAACGACTTCGACCGCGGCGAGATGCGAGATTCAGGCTACATTTATGGCCCAACGATGCCCCGTTCGCTGTTTGTGGGCGTGAAAGTGACAATATAGAGCCTGTGTCCTGTCGTTATTTGCGAAACAGACCCTTGGCTATCAGAAGAGGAGTGCATTGTGTTAGGGGAGTGGGTTTTTCTTAACATATCAAAAATATTTGTTCGAGAGGCTGTTTTTTGCTAAATTTGCAAAGAATGAGATAAAACAATAAATATAGCAATGAGAAGAAAGACAATAGCAGAGAGCAGTATTGTGTGTATTGCAGTTGTGACGATAGCGCTGCAAAGCATAAGTGCGTTTGGCCAAGATTCGTTGAAACATAACAAAATGGATAGCGTGAAAGTGGAAGAGTTGACTCGAGTACCGGCTATCACACTCAACGACTGGCGCACTCTCGATTATGATACAATAGATTTGAAACCGTCGTATGCCTTCGTGCCGCTGATTTTTAGCCATCAGACGTTGACTACCGACACCATAGCTGCATGGAATGCCAACGGCAATTATGCGCTCGACGTGGACCGTAGTTGGCTGAACGACGACATCAGAGAAACCAACAAGGTGAATCAGTTGCGCTATGCAACAATAGCATCGCACCCCGACTATGTGATATATAATGTCAACGAGCTGCCCGAGGCACCCAAGGAATTCATCAGCGTTGTAGACCCCAAAAATCGCACACTCACCATAGCGCCGCGCGACTATGGCGATGTGGGAGTCGGCGCCAAGATGGAGAAGGTGAAGGTGCACCATTGGCTGCATTCGTTTGTCACCTCGCTGCAGTTTTCGCAGGCATATATGTCGGAAAACTGGTATCAGGGCGGCAACAACGTGCTGAATGTGCTCAGCGATATGCAATGGTCTGTGCAGCTGAACCAGAATCTGCATCCCAACTATCTGTTCTCCAATACTGTGCGCTATAAGTTGGGCATCAACTCGGCGCCAAACGATTCGATAAGAAACTACAGCATAAGCGACGACCTGTTGCAGATAAACACTTTGGTGGGTATCAAAGCCATTAAGAAGTGGTATTATTCAGCCACCATGCAATTCAAGACACAGTTGCTTAACAACTATACATCGAACACCAACAACCGCAAGGCTGCGTTTCTTAGCCCCGGCGAACTGAACGTGGCGGTGGGTATAACCTACAGCAATGCCAGCAAAGACGGTTGGCGCACTATCAACCTGTCGATTTCGCCGGTTTCGTATAATATGAAAATGTGTACGTCCGACGTGAATCCTTCTCCTACAAGCTTCGGCATCAAAGACGGACATCACACCGTGCACGATGTGGGTTCGAAACTCGAGGCAAAGGTGAATTGCAAATTCAATCAGGCAATTTCGTGGTCGAGCCGCTTGTATGTGTTTTCGAATTACGAATATGTGCAAGGCGACTGGGAGAACACGTTCAACTTCAATGTCACTCGCAACCTGATTACCCAGTTCTACACCCACTTGCGCTACGACAAGAGTGCAAAGCGCAACGACAAGTGGAGCTATTGGCAGTTTAAGGAAATTTTGAGCTTTGGCTTGACGTATAAGTTTGCAACAAATTGATGTGAAACCATCAGCCCGGAGCATGAACCATGTGATGCGAAATATTGCTGTGGTGTGTGGCTTGACCTTGGGTGTAGCCACAGGTATGTGTCGGGCAATGAACAACGACCACATGCCCGAGGTGTCGTCGTTGGTTGCCGGCGACTACAGCCGCGAAGCCTTGGAGCGGCGGCTGCGGGCGATGCCGTTGCAGTCTGTGGAAGGGCTTTGGTATTTCAACGAAGAACAAACCACGCTGCTGATTGAGCGAACCGATGCCGACGCAAGCGACGAGCGGCTCACCTACAGGATAGTGTATGTCGATTCGGAAGCCTACGACATCGAGCCGGGCACCGTGGTGGGATATGTTAAGCCAAGTGCCGAGCACGATAAATATGCGTTGTGGATTTACAGCGAGATGAACCTGTCGGGGTTGGAGCGTCCGGTGAAGTGCGTTGCCACCTTGTCGGGCAAAGCCGATGTTCTCACGTTTGAGAAAACGAGGTGGAGGCTGAAATTCCGTGCTAACTTTGCAAGGTTTCTGCCATCGTTGTTCAAGGGCATTTCGCTACTCACCGATTACGATGAGGCAAAAGTGCCGCTCGGGTTCAGAAAGGTTTTCCCGGCGCGCGACGACGACGGCACAGCCGGCGGAGTGATACGTTATTTGTGAACATTTGGCATGAGGCAATGAAAAAGATAATGGTCATATTGTTGGCGGCGATTGTTGCAACATCGGCAATGGCGCGTGTCAATACCACACGCAAGGGATTGAGCAGGCAGCAGACTGCCGCCGAAAACCTTGTGGTGCCATTCGACACGGTGGCGGCTGACACCTTGCAGGGCGGCAAATGCAGCTTTGTTGAGGGTGGCATAGTGCTGAAAGGCTACAGCAAGCGCCTGAGCGACCGTTACGAAACATTTTTTGTTACCAACAACACCGGCAGCCCGATAGGGCATGTAACCATCACTTTTGTTTACACCGACATGAAAGGCGCCACGCTGCACAGCCGCACCGAAACCGTTGCCTGCAACCTGGCGCAAGGCGAAACTGCGATGGCGCAAATTCGTTCGTTCGACACCAAAAGATTGTATTACTATGCCGGACCCAAGCCTCGCCGAAGTGCCACGCCATACAAGCTGAAGGTGCGAATTGAATCGTATGAGGTGGTGATGAAAAGATAATTATAAACGTCTATTGATAATAATTTATGAAGAAGATTTTGTTAACAACAATGTTTGGCGCAGGCATATGCTTTGCATCACTCGGGCAAACAGCCATCACGCCAAAGGTTCTTGAGCAATTGTCGAGCCAGCCACAGTCTACCACCGACAAGGTGGTGCGTAACGCCATGGCGCACACTGCGCTCAACACGCTTGCAACTGACATTTCCACGCTTAACGGCGTGTCGAAAGGCGAGTTCACCTATCAGGTGCACACTAAAGGCATCACCGACCAAAAGCAGTCGGGCCGCTGCTGGCTGTTCACCGGAATGAACGTATTGCGTTCGCAGGCAATCAATGCACACAGCCTGCCTGAATTGGAATTGTCGCAGGTCTACTTGTTTTTCTACGACCAGCTTGAGAAATCGAACCTCTTTCTGCAGGGTGTAATCGACACTGCCGGCAAGCCGTTCGACGACCGCTTTGTTGACTGGTTGTTCTCGAATCCGCTGAGCGATGGCGGTACATTCACCGGCGTTGCCGATTTGGTGAAGAAATATGGTGTTGTGCCTAAGTCGGTTATGCCTGAAACCCATTCGAGCAATGCCACATCGCAGATTTCGTCGCAGCTGAAATGGCAGTTGCGCGACTACGGCATGCAGCTGCGCAAGATGGCGGAGAAAGGCAGTAAGGCTAAGGAACTCGAGGCTGAAAAGGTGAAAATGCTGGGAAACATCTATCGCATTCTCACATTGGCTTACGGTATTCCTCCAAAGGAATTCACTTGGGAGATGAAGAACACTGCGGGCACGGTGAAAAGCGTGAAGACCTACACACCGCAATCGTTCTATAAGGAACTGTGGGGCGACAAGGATTTGACCGCTGACTATGTGCTGCTGATGAACGACCCGTCGCGCGAATATGGCAAGGTTTATCAGATTCAGTACGACCGTCACACCTACGAGGGTCACGACTGGGTATACTTGAATTTGCCTATCGACGACATCAAGCCTATGGCTATCGAGTCAATCAAGGACAACAACGCAATGTATATTTCGTGTGATGTGGGCAAATTCCTCAATCGCCAAGTGGGCACTTGCGACTTGAACAACTTCGATTACAACTCGTTGCTCGGCTTGAACCTGACCATGGACAAGCGCGAACGAATCCTAACCCATGCAAGCGGTTCGTCGCACGCCATGACACTTATCGCTGTGGACGTTGACCTTGCCACCAATGCTCCAACCCGTTGGATGGTTGAGAACAGCTGGGGTGCCGGCAGCGGTTTCAAAGGCAACCTGGTGATGACCGACGAATGGTTTAATGAATATATGTTCCGCTTTGTTATCGACAAGAAATATGTTCCTGCCGACATACAGAAGATGCTGAAGCAAAAACCGATTCTGCTTCCGTCGTGGGACCCCATGTTTGCTGTAGAAGAATAATATCACCGAACAGCGGAATAGCAAAAAGAAAATAACGGCAAAGCATTTGCGAGCAGTGGGTTTTGATTATCATCCAACCTGCTGCTCGCATCGTTTTTTGCTGAAAATGTAAAAAAATTTAAGGCACGATTAAACCAAAGCAACGGAAAACATTCTAATAGTTCACAATAGTGTGAAAAAACAGTCAATCAATATTTCACCTTAACACAAATCAATAATAATGACAACAGCATCAATGGCAAATGAAGCAAGATAGTGTGTGCTGAGTATCGGTACAGGCGTTTTCAACCTGATTGCATGGTTGCATACCGTGCTGCTGAAAGGTGTGTCTTGCTCCTTGCCGGGGATTGCTGCGCTCCTTGACGTATTGGCTGCATCGTGTTTCGGGGGGTGTGCTTGAGGTGATTTTACCGCCAAAAGCTACCCATGCAATACGATGCTGAATGTGTGTTATTGTAATTAATTTATTTAACCATGAAGCGCCGCCATTCAGAGGTTGCATTGCCACGGTGATGCACTTTGCCGGAGGCGCTTCGCAAATTAGCTATGAATTATATATGAAAAACGTAAATGAAGAAAAAGATTTTGGTGAGGCATTGTTTGACATTTGTTTATCAACTACTAAGAATACCAAGAACAATGACGTCGACACTTCGGTGGAGATGCCAATTGAATTGACAAACCTTTCGGTTCGTCGTCACGACAGCCGCACTGTCAGTGGCGATGTGTGTCTGTCGCTCTACTTTGCTGAGGCGCCTAAGGAAGATTGTGAGGTTGAGGTGAAATGCTTCAACGACGACTATTTGCCAATGGGGAAAGCCTCGACCGGCGATTGCGGTGGCAACAAGCCGGTGAAACTGCTCTTGAAGTCGGATTATGCATGGCTGCCCGATGTATACACTTTTGTAGTGTATTATTGCTGCACCCCGATTGGTACTTATACGTTCAACTACGATGGCAGGCAATTTGAGTGCATAGGGCACGGCAAGACCACGCCGCAGAGCCGCGAGGGGATTATTGAAGAAATGGGCATCAATCAGCAGAGTCTGACGTCGTTCTTCAAGACACCCGGCGTGGCATGCGTGGTCGACACTGCCATTGAATCGGCAAAATCGAGCCTGCTGAGGAAATGGCGTAGATACAACAACAATGCTTACACTCCGGTGAACCGGTGCTTTGTTGTCTACGACAAAAAGTTTGCCTTGCCGCAGTTGCTTTGTATGCGCGACTTGTTGGAGGTTGACGTTGAAAAAATTTGCGCTTCTGTGCTCACAAAGGTTGAAATCGACGATTTTGAGCAGACGCTGAAAAACGAATTCCACGGAATAATAGTCAGGAACATTTCGCCTTTGTTGGTTGCACAGAATGCCGTGCTGGTGAAGCAGATGTTGTATTATCTTGAGAAGGACATCGAATGGACAATGGTGCTGTGTGGCACAAAGCAAGAGATTGATGCGCTGTTTGCCACCTATCCTGCGTTGAAACGGCACTTCGACGGCTGCCTGCCTTTGCAGTATCAAATCAGGAGCGAAGTGGAGTTGGTGCATTATGTGTCGTCGGTGTTCAACTATTTCAAATATGTGTTGTCGGCTGAAGCCGAGTTGCTGGTTCAGCAGGTGGTTAAGCGCGATGCGGCAAACCTCGGGCTTGGCAGCAGTGCCTTGCAGCTGATTAACGACAAGCTGATTGCTATCATCAAGGACAGGCTGAACAAGCGCTTGTTTGATGAGTACGACAGGCACAGCGAAAATGTAGAGCGGCAACTGTCGGTAGTCACTGCCGCCGACCTGCGCGATTTGGCATTTGAACGACGTGCCGACGGTTTTGCCGAGAGCATGAGCGAACTCAACAACTTGATTGGACTGAAAACGCTCAAGGAGGACATCTCGTTTGCAATAAACAAGGTGCGATTTATGGATATGCGCCGCAGGGCAGGGCTGAAGTCCACCTTGTCGATGCCCAACCACATGGTGTTCACGGGCAACCCCGGAACGGGTAAAACCACTGTGGCTAAGATGATTGGCAAAGTGTTTCATTCAATGGGGCTGCTTTCGCAGGGCGATGTGGTTGTGACCGAGCGTTCGAAGCTTGTGGGCAGGTATATTGGCGACACCGAGAACAACGTGAACGAGGTGCTGGCGCTGGCGCGCGGCAATGTGTTGTTTATCGACGAGGCTTATACATTATATAATGGCAGGAAGGAGGACTTCGGATTGCGTGTGATTGAGTCGCTGTTGACGGTGCTGGCGCAGCCCGACCCTGATATGATAGTGATTCTTGCCGGCTACGAGAAGGAGATGAACGAAATGATGAGTTCGAATCCCGGGCTGAAGGGTCGTTTTCCACACAAGTTCCGTTTCCCCGATTACGATGCCGACGAGCTAACCACGATTGCCATGCGCCTGCTTGGGCAACTCGACTATGTGCTTGATGCCGAAGCCGAGATGGGCATGAAAGCCACCATCGCCAAGGTGGTTGCCGAGAAGGATGCTTGCTTCAGCAATGCTCGTTGGGTGGCAGAATATGTCGAAAACGTGATTGTGAGCAATGTTGCTCAGCGCGTTGCCAAGCAGTACGGCTTGTCGGGGTGTGTTGATGCCGACGAGCTTCGCACCGTGCGTGCCGAGGATGTGGTGCTGAATGTGCCTTCCGAGCATGTGCTGAGGGTGCCTGTGCGCCGCACGGTGGGTTTCGCCGTGTGATGTTCCCACCCACCCAAAAAAACAGAGGCAGTGTCGTTGTTCAAACGACACTGCCTCGTTAAGTTTCTTCAAAGTGAGTATTGAATGTTCCGCGAGTGGGATATTACTTTGAAAGGGCAGTAGCAACGTCAACGGCTACTGCTACGGTGCAACCTACCATTGGGTTGTTGCCAATGCCGAGGAAGCCCATCATCTCAACGTGAGCAGGAACTGATGACGAACCTGCGAATTGAGCGTCGGAGTGCATACGGCCGAGGGTATCGGTCATACCGTAAGAAGCAGGACCGGCTGCCATGTTGTCGGGGTGAAGAGTACGACCTGTACCACCACCTGAAGCAACGCTGAAGTAAGGCTTGCCTGCCAATACGCGTTCCTTCTTGTAAGTGCCGGCTACCGGGTGCTGGAAGCGGGTTGGGTTGGTAGAGTTACCTGTGATTGACACGTCAACGCCTTCCTTCCACATGATGGCAACACCTTCGCGAACGTCGTCGGCACCGTAGCATTTAACCTTGGCGCGAGGACCGTTAGAATATGGGTGTTCGTCAACAACATTGAGTTCGCCGGTGAAATAGTCGAACTGGGTTTGAACATAAGTGAAACCGTTGATGCGCGAGATAATCTTGGCTGCATCCTTGCCCAGACCGTTGAGGATTACGCGAAGAGGTTCTTTGCGCACCTTGTCGGCCTTGGCAGCAATCTTGATTGCGCCTTCGGCAGCAGCAAACGATTCGTGACCTGCCAAGAAGGCAAAGCACTTGGTTTCTTCGCGCAGAAGACGTGCTGCCAGGTTGCCGTGGCCCAAACCAACCTTGCGGTCGTCGGCAACAGAACCGGGAATGCAGAACGATTGCAAACCGATGCCAATTGCTTCGGCAGCATCGGCAGCGTTCTTGCAGCCCTTCTTGATAGCGATGGCGGCGCCTACTACGTAAGCCCACTTCGCATTTTCAAAGCAGATTGGCTGTGTTTCTTCACAAGTCAAATATGGGTCGATACCTGCAGCTTCGCATATAGCATTAGCTTCTTCAATATCTTTAATGCCGTTTTCGTTCAATGCAGCAAGAATTTGCTTCATACGACGGTCTTGAGATTCAAATTTTACTTCTCTAATTGCCATAATGTTGTCCTCCTAATTATTCTTTGCGTGGGTCGATATATTTAGCTGCATCGTCGAAGCGACCGTAGTGTCCCTTTGCTGCTTCGATTGCTTCTTCCGGGGTCTTTCCTTTCTTGAGGGCTTCGGTGAACTTGCCAAGGTGAAGGAATTCGTAACCAATCACTTCGTTGTTCTCGTCGAGTGCCATGCGTGTGCAATAGCCTTCGGCCATTTCAAGGTAGCGTACGCCCTTTGCCAGTGTGCCGAACATAGTACCTACTTGGCTGCGCAGACCCTTGCCAAGGTCTTCGAGAGCTGCACCAACTTGCAAACCGCCTTCCGAGAATGCCGATTGTGTGCGGCCGTAAACAATCTGCAAGAACAATTCGCGCATTGCTGTGTTGATGGCGTCGCAAACGAGGTCGGTGTTCAATGCTTCAAGGATGGTCTTGCCGGGGAGAATTTCGGCTGCCATTGCTGCTGAGTGTGTCATACCCGAGCATCCGATTGTTTCGACAAGTGCTTCTTGAATCACGCCTTCTTTCACGTTCAGCGAAAGCTTGCAGGCACCTTGTTGTGGTGCACACCAGCCAATGCCGTGTGTAAAACCGGAAATGTCCTTGATTTCTTTTGCTCTAACCCATTTTCCCTCCTCTGGTATTGGAGCTGAAGGATGGTTAGCACCCTTTGCTACACAACACATGTGTTGTACTTCTTGTGTATAAACCATAATAGTTCTTATTAATATAATAAAAATTCTACTAAAATCGTATGCCTATTCCGCTCGCTATGCTTTGTAAATCAGCTGGTTATGGCAGCTGTGCCTGCCGCGGCGGGCAGTGGGTGTGGCGCATAGCGCTTTTTGCTTTGTAAAATTACTGAAAAAAATCATTATTATCATCATCCGACGCCATTTTTTTTGTGATGTTTTTGCATTATGCCGCTTTGCTGTGCAGGGCGGTTGCGTGGGAGCGGGGGCGGCAGGGCGGAGGTGGCTGCGTGGGTAGGGCTGCGTGGGGCGGTGCGGGGGCGGCTGCGTGGGGTGGCTGCGGGGGCGGCAAAAAAAACAACCCCGGGAATTTTCGCAAACTCACGGGGTGAATGATGTGTGTCAATTCATGGCATCGATTTCAGGTGTAGATATTGTGTGTGATGATTATATGGCAAAGTGAAGGTGACCGAGGGGGCGCGTGTGTGGGGCGGGGCTGTGCCGATTCCGCCGCCGCTTGCGCGCACCTATGGCAGCGCCTACCACGGAATGAGATATTGTCCGTTTTTGGCAACCGGCGTGCGCCGTATGGCTGCGCCCGATGCATTCGACGTGAGCGGAAGAATGGTGCTCCATCCTTTGCTCTGATTGCGCACAAGCATCCGCGCCATGCCTGCAAATTGCCCGGCAATGTGATACATCAGCTTTATCACCTCGCCCAGATTGTTGAAATTGCGGCGGGAGAAACTTGCCACCGTGCGGCCGTCAATCATCAGCGACGCATAGATGTCGTCGGTGGCGCACATGTTTTGATAGGTTTGTGTTGCCATGATGAATATGCTTTTTCTTGTTATTGTTCCGTTTACATGAGCAAAGATATTCACCATGTGGGCATCAAATGTGCCCATTCAAGCAAAATGAAGTTAAATGTACACTTTCGGGTGCTATTGGCTGGCGTTTGTGCGATTTTTCGGCTTCACTTTGGGTTCAACCCAAAAAGAAATCATGCAAAATGTGGGATATTGGAAAAAAACAAGTATCTTTGCAGATGAATTGCGGGGTGCGCAAGGGTGCTCGTTTAGGGCATTTGCCCGGCAATTTGCATAACATGTGACATACATTTTTGAAAAGCGGAGTTATGAAAAAGACGTTGATTGCAACACTGATTGGGCTTATGGGCATCGGCATGGTGTCGTGCGGCAAAGCCGGCAGCAATGGCGGCGACAATGATTCGACGGTGGTTACGGTGTCGCCCGAGGCGACTGTGGACAGCGAACTCACTGCCATTGGTGTGGCTATCGACGGCGCAATGAACAGCATAACCATCATAAACGAGCATGGCGACACGCTCAGCTTCAGCTATCCCGACCTCGAACCCTCGAAGCGCGCTTCGTGGAGCATTGGCGACACGGTGTCGATAAAATACGTCGAGGTTGACGGCGAGGCACAGGTGAATGCCGTGATGCTTGGCAAGCATCCGTGATTATGCACCGCCCACTCCCTGATGCCGGCAGGCAGGAGAGGGCAGGGCTGAACAAAAACAAACAATTACCAACACGCGGTAGTAGCTCAGTTGGTAGAGCATCAGCTTCCCAAGCTGAGGGTCGCGGGTTCGAACCCCGTCTACCGCTCCACTAAGGCTGTCGCGACATCATCCCGTGAGTCACGCAGCATTGCCCACAATCAGCCCCCTTGGCGGCGCAATCGACTTTTTTATATACTATAATAAAACAACCCCGAGGCTACTGTCGTCCGACAGCCACTCTCGGGGCTATTTCTTGACTTTGACAATGGGTCTCCCAAATCAGAAAATAGAGGGGGAGTAGGGGCTGGATTTGACGCTGCTCCTCTGTCATGAGCATGATGCGAGTGTCCTGTGTGCCGTCGGGGAGCGCCACCGTACCCGTTGATATGGTCTTGGCGATGTCGAGTGCCTTGTCGACACTGAGGTGGATGCCAAGCATGCGCAGCAGACGCTCGAGTTCCTTATAGAGCTTGTAGGCAACAAAACAGATGCATATGTGGGCCTCAATGCGGCGCTCAGTGAAGTGGAAAATTGGACGGGCTTCAAGTGTGCCTTTGGTGATGCGAAATGCGCGTTCCACGACCCAAAGTCCGTGATATTGCTCTATGACGTCGGTTGCCGACAGGTCGGTGTTGGTCACGTAGCTTTTCAGTCCGTCCCACCTCGCGTCGTGTTCGATTTTGACTTCGTCGATGCTCACTATGACATCGTTCTCTATCGTGAGAAACTTGTTGTAGCCGCGCTGGTTGATGTTCTTCTTGCTGATGTGCCCCGATGCATAGGCCTTGCGAAGGCGCTGTATGCCTCGCTCTCGGTTGTGCCGATCCTTGGCGGCTCGTTCGTTGGAGTAGCTGATGATGATGCGCTCATCGCCGTTTATTGCCGTTTCGTTCAGCTTTCAGCTGTCTTTTTCGAGGGCCAGAACTCAGTCTTGCACCATTGCCGACTCTTTCTTTATGCGCCCGCCGAGTATAAATTTATAGCCTACTGCCTTCAACAAAGTGATATTTTTGTGCGAGAGCAGTCCTGCATCGGCCACCACTATGAAGTCTGTGAGCGAGAATCGCTGTACAAAGTCATCGATTATCGGGATAAGTGTGCGCCCCTCATATTGCGAGCCGTTGAAAATGTTGTATGATAAAGGATAGCCGTCGCGACTGACAAGTAGCCCGAGAACTATTTGCGATTCCGCAGTTTTCCCATCCTTTGAGAACCCTGGGCTACGTAGCACATCCTCCCGTGCCGATTCAAAGTAGAGTGCTGTGACATCATAGAATACAATACCTATTTGCCCTCCAAACAATCCTCGCGTATGTGCAACACTGATGTTTTGTATCTTCTCACGCTGCGTGTTGTACATCGTGTCAATGTAACGATACACTTTGTGCAACTTTACGTCTTCGTTGAAACAGCGTTTCAAATAGTCCACGGTTGCCAACTTGCTTTTGGGCAGGCATCACGCGCTATGGCAAGTTGCAGAAAACGGACGATATCCACCCACCTAAAACGGGGATATCCGTTCACTTTTTATGCTCTTTACCCTAATGGCGATGCAAAATTAGTCATTTTCTCTGTTTTCTATTTGATTTGATACTTTTTTCTGCCGTAGAGAGGTATCCTCCTTATCTTCTTATACATCATTGCCGGCATCGACATCATCACGGGCGACAACTGCTGGCAGAACACCAAGTCATACTTGTGAAAGACGGCATGCCATAACATTGCCGTAGCGAGTGCAGCAAATGGTTGTCTTGGCATCCTGTCCCAACTCACGACCCTTGGCAATCGCCACCTTTTCCATAAGTGCCTTACTCATGCCCATGGCATTGATAGGGTATGCCGCCTTGTCAGTGGAGAGAACCACTACGTTCTTTACTCCATGCTCCACAGCCGAGAGCAACACATTGTTCGTGCCTTCAATATTAGTACGATACGCCTCCGTCGGGAAGAACTCGCACGACGGTACCTGCTTCAACGCTGCAGCCGAGAAAACATAATTCACTCCGTTCATGGCAATATCCACACATTCATTTATACGCACATTGCCGATGTAGGACTTCACTTTGTGGGCTACATCGGCTCGATTTGCTTGGAAGAAGTGGCACATGTCGTCCTGCTTCTTCTCGTCGCGACTAAGGATTCTATTCTCTTTAATGTCGCTATCCAAGAAGCGACGAAGCACGGCGTTTCCAAAACTGCCCGTGCCGCCTGTGATCAACAGGAATTTGTCTTTAAATACTGACCTATTTTAATATTGATTTTTATTATGTATTTCATTGTCGAAAATTGGATATTCCAATCCTCGTTCCGGAAAAATTTCATGCAAGTAAATATGTTCCAAAAGGATGGATTTTGCCATTTGTGGGCCAACAGAAAACGGTTACTTTAGTTTTTTCAAGACACCACTTCCATACCAAAGGAAACAAATCCCAACACCACTCCGTAGTTTTATAGGAAACTACTATCTCAGAGTAACGTTCATTACACAATTGAGCTATTTGAGTATATGCAGTGAACTGACTTTGAGATTCATATATATCGTTTTTCATAATAATCGGATGATGATCATGTAAGAACTTACGAACAGCACATCTACCTTTGTCTATTAGATACCATGAGACAACAACTCTTCATACACTCCCACATACGCAATACCTATACATCCGCCTCCTTGAAAACCCCCTTTACAGATACTGAAAATCCGTGAATTCTCATTTAATACTGCATTATTGCCTTTTCTTTTGCCCCTTTTTATGACATTACATTCTCCCAATTCTCAGTATTTGTGTAAATGTTAAATGTATCAACATATGATAATGCATGGTTTCTGTATTCATCATATTGCTCCTGAGTAAGAGAAAGAATATGATCAATGGTGTTTGCTATTTCGGTTGGGGAGTTATCAATCCAGAAACCAGCTTGAGAATCTTTCAAACCTTTCCATGGTGTTCCCAATGAGGCTACAACAGGAGTCCCTTGGGAAAGTGATTCAATCACAACATTCCCGAAATTTTCAGATTTTGACACTAAAAACAAGAACTGTGCATCACAATACGTTTGCAACTTCTGTTTGCCAGAAACAGGTCCTATAAATTCGACCTTATTTTCTAGCCCCTTTTCCTTGACCAGGTCTTGCAACATCTGATAATATGATTCAAATTGTGCCTCAACTCCTCCGGCAATTTTGAGTTCCATGCCCCCTTCTCTGAATCTTTTAGACATAGATGCACCTTCTATCAGGTTTTCAATAGCCTTTATTGGTGCGATTCTACCCAAAAACAATAAATACGGAGTTTTGACTACTTGCCTTTTCTGCGGCCTCGGAATCTCCATGTAATTAGGTATGATTGTTGTTTTCACATTACTGCCCAAGATTTTCCGAATACAATTTTCCTCATCTTGAGAAGTTGCATGGAATAATACATACTTTCCCACTGCCATCCTGATAAGATTGAAAAAAGCGAGTTTACTTTTCCTTCCTCCAATGGCACTCTCAGCAAATTCTCCCCGAGGAGACCATATAACACGCTTGCGCATCCATCGCCCTGCGCAAGCTAAAATCAGTTCGGGGCTATAACATACAGAGGACAAGATAAGGGCTTCGCATTTTTTCATAACGCGGATAGACTCCAATAAAAGCTGAACCCTGTTTGAGGCATAAAAAACATTGATTCCCTCAATTATTGTGAAGCGGTTAATGGGTATAGTATTATCCTCTATGTGATCATGAGTGGTAACAACATACACCTTGTGGCCCCTAGCTATAAGTCCTTTAGACAACCAATATAACGTGTTAGCGGGTCCACCCAGCTTCGATGGGTAAAACAAAGCGCAAGATATAAAAATGTTCATTTCTCAGTCTTTAGTTCATTATACACATTCTCCCATAGTCTCTTTATTTCGGATGGAAGATAGTTCGACACATTTATTTTCCCTTTTTCTACAAGCTGTTGACGGTATTCTTCATCGTTTATGAGTCTAAAATATCCATTACGAATAGATTCTACATTGTAGGGATCCACAAAGCAAGCACCGTCACCAGCCACCTCTTTGAGGACTGGCAAGGAAGAGCACAATACAGGACGCCCAGCCTGTTGACCTTCGAGGGCTGGCATCCCAAAACCCTCGAAAAGAGAACAGAACGAGACTATGTCACAGTTATAGTATTCCGTATTCAACTCTTCGTCCGACAAATTGCATTTATTTGTGTAGTTTATACCATTATCCTCAAGAGCCTTTATCTGCTCAGGTCTAAGTTTTCCGACAACTGTTACATGGCAATCTATTCCTTTTAATGCATCAAAGCAACGAAGCAAGTTCTTGTTCTCTTTTACTCCAATAAAGAGTATGTTAGCAGCACCTTCTATGGGTTTAGGCTCTGAGAATTGGAGAGTTGAGTCTATCGCATTGTGTATGACACGTATGTCCGTACGAGAAGTGTATTTTTGCAGGTAAGTTTTAGTAACCTCAGAAATGCAAAGTACTTTTGAAGCAATCATCATAGGCAATCTGAACCATAGCCATTCGAAAAGCATTGACTTAAACTTGTTCATCTTAACAAAGTCCAGTCCCACGGTATCATGGATAGTTAGAACCGATGTGTATCCAATGAGGCCAAGAAGCCCATAATGTACGTCACCCGTAATATGATGGATGGCTCCTTTTTTTCTATGCTTAATAATGAACAAAATATTGGAAACCAAGTCCTTTATTCCGGCACCTGCAGAAGGCATATAGTATTCCTCTTTATCTTCTATCTCGCGAACGATAGTCTGGGTGACTTTATTGATGCTAAAACCGGCATCCTTATTTCTGTGGAAATAGATTAGCCTCATAAGTTCTCAATTATTTTAAGAATATACTGAACCAAGTGGTCGTATGTATAATGTTTCAAGAAATGCTGGTACACTCTTTCTGCAATAGCGTATCTTTCATCTGGGTGAGCAAGATAGTATTTTACTTTCTCCGCTCCTTCATCTATCGTTCTAAAGGAGACAAGTTCAGGATCAATCGGCAATAAGTCTTTCAGGATTGGTTTATAATCACATAACTGGAATGCACCGCAACCATTTGCCTCGAAAAATCTACAATTAACGGATTCTACCTCGGCAAAATGAAAGTTATTAAACACAATCTTTGCTCCATATAGGGTGCGTGCTTTCTCTTCGCCAACGATATACTTTCCTGTACAGCATTTCGCTACATCTTTATCGAAGAAACGATGTGGAACAACTCCATATAGTGTTATATCTATACCTTCATTCATAAGAGCTTTCATCATACGAGTACGATATGGATAAAGTGTACCATAGGTCATTACGTCTATATCCATTTCTTTCTCCATTTCTGCCTTTCTGCATGCTGGCTTGGGATTATAACGTTGGTTAAAAGCTTCAGTATAGATAAAAACATTGAGTTTTATTTTGTTTTTATAACACTTGAACATGTAAGGGTCTTTGGTAAACCAGGCATCATAGTTTGATGCTATTACTTGCTGATAGCCAAGAGTTGTCATGGCATCAGGATTAACATGAATCACCTTCCTATTCTGTTTTTTTACAGCATCAACAAAAGTAGGATGGATATCTTTGTAAAAGCAAACTACAAGGTCTGGATTGTATTCATTGACATCCTTTACCACAGACATAAAGCGTTTTTGATCGTAGCTATCACTGTACGTCCTACGCATTTTATCAATAGCTTGGAAGTACGGCTTGATTCGCTTCACTGTATATGGGAACTTGTCATATATATCAAAAATACTGACTTCGTGACCAGCATATTGGAAAGCATCTGCAAAATGCCATTCCATCGAATCTTTATGATTTGCACCTATTATTGCTATCTTCATTATCATTTAATATTTTTCATTGTTATTAATTTGCTTACGAAGAATACGAGAGCACCATTAAAAATAATCTTCTTAAAGAAAGCGAAATAAGAATTACCGTATATAGTGTATAGGAATGTATATGCAAGAAAAAAGAAAAGAATTATGCCAAATACCGAGGGGTAATGTTTTCCGATATATAATTCCATTTTCGTAATAACAAATGCCATTAAGAAAAGGTATATTGCGACTCCGAGAATTCCAAATCTTGAATATGAATCGCCTAACAATCCCATACCGACGGAAGTGTTCTCGTTTATACTAAAACCGTAGTCAGATAAAACACCTGATCCATATTTTAAATATCCGCGTTCTTCTCTGAATTTGGAACTTCCCTCAGAGCCATACAATGTAACAGCAGACTTGATTTCATCTCCCATCTGTATAAAACCTCTATGAGGTACATGGCTTGGTGTCATGTGTACAATTGCAAAATCACCAACATTAATAAAACGGCCTAATCCATCTGCGACACTATTAGCAAGTGACTTTGATTCACCACTAGAGCTATTTAGCAAATAATAAAATAATAGTTCTGCATTTTCTGCTGTTACATCATTGCCTCGACCAAACACCTCTCGAAAATCTTGTATTTTGCCAAAAATTGAGAAAAAAGGTGCACTGATAAGTAAAATTATTGCGATCTGTCTTTTGAATATAGGCTTATTCGATATTGAAACCAAATATCCTATCATAAACAATGCAATTGGTATTATTGCTAATCCACGGCTCGCCTGAATGATATTAGCAGTCATGTTTATTAGGAGCAGCAGAACCCATAAGAATCTATTTCTTCTTGACAATTGGGTAAAGTACAATCCAACAAATAAAGGCAAGAAATCAAAAGAGAGTGTTATAACTCGCAATGCATAAGGGAATTGTGGTACAAAAGGGAATAAAATCGACAAGATAAATATGACTGCAAAGATATTAGATACTCTATTAACCGGAAAGTTAGCAGAAGCAGATATGTATCTTGCAGTAAAAGGTTCTATAGCAACATCTTGATTTCCTTGGCATGCTACTCCGATGCCCATCTTAATAAATAGACTAGCTACTAATACAACAAATGACCAGAGTCCAAGAACTTCTCGAACAGGCAAAGAAATGGAATGGATAACAGGCAGCAAGAAATTATAGTTGCACCCTACCACTATTAAACCAACTACAATCTCAACGATGTAATAGATGCATAGAAATTTGGCTAAATAAATGTTCGGATGGCTACGATTTATACTTCTCGCGACCATGCAGTTAAGCACTAAGAGAGCAATAACAATAGGTATATCCATATTATATAAATGGGCAATTATTAACGAGAATATCTAAATTAATATCAATTGGACTCCAGTTGGATTTGAGATCTTCTAACTCATCTATAGTTGAGTCATCTTTGAGAATATATGGTTTTATCAACGGTCTCTTCACAGAAAGGAAATAATCTCTAAATTTAAACCCATCATCATCCATCTCAAACCTAATCTGACACCAATAATTTGGAACAGCATAAGCATCGGATACTATTAATCCATGCAATGAACTTGAAATAATAAAGTCACAAGAAAGAATCTTGTCTATAAAATCTTTCCAATTCCCATAATTAACGACGTCAATAAATAAAATATCAGATTTATATCTATTGATAAGATTCTGAAGTTTTATATCCTTATGATCAAGATAATGAGCTATGATTCCTAATCGATATTTCTTTTCTATAGTAGGTAAATATATCCTTGGCAATAATAGAGCAGGATCGCCATATACTTCAGGACAATCTATTCCTCTTTCAATCAAATACTGTCGAGTTAGCGGTCCTCTTACTGCGCAGACCCTTTTGGGTGTCCCATTAAGAGCGAACTTACTTGATAAAACTCCCGTACCCCAAACAATTGTATTGGTTAAGTCAAACATAGTTATAACACTACCAATACACATGTATTTGTCTTTCTTCAGAGAATTACCAACTAAAGAAAACTTATATGGTATTACTGTTTTAGAAAATAAGTTTTCAACTAAAATTCTATTTATATCATCACCAAAGTTTCTATTGTCTAAAGTGAGATTTTTTCCAAAAACTGAGTATTGAATATAAACTTTATTTTTTTTCAGTTCCTTGACTAAAAAATAGCCTTTCAGTAAAACTATATTAATACGATGATGTAATGCCCTTATGATTTTTTTAAGAGTTATCATTTTGACTTTCTTTTGAGGTGTAGAAGCTGTTTCTCATAGTCATTCAGAGCAAAAAGATACATTGCACCACAATACATAATGACATATGCAGCTATTAACAATATATAATATTTCACATTACTAAAATCAACAAGAGTCTTTACATAACTAAATAGTAGAATCAAAAGGATTGGTACAATCGCAATTTTTGCTATTTGTTTCCAAAAACGTGGAACATCAATTTTAATGCTGTAATAGTAGTAAATATTCATTATTATAATGTGACCGATACTCAATCCTATACACGTTGCGATTGCACAACCTATTCCTTCATACTTTTGTGCAAAAATAATTGACAATATAAGACTGAATGCTGCAACAGCAATATATAGCAATGCTCGGAATTGAACTTTCTTATAAGCCTGCATAATATGAATACCCAAGTTCTGAATTAATGGTATTATTAAAGGGGTAAAAATGAGGAGACAAATATAATATGTATTTTCGTAAGATTCACCAGCCCACCACATTATAAACTGTTTGCCAAACACCATGAAACCTGAAAGAATTAACCCCATTACATAAAACTGAATCCTTCCAATACGGATGAATAAGTCACTAATTCCTTTCACATCTTTTTCAACAACCAACCGAGTTATACGAGGGAAGAACACAGAACTTATAGCATTCGAAAAACTATCATACATTCCTTGTAATTGAATGGCAAGCGCATAAATAGCAATAGCTTTCGCGCCGGCGTAAATACCCAACACGAATTGTCCAGTTCCCCAATAGATACGATCTACAATAGCGTTCAAGAAAATCCAAAAAGAATAACTTGCAATCTCCTTCAAGAACCCCCAATTGAATTTTCCAAATTCTATCTTTATGTGAATCTTATTTTTGCAATATGAATAATTCAACATCAGTGTAATCACATTAAACAAAGTAAGTACAACTACTAAGGCAATAGCTTTATATCCCATTAGTAGCAAACAGATCATAACACCAGTGTTACAAATTATACGCACAATATTTACCAACTTCTGGAAAACAAATCTTTCGTAAGCTGTAATAATTGCGCCCCAGATACTCATAGGGAAAGTAAATGCTAAATTGAATGTTAGCATTAGCATCATTACCTTTACTTTGTGTAGTTCGTCAATCGACATAGTGGCATCAAACAAATTCTCGACATTGAGAAACAAGCCAATGCCAATAAGTGCCGCAATAACTCCAATAACGAGGTAAAAAATTAAGAACATTCCAAACATAGGAGGCAAATCCTTTTCTCTATTCTCTGCCCGATATTTTGACGTATAACGAACAAGTGCATTTGCAAAGCCCAAATCAAGAATTGTTAGATAAGAAATAATAGAAGCAGCAAGAGAATACAGACCGTATTCACTTTGCCCCATCATTCTAAGCATGAAAGGGGTATACAACAATCCGACCAATGTGTTCAGGACAATTGTCGTGTAAGATAATAGTGTCCCGGCTTTTAATTGATTTACAGCCATATATATAAATTATTCATTCCATTTCCATTCAGTCCTTTCAATATCCTCCTCAACAAGAGGATTACCACTCTGAACCTCAATGAAGGTGAGTTCGGTGAGTGCTTTGATAGTATGCCAATGCCCCACGGGGATGACAATAGTATCGCCAGCCTTTACCTTATGCTCCTTGCCATCGAGAACAAAGATGCCTTCTCCCTCAACGAAAGTCCAGGTTTCGCTTCTGTGGTGGTGGATCTGATAGCTGATGTTCTTGCCTTCTTTGAGTGTGATGCTTTTGGTAAGGGCGTGTCTGCCATCCTTATAGAAGCTATCATCAAGCACGCGATAGGTACCCCAACGTCTCTCTTCGTACATTGGGCGTGAGGTGAGGTTTTCTACCGACTTCTTAATCTCTTCTGAGTGCTCCTTGCCGCACACGAGGATTCCGTCTGGACATGCGGCTACTACGACATCCTTGAGGCCCTCCACAAAGATCGGATGCTGGAGCTCGTTTATGACATGGGTATTCACGCAATGAGTGCCCATAACAGCATTACCGATTACGTGCTGCTTGAGTTCGTTAGTAAGTGTGTTCCAGGTGCCAAGGTCTTTCCATTTGCCTGAGAACGGTACGACTGCTACTGATTCAGCTTTTTCGGCTACTTCGTAATCGAAGGAGATCTTTGGGAACTCTGAGTAACGGTTGCGCGTATTTTTGAAGCTTTCGCTCTGGATGTACTTGCGGACAATATTCATCATGTAGGCAAGACGGAACGCGAATACACCACCATTCCAATAGGCGTTCTGAGCAAGGAGCTCTTTCGCTTTCTCAACCGTTGGCTTCTCTGTAAATCTTGAAACCTTCTGGAACTTGGAACCTGAAACCTCTGAAACCTGTGCTTCTGGCACCACATAGCCGTACTTTTCCGAAGGATAAGTAGGCGTGATTCCCATCAAAACCAAGTCTGCCACATTGGCTTCTACACATTCTACCATCTTGCTGATGGTCTTGAAGTATCCAAGTTCGGTATATGGATCGCAAGGCATGATGACCACCACTTCGTCATCAGAGCATTTCTTCTCCAATGAAAGGTAGAATGCTGCTAAGGCGATTGCAGGAAAAGTATCTCGTCTTTCCGGTTCTGTCACTACAGATACAGAATCGCCTAATTGATTGGTGATGATATCTAACTGGCTTGCATTGGTTACAAGCGTGATGTCGGTAGTCAGTCGTGCTTCCACAGCCTGACGGACTACTCGTTGCACCATAGACTCCATGGTTCCGTCCTCCTTCTCCAGAAGGGACAGGAACTGCTTGGACCGTGCGTTGTTGCTGAGAGGCCACAGGCGTTTGCCCGAACCTCCAGATAGTAATACTAATTGCATTAATGTAGCTTTTTTTCTTTTTCTATGTTAATAGTGCGTGATGGTATCGAACCATATTCCGTTATGGAACCACCTACGCACGCACTAACCCTAATATAGTTCTTACAGATTGCATATGAGATATGTTCCTCAAATCCGAGGAAGTGAATTTAGACATATTGATTATTAATGAGTTTTATTCTTGTATAAATCATCCAGCCAATTATAGCCATGGAGCGGTGAACTCATATTGTTCAAAGATAGCTCTGACATGTTGGATAGGTCGCAATGATAAACGAACTCTAGTTTATGCGAGATACTTTTTGTTATAGCTATCGGTCGTGGGGCAATCTTTTCTATGTAATTAAACATAGTATTCTCCTCGTATATCCAAGGAGAATACACGCTATCGGTAGGAATGTATTCTTCGTCTGGGCGAATGAATATGCAGCACTCGCAACTATTCATCACCTTAAGAAGTGACATTGATAGCATAGCATGAACATGTGCCGTTGATGCGAAAACGTCATTATACAGGATTTTTTTACTATTTGGATCCTTATATGTCTTGTCGAATGGTTTTTGAAGTTCCTCCATTGAGTCCAGCCAATAATTGCTATCGATGAAGCATTTCAAACCGAACTTCTTGAAGATGTAATCAGCAAGTTTATTTGCATACTTAACATCAGCATGGGAATGCGAGATGAAGATGTCAAACTCCTCATCTTGCGGCATACAAGCGTTCATTACTTTATCCGCATCAAAGACACCATTTCGACCAAGAATCTCCTTCTTAACTGCTGCTTTTGCATTTGCGATAGAAGTTGCTGACACTTCTTTGCTAATATGTTCCTGCAAACCAAGAACTGTTCGAGGCAGATTAGATATGGTATCTTTGTCTATTACAAATCCCCTATACATAGTTATTCTTTGTTTACGCTTCTGTGTATTTTGTATTCGTCAATATGATCTCTCGTATATTCTGCATGCCACAAGTAACTATCCATATTCTGAATAAAGTCGCACCACTTAACCATCGGAATGTAACTACAGAAGCCTCTATACACATCATCACCCGAACTGCAGTAAAGTGGAGTTTTCTCAATTTGATTGAACATATTCTTCTGGAGGATGGTAAAAAGCTTATCTGTGTGCAATAACCTACAACTCAATGGACAGCAATTCTTCTGCTCTATCATATACGAGTAACTTCCATATTGATCAGGGAGAACCACAGCAAGAATGGCATTTGTATGGCTTACCCTTCCTTGACGATTGGCCTGATAAATGGAATAGAAAATCTCCCAGGGAACCCATTGCGATTTATCCAACTTGTATGGTTCCTTCATATTCGGGGATATGAGCACAATGGTGACAGATGTTGGATAGATTTTATCCTTCAGATGGTTATAGATATAATCATCTGAATAACCTGTCAGGTCCTCATCACCTCCTTCTCCCATATACACATGACCATTCTGATTCAGAAGTTCTGAGAGTTCATCAACATAGTCGCGCACCTTAGTGGTATCATACCAAGGGGTACGGGAAAGGCGTTGAACGTTGGTGTCTGCAAATTTGTATGAAACGAAGATATTTCTTCCCATAGATGCTTCTTGTTTTATTGGCAGCAACAAAGTGCCCAACCAGCAAACCAATGATTGATGACACCAGTCACAATGAGCACAATGAACATCATAATGACATATACAGGCCAAACAGACGAGTTAAAGAACAAACCACATAATCCGGTTTCTACATAACCAAGTTCTTTATTCTTATCGTCTTTTGTTTTGGATAAGGTCTTAAAATCGAACAAAGCAGTTTCCTTCGTTTTGTCGGTAGAGTCTTCTTCGTCTGCAAGGGTAACATTCTTAACAATATTGATGAAGCGTTGCTCTCGATTACGGAGACCTCTTTCTAAATTGAGGTAATAAGCATCAAGATACCAGAAAACTGCAATCGGAGCTATTGCAAGCAAGAGCCAATAATCAAAATCACTGATACTGCATCCAATGGCTAAGAAGCCGGCCACAATGGTTACTAACCATGCTTTTGCATTCGCACTATTTGTCGCCATTCGTGTGATGTTCTCTTGCATCATTTGCAAGTACAATCTTTCTTCTTCGTTGTCGAACATTGCTTTATTTTTTTATTTATCCATATTTCTATCGGTAATATTTCATCCTGATCATCTACCATGATAGTACCGTCTTCCATCAGTTTTGACTTGTCGTAAATATCCAAGTATTGAGGGGTGCCAACGATATACTCTATTTCAAGTACGGTTATCTTCTTGCCTATGGCCTGAGCATATCCTAATTCCCATGGCGTCCACAACGAAAGAGCACTTTGGGAGGTTTTGACATAGAGTATGACTCTTGAAGATTTGATGCGCTCTATCAGAACCTTTGCCGTGTCAGCACTTGTGAGATTGCGCTTTAATGATGTTTGGTCTTCTACCCAATCAACGTATACTGTAAGTCCTTTGCTGTTGAGAATTGACATCAGTTGTAACACAAGTTCACTATCGAGCGAGCTATGAGAAAGAAACACATCATACTGCTTCTGAGAGTCAAACTGCTCGTAAGTAATGGCTGCAAGTAATGCCTCTGGTGTTTCTATCTTGTGTGGCTCTATCTTTATATGCATACCCTTTGAATAATGGTTCCGTTTGAATAGAGTTTCGGGGAAACCGAATTTCTTCTGTAGCGTTTGAAAAGCGAAGTATCGTAAATGCTCATTACGCTCCATTGCGTTGACTTTAAGCATAAAAGCAATAGTGGCTTCACACCTGTATTTGGATGCCTGAAGGAGTATCTGATAGCGCTTATCAACTTCTTCTTGCGTTTGTCCTCTGTTGGTAAAGTAAGCCTTGATGAAGTTGTTGGTGTACTTGGGTGTGACCATCTGCAGATACTTCTCGATAGTCTCAGTTTGTTCACGTTTCTCTTTTTGACGCTTCTGGCACTTCTGAACCAACTTCTCTCGTAAAGCTTTCCTCTCGTTATCTGGCAAGATGTCACCTGCCTCGTGCTTGATTCTTGTATTAGCAATTATTGCCTTGGCATGAGAAAAGAACCAATCCTCTGGCATAGGGTGATGGTATGCTTCTGGCAAATGCCTCTTTTTACGTTGAGCATCCATCATATCGTAAATTGTTTTACGATCTTGTATGGCATACCATAAACCAGCATAACACTCCTTGAATGCAGCCAAAAATTCATCATCAGAGAATCCTATCGGCAAAATGGCAGAGATATTCTGCAAAGGGAGCTTGAACCTTTTGCTAAAGTTTTGCATCTCGCGTTGATATGCTCGTTGGTATGTTCTCATATTGTTATATATTCTAGAAGTGCGTGATGGCATCGAACCATGAACCGTTGGGCTCCACCTGTGCACGCACTTAATGCAGGTCTTGCATTTGTGAATTATATATGCTCCTCAAATCCTCGGAAATGAACATTCAACTCATGAAGATGTTCCAAAAGTGTTCCAAGAGGAGTTCCTTTCGTCATCTGTGCAAAAGCATTCACGTCCTTTGGGAAGCACTTACCTCCATAACCAAATTTGCCATCGGGACCAGGAACGTAAGTATGCGTGTCGTTGATATAACCCGAGAGAAGCATACCTGTATGTACCTTGCGCCAGTCGCCACCCATCTGCTCGCAATACTCGCGACAAGCATTGAAGTAGGTCACCTTGTACGCTCCAAACACATTGTGCATGTATTTGGTCAATTCTGCTTCCAATGGACTCATCACGGTGAATTTCTTGCCCACAAAGATTCTAGTCAGCAACTCATGGGCACCTGTGAACACCATCGTCTGCTTCTTGAAGTCTTCGATATGGGTACGTTCTGTAAGGAACTCAGGCATATAATGTACCTTGTGCCCAGTCTCTTTTGAAAGCATGTCACTTGTGCCTGGTAAAATGGTTGTACGAACGAATACAGGCACATCAGGAAGGTTCTTGATAAGTTCCTTCATGAGGGTCAAGTCCTGCGTACCATCATCCTCAGTAGGCACATGAATCTGCAAAAAAGCAATGTCGATATTACTCAGGTCATCATGATAACCCTTAGCAGGGTCGCTGATGAACAATTTACACTCCGGATTGTTGTGTTCCAACCAATCCTTCAAGGCTCCACCTACGAAGCCGCATCCGATAATTCCAACGTTGATCATTTTGATTAAAATTTCTATTTATTTATTTCATCTTTAAGTTATATCTCTAAATACTGTTCAGAAAAGCATCAGAACAAGGCACCCTGCTTATACACTTGTATTTCGTCAAGAGTGCAGAATTCTATCAATTCTTCATCTATTCCTAAGGATGAAAGAATACTCATCTTATTAGCTTTCTGTGCATCAATCTCTTCATCGTTGTTTCCAAATACGTTAACATGCCATATCACATGTTGAGCATCAGTGGTCGCAACTATCTTTTGAAGGTATGGCATATCAACCGACGACATCGAAAGCCCATAGCAATAAATATGTTGAACATTCTTCATCGCCTCCCATGTGCTTTGGTTGTCAGCAATTATCCTGCTTGTATCCTTTTTCATCATATTGACCTGCCGCTCGACAGCCTCAATTGTTTGGATGAATGCCGGGTGGGTTTCTTCATCGAAGTTAGCTTCTGCTTCCTGCTGTATTTCCTCACGGCTTTTGCCATGTCCCAAAACCAAATAACGAGACTCCGAGTCTGCAGCTCGTCCATGAATGAACAATATGTCATCCATAGGAATATTATATACATCAAGAAGCGTGTCGGTATAATTGAATGTAATGAAGAAGGAATCTTCCTTATCGATTTTTATCTTCTTGCATGTGTTTGCTGCAGGCAGTGACTTTACCCATTCAGGAAACATTTCCCTTATCTTTTTGTATATTTCACCAACCGTATCCCCAGCTACTATCGCACCTGCATGAAAAGTTTGTTCGTAATGATCGGACGATTCGTCAGCCGGGTTCTCTGAATAGATATCACTTGCTACGGAAGTAATATCAAGGTTGCCTAACTCAACTTCAAAGTTTCCCCACAGGTTGTCGCTGTAGTCATACAGCTCGTCTATTTGCTCAACCAGCTCAGCATTCTTTTCTTTCAGCCATTTATGAAAGTCCCAATAACCGCTGGGAAGATCATGATGTATGTCAAATCCATTGCCAATTATATATAGATTTTTCATCGTTCTTATAAATATTCAAGAATACATCTGATTCATTTGGTAGTTTATTAAACAGCCTGTGCTTGTTTTTGTACAAAAGTAGCCAAACATGGTGTGAATGGGCTCAAAAAAGTATGTCAACATAAATGGCAAAGTATCTAAAGATAAATGGCAAAGTTTGTTTAGATACTTGGCGAGGTATGTATTGTTACTTCCTCCAAACCATCTTATTGATGATGCCTACATAGCTCTGTATCAGCTTGATGACCTTTGTACTCACATTTTCATCCGTATAAGCAGGCACTGGACAAGCATCATCACCGTTAGCGTGCATCGTAGTGGCAAGCTCCACAGCCTGACAAACAGCTTCTGAGGTAATGCTGCCAATAGTAAACACACCCTTGTCCATGGCTTCAGGTCGTTCCGTTGAGGTACGCACAGAAACTGCGGGGAAATGGAAGAAAGCACCTTCCTCGGGTACAGTTCCTGAGTCTGATACCACACAGAACGCGTTCTGCTGAAGATTGTTGTAGTCGAAGAAGCCGAGGGGCTTATGTTGGATGACACGCTCATCAAACTTGAACCCACGTTTCTCAATCATCTTCTCTGAACGGGGATGACAGCTGTAAAGCACAGGCATATCGTAGGTACGTGCCATTTCATTCACCGCATTCATCAGCGAGAAGAAGTTCTGCTCAATGTCAATATTCTCTTCGCGATGAGCGGAGAGAAGAATATATTTGCCCTTCTCCAATCCAAGTTCTTGAAGGATGTTTGAAGCCTCTATCTGCGGAAGTACCGATGAAAGCACCTCTGCCATTGGTGAGCCTACAACATAAGTATATTCTGGTTTCACGCCGCTCTGAAGAATATATCTGCGAGCATGTTCCGAATAGCAAAGATTGACATCCGAAGTCACGTCCACGATTCTGCGTATTACTTCCTCAGGTAGATTCTCGTCCTTGCAACGGTTTCCTGCCTCCATGTGGAAAATTGGAATTTTCAGCCGTTTGGCAGAGATAATGGACAGGCAACTGTTGGTATCGCCCAGTACGATAACAGCATCCGGCTTCACTTCCACCATAAGGTCGTATGCTTTGGAAATGACATTTCCCATGGTCTCGCCAATGTTCTTGCCTACGACTCCAAGATAATAGTCCGGCTCACGAAGGCCCAAATCCTTAAAGAAGACCTCGTTGAGCGTATAGTCGTAGTTCTGACCAGTATGCACAAGCACCTGGTCGAAGTATTTGTCTGCCTTTTTGATGATGGCACTCATCTTGATAATTTCAGGACGTGTGCCTACTATGGTCATTAGTTTCAGTTTCTTCATCGTTATTTCAAATTATAATGAGGATATAAATCTTTGTGGGCATCCACCCATTCACGCAACTCGATAATTTGTTGCTCGTAAGAGGGTACTACAAAAGAAAAGTCATTGCGCTTACTGCGTAAACTCTTGTCGAGTTGCAACCTGTTATCTGGATTGATTTTCAGTTCACAACCACGGAAGTGCTTGTTGAAGAGTGTACACAAGTCAAACTTGTTGATGGATTGGTTATTGACCAGATTATACAGACCTGTCAGATCTTCATTGAGAGCATGCTCCATGGCTTTGGCAAGTGTATAAGTAGTGACACCTGTCCATATTGCACCCGTATAGCCTCCTATAGAATCCTTTTGCTTCATGAACCAATTGAAAAGGCCAATGCCAGACGCTTTGATGTCAGGTCCAATTATCGAATTGCGGAAAGTAAGATCCTTAGCATTGTTTATCTCTCCAATAGCCTTGGAACGGTCGTAGAACGTTGCTCCATTCGGCAAGGAGTCTTCATAATAAGGGCCGTCGTTTCCTGCGAACACACAATCGGTTGACATGTGGATGACCTTGGTCTTAGTGTCTTTTGTTATGTCAACCAAATAATGGGGGAGATAACCATTCAGAAGAACAGCCATAGCCTTGTTGTTTTCTGCAAACTGGTTCAACAGACCAATACAATTGATTATGGCATCGTACTCCCCTAATTCTACGGATGATTTGACAAGAGTCAAATCTGATGCGTCTCCAACAATGGTCTTTTCAAGCAATGTTGATGTTGAACGGGCAAATCCTATGACCTCATTTCCTCTTTCCTTGAAGTAAAGAGAAATGAGGTGTCCCGCCATACCGTTACATCCTAATACGAGTATCTTCATACGGTTTATTCTGAACGGTAATCACGAGCCTTGGCGCGAGCCTGCAATCCCAAATCCTCACGGATGAAGTTGAGTTTCAACAGCAATTCCTTCATCCCCTCCACGTCAAGGCGACGGGTGTTATGGCTGTGGTAATCCTCCATTCTTGAAATGGCATCGTCACCTTCAGTAAAGAACTTATCATAGTTCAAATCGCGGGTATCACATGGAATGCGGTAATAGTTGCCCATATCTTCAGAACGGAGCATCTCCTCTCGGGTTACCAGTGTCTCATATAGCTTCTCGCCGTGACGGGTACCGATCACCTTTACTTCGGTCTCTCCATATTTCGGATCAATCTTACTATATACTTCTTTTAATGCCTGTGCCAATACGTCGAGTGTAGCAGCTGGTGCCTTTTGAACAAAGAGGTCGCCATTCTCACCATGAGTGAAGGCATAGATAACCAAATCCACGGCATCATCAAGCGTCATCATGAAGCGGGTCATGTTAGGGTCAGTGATGGTAATGGGCTTGCCCTCCATCATCTGCTCTACCCAAAGGGGAATGACAGAGCCACGGCTTGCCATAACATTGCCGTAGCGAGTGCAGCAAATGGTTGTCTTGGCATCCTGTCCCAACTCACGACCCTTGGCAATCGCCACCTTTTCCATAAGTGCCTTACTCATGCCCATGGCATTGATAGGGTATGCCGCCTTGTCAGTGGAGAGAACCACTACGTTCTTTACTCCATGCTCCACAGCCGAGAGCAACACATTGTTCGTGCCTTCAATATTAGTACGACACGCCTCCATCGGGAAGAACTCGCAAGATGGCACCTGCTTCAACGCTGCTGCCGAGAAGACATAATCGACCCCATTCATGGCAATATCCACGCATTCCTTTGTACGCACATTGCCGATGTAGAACTTCGCTTTGTGGGCTACATCGGCTCGATTTGCTTGGAGGAAGTGGCGCATGTCGTCTTGCTTCTTTTCATCGCGTGAGAGGATGCGGATCTCCTTGATGTCTGAATCAAGGAATCTGCGTAAAACTGCATTTCCGAAACTACCTGTGCCTCCGGTGATGAGGAGGACTTTGTCTTTGAATACTGACATAGTTGTTTGAAGTTTATTTTGTTATTTCTTATCTAAGAATAATGTCTTCGGGTTTGGCTGGAGCATAAGGGCCATCTTTCACTTCAAGAAGGATGGCTGGCTCTCGCGCCTCTATGGTGTGAAACTGGCCAATTGGAATTTGCAGGCCTTCGCCCACATGAAGGGTGTGGCGTGCGGTCTCGTTACCTTGTTCGTCATAGAACATTTCATCGATTTTGCCATAGAGAATGATGGCTGTTTCAGAGCTTGTGGTATGACGATGAATAGGAACCTGTGTTCCTGGCATGAGCGCATTGAGCATGCGCTGGCTCTGGTCGTTGGCTGTAGTGCGCAAGTCCATGGCCTGACGCAAACGAGGGTTTGCAGCTGCTTGCTGCAAGAGGCTTTCGTATAGGGCGCTGTTTAATTCCATACTGATAATTAGCGATTGTCTTTCTCGGTTGGAAGGTTCTGTATGAAGGCGCGTACTATGTTATCCTTGCAGAAACGGGTCTGCATGAGTTGTGAGGCACGTTCTGCCACATCGGCGGTATGTGCCTTGGCAAAGTCCACCATCTGGCGGAAGACCTGTGCAATGTGGTCGGTATCGTCTGGTCGAGCCACAAGACCAAGATGGTTCTCCTCAATGATTTCCTTGCCGCTACCGATGAGCACGCCCATAATAGGCTTGCCAGCATGAAGGTAGGACTGTATCTTAAAGGGTTCGGTACGGCAGATGCCCTCATCGTTGATGAGTGGCAGCATGAGCACATCGCTCTGGGTGAGGATGTCGTTCATGGTGCTGTAGGGCTTGCGGCCATGGAACACCACATTAGGGATGCATTGCTGTTCGGCCACATACTGTACTTGATCGAGATAAGAACCGTTGCCAACAATGTTGAGCACACAGTCCTGAAGATTGGCCTTACCGAATCCGAGCACTACATTGGTGAGGTTCTGATAGCGTGAGACATTGCCGGTGAAGGTGAAGTGGAACTTCTGCTTGTCGAGACGCAAGTCGCTCTGGGTCTCATGAGTAGGACGAAGCCAGTTTGGGGCATAGATGCAAGGCTTTTGTGAGTAGCGGCCTATGATGTCCTCAAAACGCTTGGAGCTGACAAAGATGGTGTCTGTACCACGGTAAATCTTCTTGATGAGCCAATCGAGATACCACACGATAGGCTTTAGCTTAGGCACGCCATAGGTCCACACCACATCTGGCCAGATGTCCTGTGTCCAAATGGCTACTGGTATGCCATGTTTCTTTCCGGCATTGACAGCAGGAAGGGCTACCGTAAGGGGACCTGACTGTGAGACGAAGATAACATCGAAATCCTTGGCTATGCGTTTGGCAATGCGTGTGCCTTGGCGCACGAACTTGAGATAGTTGGCAAACTTGGCAAGCTTCTTCTCGCGATAACCTTCAATCACAGGGAAACGATGGATGCGGATGCCGTTCCAGTCTTCGGTCATCTCGCCCTGGTTCTTATAGTTGTCGTACACGAATCCTTGCGGATAGGACGGATATTGTGTGAGCACCTCCACCTGATGGCCCATGTTGAGACACTCCATGGCAAAGTCGTTGACCACAAAATCCTCAGGCCAAAAGACCTCACTTACGATGAGAATTTTCATTTCAATATATCGTTATAGAGTTGGATGTATTTTTCGAAACAGGTGTTACGGTCGACGGTGTTCTTGAGCATATGCATAATGTTACTTGATAGTTCTTGCTTATCCAATAAAAAGCGGATTGCTTTTTTACTTTGTAAAATATTTACTGTATTCGGGTTTCTGAGGCAAATCCTTCATCGCTTGTCGATAAAGTTCATCCTCTGCACCATAGAAATGTATATCATCACAGAACTCTTCCCACCAGCCATTCTTTATGGAATTATAGTAGATGTTCAGCTCATCTTCTGTAAAGGCCGGTTCGTAATCATCTACAGTTATTCCTATCGAATTGAGTTTGGAAATTGTATCTTCTAAAGTTGCCTTATTGCGTGAGGCGTTGAGTTCGGCTGCCTTTCTTGAAACTACCTTTCTGTCTCTGCGAGCACGGAAACGGTCTTTCCAGGCATATTGCAACAAATCATCGGCAAAGTATTCTTCGCCATTATTGCTTTGATCAAATATCTCCTGAGATATCTTGGCATCGTGACGGAAATAAAGAGCTGTCACTTCTGGTAATTTCTTCAGGTCAACATCCTTTTCCATATCAAGCAAATATCCACATTGAGAACCTGGGCGCATAAAGATCTGCTTTCCTATGGTTTTGAGTGCATAACCTTTGTGCTGCTGAAATGCGTTGGGATAGATTAGCTCATAGCAATAGATAACACCTAATTTTGATGTATCTTTACAAGGATAATAGGTGTCTGTCTTCCAGCAATAATCGGTCGTAGCAAAGAATTTCATGACCTCCAAGTCTGATGACAAATCGAGTAGCCTTGACTTGTTGTAGTAATGTTGGGCAAGCCCTGAATAATGCACTCTGAAACGGAAAGTGTCGTGAAGCAACTCAATTCCTTTATCGAACAATTGTACCAATGGATGTGTCTTGATAAGAAGCTCTAATTCCTGCGCGAATATCATGAATTCGATATAATCTCGGTTCGCATTCTTCTTTTCGTCTCGAAAGAGATTTGGTACACATGGTTTACCTTCGTAGTGGTCGGATTGACCTCTGTATAGGAACTTATGACCATACAAGTTTGGCTTGAAGGAGAACCATTGCTCATTTAATGGACATCCTGGCAGTGGAGCCATCTGGTTCACAAAAAAAGTCCTTGCCGGAAATTGATTTGTATATTGTGATACGTATGGCGATGCCCAATGAATACGGAAACAGTCGAAGTTCACATCATAGAAATATTTCTGCTGTTCTATGTCCTTCAGTAGCATATCTTGGTCATGGGCTTTGATTTCCATCTGTCGGATATACTCTACTGCTTCATATATATTGTTGAAAGGGTTCTCTTTCGTTCCCTTATCACCTGCTGCAAGTTTAGGTGCATAAGATTTTGAATATGAAGGCATATATCTTTGTATATATCGCTTCTTGCTGGCTTCAGAAAGTTGAGCGCAATAGAATGAAGCACCTTTATATGTGGGCGCTGGAGTCTTGACAATCTTAGCCTCCAAATTAAACTCTTCTTTCAAGATTCGCACCATTTGTGGACAAGCATCATGTACAAAGACATCTGGCAAAGGGATTTGCAAACCTTTGAGAAGAATGATGGAATCAGCATAATAAATGGATGCCATTACGTAGTCAAGATCGCCTAACTTTTCCGGATGTAATATAAGATATAGCTTGCGAACGCTCGCATACACTTCAAACCTTAACGGGGTAAGGCTGTTTTGGGCACTTCGTGCCGAAAGAAATGCTTCTGAGAGTGTAATGGTGGTTGTAGCAGGATCTATATCTGCATTCTGGGGGACAAGAAACCCACCTGCCATTATTGGTGGCAGACTGACTATTGTAGTTACATGGATATCATCAGGATTTAGATCCATAAAACTACACGCGTCATTCTTAAACGCCTTGGCTATATCTAATGCTTGGGATAGGGTTAGCATATATATAGTTACAGACTCTGATACACTCCTTAATAACAGCAGTATCGCATTCAGACCAGTTTACTCTTTCTGATTATATTCACTCTGTAAATAAAACCAGGGTGAAACACGTATTTATTGGAAACCGCAACTGCCATTATAATTTGTTTATCTAAGAATTACATATCGTAATAAACTATTATTGTATTCGCATTGTAGATTCTGTAATAATCTACTATCCTTTAGCAAATAATCAATATCTAACGCTTCTTAATAAAATATGCCGGCATACACGCGGAAAATTCATCAACAGACATCCTATTGTAAACGAGGAAAAGCAAACTACACGTATAGAAGATATATAGAAGCGTTTAGAGAACAGCGTAATAAGCCAAACATAGCAACGAACCCACCAACAACATTACACAGACCAAAGTCAACCACACCTAAAGCATTTAGAATGACTCTTGAGGTATATAATCCTACAACCATCATGATTAGCATCCTAAAATAGAGCATCATGGTGTTTTTGGCGATGCGCTTGTTGTTGGCAGAGGTGTTGGCTGCCGTCGGGGTTTTTGTCTCGGTAGGTGCAGCGTTTTTTGCCTCGGGGGATATGTTGTTTTGTTCGGTCATTTTTTGTTTCTTCGTGCGGTGGGGTGTGGGCCTCACACAGATTGAGCGGATATATATGATGTTGTCAAGCGGTTGTGGATGATAATCAAATTAATCTGATGTATCTGCGTGAACTATTTTGAACGGGGCGGGTTAGTCTTTTGAATAGTAGGCGTTGTCGGAGCCGGATGAATGATATCCGTATCCGTAGCCGTATTTGTAGCCTTGACGGTAACCGTTTCCGCTGGCGTTCACCTGTGTGGCGTTGAGCACGAGTGCCATGTTCTTGAGGCGGTTGGCACGGTAGTCGGCTTCGAGGGTGTGGAGCATGCTGCGTTCGAGCAGACCGGCGCGAATAATGAACACGGTGCGGTCGACGTGGCTCTCGATGATAGAGGTGTCAGCCACGAGGTTCACCGGCGGGGTGTCGATGAGGATGTATTGGTAGCGGCTTCGCACCTCGTCGATGAGCTTGCCAAAGAGCGGGCTGCTGAGCAACTCGATGGGGTTGGGCGGTATTGCGCCCACGGGTATGTAGTCGAGGCCTCGGGTTGCGTGGTGGTGAATGATGGCGTTTACGTCGGTGGTTTGGGCGGTGAGGTAGCTCGACAATCCGAGACCGCCCAATCCGAGCGCCTTGCTCATTGAGGCGTGGCGCAGGTCGGCATCGATAACGAGCACACTTTCGCCCTTGATGGCGAGGCTGACGGCGAGGTTAAGCCCCACGAATGTCTTGCCCGAACCGGGGTTGTAGGAAGTGATTGCCATCACGTTGTGGGGGTTGTTGCCCACGAGGAAGCTGAGGTTGGTGCGAAGTATACGGAATGCTTCGTTGATGATGTTTCGGTTGCCGTCAGCCACCACAATGCTGTGGAACACGTGCTTGGGCTTGGGCTGCCAGAAATGGCGACGAGGGGCGTTGTCGGGTATTTCGGCGAGGAAAGGCATGGTGATGATGCCATCGAGGTCCTTGCGTCCGCGCACCTTGTTGTTGAAGTTTTCGATGAGGAATATTATGCCCACGGGAATGAGCAATCCCAGCACGAACGCCACGAGCAGAATGTTGCGCTTGATGGGCGCGGTGGGCAGTTTGCTGCCGTGAGGCGATGCCACGATGCGGGTGTTGTAGGCGGTGAATGCCTGGTTTAGCTCGTTTTCCTCGCGCTTTTGCAGCAGGAAGAGGTAGAGGCTTTCTTTCACCTTCTGCTGGCGTTCAACCGAGAGGAGGCTCTTGGCTTGGGTGGGGTTGGCTTGAATTCCCGAAGCGGCGCGGGCGCTGTAGCCCTGCATGCTTTGAATCTGCTTAGAGAGCGAATTCACCACGTTGTCGAGGCTTTGAGTGATGGCTTGGCGCAGTGCAATGAGCTTGGCGTCGAGGTCTTTCACATAGGGGTTTTCCACCGAGCCGTTGGCGGCATAGTTGTTGCGTTGCAGCAGCAGGGTGTTGTATTCGTTTATTTGGCCCTCCACGCCGGCATCCTTTAGCCCGGTGTTGGCAGGGAGGATGCTGAACGAGTTCACGTCGTTGCCGCCGCGTATGCTCGAGCGTATGGTTTTTGCCATATACATCTGGTTGTTGAGGTCCATCATGTTTTGGGTGGCTTGGCTTGCCTCTTGCATATACATTGCTCCGGCGGCCTTTACGTCGGGCACCATGTTGGCGCTCTTGTACGAGCTTATGTCGGCATCCACGTTGCCGAGTTCGCTTTCAATCACACGCAGGCGCTCGTTGATGAACTTAGATGTTGACACGGCAATCTGGTTTTTGTCCTCCACCCAGTGCTCGTTGTACACGGCAATGAGGGTGTTGATGAAGTCGCGAGCGCGGTTGATGTTCACGTCGTTGTACACGATGTCGATAACGGTGTTTTTATCGCTGTTGATGTTCACCGAGAGGCTTGCGAGGGCAGCATCGACAGCCGACGATGCGGTGAGCTTGTTGACGTAGATTTTGCTCACCGAGCCATCGTGCTTGTAAGCCGACGGCATGATTACGATGGCGCCGGCGGGCGTCTTGACGGGTTGGGCAATCTTGCCGGAGAACGAGCCTTCGATTTCTTCGCCGTCAAGCACGAGGTGGTCGATGGTCACCGCCTTATTGGCGCCGAGAGTGACGGCAAACGAGCAACTTTGGTCGTCGCCCACGTTAGCCATCGAGGCGATGATGGGGCACGATTCGCCGTAGAGCGTTGTGGGGTGGAATGTGCCGTCGGTAGAATAGCGCACGTCGAGGTTAATACGCTTGATGGTTTCGAGCACCACGTCGGGCGACTGGAACACCTGCACTTCGTTTTTCACGTTGCTGTTAGTCACGCCCAGACCCATATCGGAGAACGCCGAAGCCACGTCGCTCGACATCGAGCCGCCCTTCGAGTCTTCCTTAATCATCACCGATGCCTGCTGGGTGTAGGTGGGTTCGGTGCGCAACAGATAGATGGTGGCGAGGCTGAGGCACACGAGCACTGAGAGGGCAAACCAGCGCCAGTTAGCCGCGCAGAGATACCATAAGTCGGTAAGAGTTATCATGTCGTCCTGCTGATGGACGTTGTTTTCGATGTTTTCTGCCATATTATTAATGATGTTAATCTTTTATGAGTTGTGGGGTTTTACTTGAAGATGAGCACAGCCACCGAAGTGAGCAGCGAAGCCAGCGAAATCCAGAACGAGGTGCTGAGCACGTTGTTGCCGTTTACGGTGCTTTGGCGGGCGCGCATATCGTTAGGAGCCACGTACACCATGTCGCCTTGCTGCAGGTTGAACACCGGCGAAGACGTGAGCGACTGGGCATTGCAGAGGTCGATGGTGTAGACCTGCTTTTGATTGCCCGAGGTGCGTATTACTTTCACGTTTTCGCGACGGCCGTAGATGGTGAGGTCGCCGGCAGCCGACAGAGCATCGAGAATGGTGAAGTTGTCGCGGTCGATGGCGTAACGTCCCGGGCGAGCCACTTCGCCCATAACGCTGACGGCGAGGTTGGCATATTCCACAATCACCACCGGGTCGCCGAGTTTGCCGCTTTTGATGATGCGGGTCTTGACGTCGTCGGCCACTTGCGGGCGCGTAATGCCGGCGATGTGCAGTTTGCCAAGAATCGGGAAGTCGATGTCGCCGTTAGCGTCGACGGTATACACCGAGATGCCGCTGCTGGTGTTAGAGGCGTTGCTGCCGATAGCCGTAGAGCCTTGGCCGAGGCGGTTTGAGACGTATGGCAGGTTGAAAGGCATAGCCAGCTCGGAGTTGTAGCTGTTCACCACAATCGACAGTTTGTCGCCCGGCTGCACCTTTATCTGGTTGTCATCAGCGAGGCTGAGCGTGGTGCCGTTGTTCACGTCCTGAAAATATTCAATCTGCTTTGGCGCGCTGCACGAAGCGAAAATCGCCACTGTTGCAGCAATGAAAAGATGCTTAAACTTCATTTTTGTATATGTAATAGGTGATATAATCTCTTTTTGTTTTGCCGATTCCCCGGTTTCCTTTTCCCGATTACTTGTGGGCGTATGCGATACGCGTCTACAGGTAGAACGTCACTTCTTTTCCCATTTTTCTTTCTTTGCCAGAATCTTGTTGAGGATTCCGTGGCCGATGTAGTAGAACACCAGGTCGCCAATCACCAGCACGTTGATGTCGAGCACGTTGGCAAGCTCAAAGTTAGCAAGAGCAATGAAAACGGCAAACATTATGATTGACACCATAGTGACGCGTTGCGAGACGCCACAGCGCATGATTTTATGGTGAATATGATTCTTGTCGGGCAAGAACGGGCTTCGATGCTTGCGCAGGCGGTGGATGTAGACGCGAATTACGTCGAAGCACGGCACTATGAGCGGAGCAAATGCCATGACAAAAGCATTAGACACAAATGAGTGTGAGTCGGGCACCTGGTTGAGCTTCAAACTTAGGAAGCATAGGAAAATGCCCAGGGTGAGCGAACCGGTGTCGCCCATGAAAATCTTTTTCTGCTTCTCGGCTTTGCCAAACACGTTGTAGTAGTAGAACTGAATCACTGTTCCGAGCACAGCAAAAGCTATGAGCGAATATACGAACATGCCGAGGCAGAAAAACATTACGCCATAGTAGGCAAACGCCACGATGCATAAACCCGAAGCCAAGCCGTCGACGCCGTCAATCAAGTTTATTGCATTGGTTATGAATACAATTGCAATAACCGTGATAAAACCGCCGAAGAACGGGTTAACCTCATGTAAACCAAATAGACCGTGGAAATTGTTGATGTATAGCCCCGACACTACAATGAATAGGGCAGCGAGTGTCTGCACCACAAACTTGGCTTTGTAGCGCACGCCAATCAGGTCGTCGGCTATACCGACAATGTAGATGAGCATAAGCGCACAAAATCCGAAGCAGAATTGCAAGGCATCGGCAGAAATCTGCTCCATGAAGATTCCGTTTGAACCCATAATGTTGATGCCAAACACGAAAAACACCGAGAACATAGTGACGAGATTGAAGGCAATTCCGCCCAGGCGAGGCACTGCACTGGTGTGGATTTTTCGTGCGTCGGGAACGTCGAAGAGTTTCTTTCGAAATGCAATCAAAAGAATCTGAGGGATGATGATACCAGCAAAAAATACACTCGTTAAGAATGCTATGGCCATATTGTAAGCCATAGGCTGAATTAGGTCGCTGTTGTTAACCATAATATGGGGATTTGGAATTTCCCCCCCCCCGAATATAATGCTGAAGTTCAGAGAGATGGGGAAGGGTTAAAAATGTTACGATAGGGAAAAACGGAATAAATGGCGATTGATGGTGAGAAATTCAAGGTTTTGAGCACGGCTAACCGATTAATTATGAATGGTAAAAACCGGGGCAATGCTGAGTGAATGAGCCGAAAAGCGAGGGGCGATAATGGAATCGGAAGGAAAAATAAATGTAAAATATTTTTGAAACTATTGCGACATTAATGAAAAAGTTTTAAATTAGCGGCGTTATTTATTAGCAAATTTTTAGAAATTAATTCAATAAACCGTTATCTTAATTTTAATGAACAAGATTTTCATTTTTGCACTTGCGCTGGCAAGCGTGGGTGCAATTCAGGCAGAGAGCATCAAAGAGGGCAGACTGAGCAACGTTTGTCGGCTGACAAACGACGGAGGGCGATATGAAAACGCCCGCTGGTCGCCCGATGGCAAGCGCATTGCATTCACAAACTACGGTTACGACAACTTGTATGTTATTGACAGCGATGGCTCGAAATTCCGACAGGTGAGCCGTCAGGCAGGAGTTGGTTTTGGTTATGAATGGGGAAAGGATTCCAAGCAGATTGTTGCAACGGAGCGCATCAAGGCTGACAGGACCAAGGGCAAGGCACGCCGTTCGTCGGTGTGGAGCATTGGTGTCGACGGCAAGCGTGAGCGCATCAGTGGCGAGCGCACTCGCCTCAGTGCCGCCGACAAGCGCAGCAACGCCCGTTATGTGGCAATCGTTCAGCCCGGCAGCGTGACATTGTCGTGCGAGCCGGCAGGCCTTTATGTGATTGATTCCAGCGGCAGCAAGAAGCTCGTAAACAAGGGGGCATCGTTCTGCGCAGTGTTGTCGCCCGACGGCAAAAAGGTGGCATTCAACCACGGCAACAACGTGTGTGTGATGGCCATTGACGGCAGCGGCAAGAAAGTTCTCGACCGAGGCTTCAACCCATGCTGGGTGAACAACTCGCAGATTGTGTACGAAAAAAGCACCGACAACGGCCACACCTACACTTCGAGCGACATTTTCATGATTAGCGTCGACGGCAGCCGCCGCAAAGCGCTTACCACAACCGACAACCGCATGGAAATGTGCCCCAGCGTGAGCGCCGACGGCAATAAGATTGTATTCACATCGTTCAACGACGGGCAAGTGTATGTTGCCGATTTCAAATGATTTAATGCTATGAAAAAGACTTTTTATTCGATAATGGCAGCAGTTGCCATGCTGCTTGTGCCTTCGATGGCAAAAGCCAATTGGAGTGATTATGTGATTATTCTTGACCCCGGACACGGTGGCGACGACCCCGGAGCAGTTTATAACGGCAGTACGCAGAACAACTGCACCGAGTCGTGGCTCGTGCTTCAGTGCGCCAGCAGTGTGTATAACACGCTCACCAGCCTGGGAGCCAACGTGTATATGACACGATTCGAGGACGATTTTAGTGGCGAAATCGACTTGTCGCCACGCCGCGCATATTGCTACACCTACGATTCCGACGTATTTGTTTCGTTCCACCTCAACGCTGCTAATGCCTCGGCGCACGGCACCGAGACGTGGTATTACTACGACGGCAGTTACAGTCTTGCCTCGTGCGTGCAAAACGGTTTGATAAACAAATTCGGCGAAGTGGATGGCACGGGAGGCTATGAGATGATTGACCGAGGAATAAAGAATAACGGCTGGACCGTAATTACGGCAGGCGAGGCCTATCCATCGGTGCTCACCGAGGGTCTGTTTATCGACTGCTGGAGCGATTGGCAACTCATACAGGATGCGTCGGGCACAGGCTTCAAAGCATGGGTCGACGGTCACCTCAAAGGCATATACGATTATTTGAATTACTACGGCTACTATTCGGTCACCGAGCCTCCGTATGGCGGTGGCGGTGGCGGCACAACCAATGTGCCTTACATCGAATCGAGCACCGATAACCTTTATCTGGAATGTGAAGCCGGTTCGTCGACAACCGAATCGTTCACCCTCAGCGGCAATCTGCTGAATGCATGGTGCACGGTTACTCCATCGGCAAGCTGTGCCGGCATCTTCAGCGTTTCGCCGAGCGGAATCGTGGTGGATGGTTATCCAAACTATAACTTCCTCGATGGCAACCCGACGGTGACTGTCACATTCACTCCTCCGGCTTCGGGCGAATACACCGGCGAGGTGACGTTTGCCAGTGTGGGTACCGATGGAAATGCAGTGACAAAGACCGTGACACTCACCGGTAAGGCAGTGACACCGCCGTTGGCATTCAATGAGGCATGGAACTGCAGCGAAACCCGAAGCTCTCTCGAGCAATTTGGCTGGGATGCCTCGAAGGTGCGCAATATGGATTTCTACGACGGCAAACTCTATATGGTGTATGAGCAAAAATATGTGAAGGTGGTGGATGCCCGCACCGGCAGCTGGCTCTACGACCTGAACAGCACCGGCGTTGAAGGCGGATTGGTGGCTCTTGCCGACGTGCGAGCTTTCGATGGAAAGATTGTGGGCTGCAACATTGGTGGCTTGGATGCTTCGGGCAACACTCACGACTTGCGAATCTACGTATGGGAGAACGCCACCGATGCTCCAAAAGTGACCGTGATTAGCTACAACACGCTCAAGGATAACAACATAGTGCGCCTTGGCGACTATGTGGAAGTGGGCGGTGCCTGGACGGGCGTTGACGGCAGCCGATTGATTTTCGCTTACGATAACTATGGCAAGGTGGACGGCGTTACCGGTGGAACACATATCATCGAATTCCCGGTGGCTAACGGCGAAATAGGTGTTACGCCATCAAAACTTGTTGAAGTTACCGCCGCCGATGGCACGCGCCTGTATTCAAACTCGTCGATTCGTGCTTATCCCACCGGTTATGGTTATATGCTCAACGGTTCGGGCTGCACCCCTACAAAGATTAAGAACGACGTTCGTGTCGACTATATGTCGGGCTTTAAGACTTGGGGTAATGCCTATCGCCAATTTGAGTACGATGGCAGCACCTACGGCTTGCTTCTCGACTACAACGATAAGCGCTATTCAACCACCGATGCCAACGGCAATCCTGCTCAAACCACCGACGATGCAGCTCTCAACATCACCGGCGGCCATATGAAGCTGGTGCAGGTGCAATATGCTCCAAACGATTGGACTTACACCTTCTTCTCGCCCAAATATGTTGCTTCGTATCCGAGCGACGGCCTGTCGACCACCCGACGCAACATAAACTGCACTGGCAACGTGCTCGTGAACCAGTACAGCGACACCAGCATCGAGGCATGGTTGCTCTCAACAAATCAGGGCATAGCCTATTTCTATGCAGGCGAAAAGCCCGAAGTGAACAGCATCGACGATGCTGCGGCTGAAAGCCGCGCTTATGCATGGATTGAAGGCGAAACACTCTATGTGAAGGGTGTAGATGCTGCACGCATCGAGGTTTACTCGGTGTATGGTGCAAAGGTTGCCGAGCGAGTTGGCGCGCAACAGGTGGCACTCAATGCTGCAGCAGGTGTCTACATCGTGCGCGTGGCTGATGCCCAAGGAAAGATTTCGGTGGCAAAGGTGCTGAAGAAATAACACGTCGTTGCTAAAGGCGCCGTGGCAATATATCACATCGGCTGGGGCTTGGTTGCTTCAGCCGATGTTTTTTGTGGTGAAGGGAAGTCAGATGGCTGGCGATGGCTTACGCATGAACGAAAATGCCCAAAGTGCGGCAAAGGTGATAGCGCCGTTTAGCAGCAGCAGTTCGTAGCCGAAGGTGTAGCCAAACAGGGCATAGGAGGCTCGCGCAATGCCCAGGCAAAGCAGCGGGGCAGCTACGGCAATGTAAGGCGTGGCGCCGTCGAGCACATGCCGGCGAGTGAACAGCCCGTAGGCAAAAAGCCCAAGCAATGGCCCGTAGGTGTAAGATACAATCGTGTAGATGGCGTCGAGGAGCGACGTTGATTGAGCATATCGGAAAACCAAAATGCACGCCACAAACAGTGTGCAAATGCCAAGGTGGGCGCGGCGTCGCAGCCGCTCGTCGGTGGCTTGCCGGCGTATGTCGATGCAGTAGGTGGTGGTGAGCGATGTCAATGCCGAATCGGCACTGCTGAACGATGCCGACACAATGCCCAGCGTGAACAGCACTTGTGCCCACAATCCCAGTTTGCCCGTGGCGGCAAACATTGGCAGCAGTGTGTCGGTGTTTTCGGGCAGCGGCACATTGAGGTTGGCAGCAAGCATAGTCAGCAGCACGCCCAGCGAGAGGAAAAGCAGGTTGACGGGCACAAATGCCAAGCCGTAGCAGCACATGTTTTTCTGCGATTCGCGCAAGGTGCGGCAAGTGAGGTTTTTCTGCATCATATCCTGGTCGAGTCCGGTCATAACCACCACAATAAATGCTCCGCTGACAAATTGTTTCCAGAAATTTTGCTTCGACATCCAGTCGTCGAACACAAACACGCGGCTCATAGCATTTTCTCTGATGGCATCCGCTGCTTGCCACGGTGTGAGGTTCAACGCCCGTAGCACGCCAAGGCTTATGAGCAGCAAGGCGCCAAGCATGCAGGCTGTCTGCAGCGCGTCGGTGAACACCAGCGTCCTGATTCCGCCACGGCGAGTGTAAACCCAAATGAGTGCCACCATCAGCGCCACGGTCAAGGCAAACGGCACTCCCAGCGGCTCAAAGACAAATTCGTGAAGAATCATGCACACCACGTAGAACTTCAGCGCGGCGCCAATGAGTTTGCTTATAACAAAAAACGAGGCACCGGTCACCTCCGATTTTCTGCCCAGGCGCTTGCCCAGGTAGGTGTAGATGCTGGTTAGTTGCAGCCGGTAGTAGAGCGGAAGCAACACCCCTGCC
>JBJECX010000021.1:0-14860 GCA_051871535.1 Muribaculaceae bacterium | reverse complement strand
TTAAGCCTCACTACGCCGATGGTACTGCGAAAGTGGGAGAGTAGGTAACCGCCCCTTGAGCCCCGAGGACAATCTCCTCGGGGCTTTTTGTGTCTATATCCCCTTGCCCCCTCGCCGGGTCTGCAACCGCGCCGCGGTTGTGGATGGTTGGGTGGATGCGTGTCCCCACATAGTTGCCTGCGGCGCCAATGTGGGGTTATTGAAGTTGTAACCGCTCTGCGGTTAATATCACCTCGTCACCTTCAGGGGCATAATCAAATGATGTTGGCGTATATGTAGGAGCGTATACCATACGCCCACAAGATGAATGTGGCAAGGTGGATGTGGTGATGGTGACGCATATCGTAGGGGCGTATCGCATACGCCCGTATTGGGGATGGCCACACAACCGCGGAGCGGTTGCAACCTCAATAACCCCATGTTGACGATAAGCGAAGCGCAATCGGCTACGTGGGGATAGCTGCAATCACCCCAATAAATACAACCGCGGAGCGGTTGCAGATTCAGATAATTCGCATCCTGTGCGGATACCCCTACAGGGGGTTAAGCATAGTTTGCCATCTACGATGGCATGTCACCTGCATGTGAATCATTTCCTAATGCGCGGGGTCTGCAACCGCGTCGCGGTTGTGGATGGTGGGGTGGCCGCGTGTCCCCACATAGTCGCCTGACGGCGCCAATGTGGGGTTATTGAAGTTGTAACCGCTCCGCGGTTAAATCACCTCGTCACACGAAGGGGCAAAGTCAATGCCGACGCAAATGTAGGGGCGTGTCGCATACGCCCAAAAGATGGAAGATGGCATACCGCCGCCGGGTGTATGCAATACGCCCCTACAGGCGCAAAATTGTAACTGAGGATGATATATAATTCGCATCCTATACGGATGCCGGAAGGTGGGGGATGATGGCAACCCGGGGTTGCGCTTCGCTTACCCCGGGCTATAAGCCTCGCCTGCGTCTCGGCCTCACATGCTTCGCATGTCATCGCACCCGCAACCGCGATAATGTCGCCGAAACGTCCTCACATGCTTCGCATGTCATCGCAATAACCGTGATAATGCCACAAGACGGCCTCACATGCTTCGCATGTCATCGCATCACAACCATGATAATGCCGTAAAAACAACCGTGATAATATCGCCACAACGGCTGCGAAAATGTCGCATCCACGAACACGATAATACAGACAAAACGACCACGATGATGTTGTCGAGGGAATGGACGTCCGAAGGACGTGACCCCGGAGGCAGGATGCCGACGGGATATAGCCGTGGGTGAGCGATAGCGTAACCCACGGATACAATGTCACCCCCGAAAAAGCGTCCGTAGAGGACGCGAATTACAACCACCTGCCCCACAACCCCACCGCGCGATGGTGTCGGGCGTATGCAATCGCCCCTACAGGCAACACCATTGCCACGAGGTTCACGATAAGCCATTCCGCCCCACAACCGCGTCGCGGTTAATACTGCGAGGAGGTGGGGTCACAATTTCTGCGGCAAGGTGGGTTGCCGTGTTTCTTAAGATGTGGGGTGTTTATTTTGTGACGGGGATTTTGTCGATGCGACGTTGGTGGCGACCGCCTTCGAAATCGGTGCTGAGGAAAATGTCGACAATGGCAATGGCTTCGTCATTGCTCAAGAATCGTCCCGGGAGCGCCAGCACATTGGCATCGTTGTGGCGACGCGCGAGGCTTGCAATCTCAGGAGTCCAGCAGAGTGCAGAGCGAATGCCTTGGTGCTTGTTGAGCGTCATGTTGATGCCTTCGCCGCTACCGCAGATTCCTATTCCTGGATAACACTCGCCGCTTTCGACGGCTTTGGCGCAGAGGTGAGCGAAGTCGGGATAATCGCAGCTGTCTTCGCTGAAAGTTCCGAAATCGGTGTATTTGATTCCGTTGGCTTTAAGGTGGTCAATCACAGCCATTTTGGTGGCATAACCGGCGTGGTCGCTGCACAATGCAATTGGTTTGTCGGGGTTTATAATCAACATGATGTTGTGGAATTGTTATAATTATAGTGCAAAGGTACAAAATATAGCAGAGATTTGCGTGATTTGGCGGGTGAAAAGTTTTATTGGCTGCCGAGGACAAGGCAAATGAGTCCGACAAGCAGCACTGAGAGGTCGACGAGTTTCATCTTCACGTTTTTTTCGTGCAGGGCAATTACGCCGTAGGCAAACGACACAAGCACGCTGCCGCGGCGAATCATCGAAACCACCGAAATCATCGAGCCGTCGAGCGAGAGCGAATAGAAGTAGGCAATGTCGGCAACGGTGAGGAAGATGGCAATGCATGGAATTGTCCAGCGCCACACAAACGGTGTGGTTTCGGCCGAGGTGCGCTTGATGATGAGAATGGCGGTGCCCATAATGATGCATTGATAGAGCGAATACCAGGCTTGCACTTGCAGCGGGTCGTAGAGGCGCAGCAGATATTTGTCGTAAAGACCGCTTATTGCGCCCATCAGTGTTGCGCCCATAATGAGCCATAGCCACATGCTGTGACGTATGGAGAAGCCTTCTTTTTTGCCAAGACGGCTTGCAAAAAACAGCGAGCAGAATCCCAGCATTATTCCAATCCATTGCAGCAAGTTGAGCCTTTCGCCGAAGATGATGAGTGCGCCCACGAGCACAAGAATTGGGCGCGTGGCGTTGACGGGTCCGGTGATGGTTAGCGGCAGATGCTTCACGGCGTAGTATCCCATCACCCACGACGACAGCACAATGAGCGACTTGAGCACGATGAACACATGCCCCACGAAGCTGCCGCCGAAGCCGAATGAGCCGTCGACAATCGACGATGCCCACACCGGCGACATGAGCAGAGAGCCGAACAGAGTGTTGAGAAACAGCACTGTGAGCACGTTGTTGCCGTTAAGCGAAAGTTTTTTGAAGATGTCGTAAATGCCCAGGCAGAGCGACGATGCTATTGCAAGAATTATCCACATAATAAGCCTAAAACAATGGTCGTTAATGATTATTGACGTTATTGAGATTGCAAAGTTACGCAATTTATTCCACACGATAGTGACGCAGACAGGAGATTATTTGTGCCGGTGGTTTTGTGGTTTGCTCAGTTTTGGTTAACTTTACATAGAAAAATGATAACTCAACCGTAATTTAATATGAAAAAATACATTTTATCGGCGCTGATAGCGACAATTGCAATGACACTGAATTCAGAAGTATTGCCAAAACCAAACACTGAGGGCGGAATGCCTTTGATGGAATCGATTGCGCAACGCAAATCGCACCGCGACATGAGTGCCAACGGCACAGTGAGCAAGCAGCAGCTCAGCGACATGCTGTGGGCAGCATGGGGCATCACCCACGAGGGTAAACGCACCGTTGCCACAGCGATGAACCGCCAGGAACTGTCGATATATGTGGTGACCCCCGAAGGTACCAGCCTCTACGATGCCGCTGCCAACACGCTGGAGAAAGTGACCGATGCCGATTTGCGTCCGTTGGCAGGCATGCAGAAGTTTGCCACCGATTGCCCGTTGAACATTGTGTTTGTCACCGACACCGATTTGCAACCCGATGCAACGATGCAAGGCTATGCGGCAGGAGCTGCCTCGCAGAACGTATATCTGTATTGTGCCTCACAGGGTCTGAAAACTGTGGTGCGCGCCAGCTTTGCCCGCGACGAATTGCACAAGGCATTGCAGTTGCCGGCAAACAAGCGAGTGATTTTTGTACAGACGGTGGGAAAGTGATTTGAACGGATATGCGCAAATTGTCAATAGTGTTTATCTCACTCCTGCTGATGGGCGTGACGGGTTGCCGACAAGGCGGCGAGCAGATGGGCGAGGCTACCGATACGGTTGCCACTGAGCAGCCGGCGGTGGCAGAGAAGAGCAATTGCCAAGGCAAGACCGTTGCCGACACGCCGAGCGCCAATGCCAAAATGATTGTGCACAGCATACCTGTTCACATCGTGCCGGGCAGGCTACGCACTATCTTCAACGACACCAATGGCATGCACCTCTCGGCTGCCGAAAGCATTGGTATAAAGCCCATAAAAAAACTGCGGGATGCTTATAACTTGCAGCGGCCCATTGTGCGCATAGCCACCAACGAGCACTACACTGTGGATTCGCTCACCCATTCCATGCCGTTTTTGGTGCCCGAAGCAGCGCAATTGCTTGAGGACATTGGCAGGCGTTTTGCCGACACCATACGTTGCCGAGGCGGACATGAATATCGCATCAAGGTGACCAGCGTGCTGCGCACCGACCGCTCGGTGGCAAAGCTGCGCCGACGCAATCGCAACGCATCGGAGCAGTCGGCTCACTGCTACGCCACCACATTCGACATCAGCTATGCCAAATTCATATGCCTCGATTCAACGTTCATAGTGTCGCTTGCCGACCTGAAGAACATCCTCGGCGAGATACTCTACGACGAGCGCGCCAAGGGAAGATGTTATGTGAAGTTTGAAACCAAACAAGGCTGTTTTCACGTCACCACCCGCAAGTGACAGAATGATATGATGAAAAAAGAGATGAAAGGAAAATACGACGAAGCTATACGGAAATATCTTGCTGAGCGAGGTGTTGACCGGATTGACATAAAAGCGGCGCTGATTGACATGGACGGCGTGCTCTACGACTCGATGCGCAATCACACCATAGCTTGGAAAATGCTGTTCGACAGCCTCGGGCTCAACACCGACCGCGACGAGTTCTATATGTATGAAGGTATGACCGGAAGGGCAACCATTCAGTTGATATTTAAGCGCGAACTGGGTGTTGACATGACCGACGAGGATGCGCGCGAGATGTATAAAATCAAAACCGCAAATTTCCGTTCGCTACCGCGAGTCGAAGCTATGCCGGGTGCTTACGATATGCTCAGTGCATTGAGCCTCAAGGGAGTGGAGCGTGTGCTGGTCACCGGCAGCGGTCAAGCCGACGTGATTAACCGCATCGACCAGGACTATGCCGGACTCTTTGCCGCCGACAAGCGCATCACCGCTGCCGACGTGACGCACGGCAAACCCAATCCCGAGCCATACATCAAAGGCCAACAACTTGCCGGCGTGGCACCGGAACAAGCCATAGTTATTGAGAATGCGCCGTTGGGTGTGCAGGCAGGCAATGCCAGCGGCTCGTTCACTATAGCCATCACTACCGGACCCATTCCACGGCAAGCGTTTGTCGACAGCGGCGCACACCTTGTGTTTGAATCGATGCCCCAATTTGCCGCCGAACTGCCGCAACTGATTGATAGCCTTAACAATGTGACACTTTAATAAACAGCATAGCAGATGATTATGGAACATCAAAACATAATATTCACCAATGCAGTGAGCGATGCATTGACGCGCGTTCTGCAGACCAAGAAGTTCAACAAACTATTTGTCATCACCGACAGTAACACACGCCGCCTGGTGCTCCCACGCCTTGCCCACAACCAATATATTGCCGACGCTGTGGTGGTGGAATTCCCTGCCGGCGATGTGAACAAGAACATCGATTCGCTGACGTCGGTGTGGCAGCAAATAGGCGAAGCGGGCGGCACGCGCCACTCGTTGGTAATCAACCTGGGCGGCGGCGTTGTCACCGACCTTGGCGGATTTGCTGCATCTTCATTCAAGCGCGGCATTCCGTTTGTCAACATCCCAACCACACTGCTTAGCGCCGTAGATGCAGCCATCGGCGGAAAGACCGGCATCAACTTCAACGGGTTGAAAAACGAGATAGGTGCTTTCTGCGAAGCTGATGATGTGATTATCAGCACCGCGTTCCTCGATACGCTGCCCGAGAACGAAGTGAAATCGGGCTATGCCGAGATGCTCAAGCACGGGCTGCTAAAGAGTCGCGACAGCTTTGTGTCGCTCGTCAACTTCGATGTGGTGGGCGGCAGCAAGGACCGTCTGCTCGAACTGCTGAAAGAGTCGGTAGAGGTGAAGGCGGAAATTGTGCGCCAGGACCCTCACGAGCACGGCATACGCCGCGCGCTCAACCTCGGGCATACGGCAGGACACGCCTTCGAGAGCATGGCAATGGCGCTCCAAAAGCCCATCCCTCACGGCTACGCGGTGGCTTACGGCTTGGTGATTGATGCCATATTGTCGCATTTCAAGTGCGACTTCAACAGCGCTGATGTGCATCGCATTGCCGACTATGTGCTGTATAACTATGGCGCATTCTATATCACTTGCGACGACTACGACGAGCTGTTGCGCCTGATGAAGCACGACAAAAAGAGCCGCCATGGCGAAATCAACTGCACATTGCTTGGTGCGCCCGGCGATATTCGCATCGATTGCATAATCGACGACGACACTATGAAAGAGGCATTTGACCTTTACCGCGACCTGATGCACATCTAAAACGCAGTCTTCTACATAATACATATCTTGTGGGGCGTATGCAATGCGCCCCTACATGTGGTTGTGGTCGAGAATGTTATGTAATTCGCATCCTATACGGATGCCGGATTGGTGGGGATGATGGATACCCGGGGTTACGCTTCGCTTACCCCGGGCTATAAGCCTCGCCTGCGTCTCGGCCTCACATGCTTCGCATGTCATCGCCACAACATCTTATTGGGCGTATGCAATGCGCCCCATAGGGTTTACGATAACCTTTTGCGGTGATGGTCGACAAAGCGCAGCACAAGATATGAAAGGAGAAAATAGAAGGCTGCAAGGACCCATAATGCCAGATAATTGGTGCTCTGTTGGGCAAGTGTAGCGCCCATGTTTGATATCCCCCAAAGGGCTTGCACCGCCCAAGTGGAAGGGATGGCGTCGCCGACAATAGTCCAGAACGGATTCATGGCAAACCGAGGCCACGAGAGGCCCGAGATAAACAAGAAAAACACCGATGTCACCACCACCACGCAGAACACAGCTTCGCGCTTGCGTACGAAAGTCTGCAGGGTCATGGCAAAAAATATCACGGCAAAGATGAATGGTACGGCAAGCATAAACATGTCAATCAGTTGTCCGTTTTGCGGGAAGGAGAATGCAATGGGAATAAATCGCCACAGATATATCATGGGCACAAGCATAACTATGAAGTAGCACAGCGCTTTGCCAACCAGCAGAGCGAATGCCCCTACGTTGGCAGCCTTCGGGTCGATGCCGCCGTTCAGTGCCTTGCGTTCGCGCGAGGTTGCCATCACCATGCATATGCACAGCACAAACACTTGCTGAAGAATCAGCGCCAAGATACCGGGCAAAATGGACGAAGCCATACCCATAGTGGAATTGCCCAGCGGCACCACTCTGAATGGCACCGGCATATTGTTTTGGTCAGGGGCATTTTCAAGTCCGGTGAGCATACTGCTTTGCGCCTTTGAGCCCAGTTCGTTGCCCACAACGGTTGCTGCCGACATAATGTTTTTATATCGCAAGAACACGCTCATATCGGCATATACTTCCACAGCCGATTGCTCGCCTCTGCCCATGTTGCGCGAGAAGTCGCTTGGTAGGTAGACCACGCCGAAAACATCCTTGCGGTTGAGCATCGACTTGGCTTCTTGCATATTGGCGGCATATCCGGCCACCCTCACCAGGTCGGTGGCATCGAGCATGCGTGCATATTCGCGCGATGTTGGGGTGCGGCAGTCGTCAACCACAGCAACAGGCACATCTTTCATTATTTCGGGGTTATATACCAGCGAATATAGCACCGGATAGACCAGAGGTAGCAGGACGATGAACAGTATGGCGCCGGCATCGGTGAACAGGAGTTTGAATTCGGTGACAAACGCCTGCGTTATATCGTGTAATGTTTCAGTTATCTTGTTCATTTTTTTGCAAGAGGATAGGGTTACGGCACATACACCGGACTGAGGCATTTACGCTTCAGATGCCAGAGCAGAAGCCACGGAACCAATGTGAACACTATGAGTGCGGCATACCAGGGAGCCGAATAGGCAAACGGCAAACCGTTGAGTGCCTGGTTGCAATAAAGCATAAAGTAGTAGCGCGAAGGCAAAATCCAGCTGAAGATGCCCACACCACTATACATCTGCTCCACAGGGAACGACAATCCGGCGATTGAAAACGCCAGAATGCCTGAGATGCTGCACATCGACAGCGCCATGCGCGGATTCACAATCAGGCACGACACCGTGAGAGCAAATCCTTGCGACGCCACCACAAGCATGAACACAGCCAGTACCATCTGCCACATAGGGCAGTTGAGCGGGTAGCCGACAACGCCGTAGAGTATCAGTTGCATGGTCCACCCCGAAAGGAAGAATATGAGCGTTTGCGGTAGCAGTTTACCAAGCAACGCCATCCACATGCATCCACCGGCGCTTTCGAGCCATTCCACCGATGTGTGGCATTTAATTTCGTTTGTCACTGAATAGGCAGTGATAATCATCACCATAAGAGCAAGCACCGTGCTGCCAAACGAGTTGCTCAGATACAGCCCGTAGTCGAGCCACGGGTTGCCGAGCGAATGCATATGAGTGACGTAGGGCTGCAGCATGGCGTTGATGGCATTGTCGGTCATGCCTATGCCCGAGAGGGTGCCGTGCATAACGCCGACATTCGACAGCAACGACGCTGTGGTGTATCCTTTAAGCAGCAGCGATGCCGGGGTGACGCATGAAAAATTGATGTAGAAACTCAGTTCGGGATTGCGTTGGGCAAGCAGGTCGTCGGCAAATCCTTCGGGGATGATTACGAATCCGATTATTTTGCCTTGTCGCAGATAGTCCATTGCTTGGCTGTAGCTGTCGAGCTGATATTTCACATCCACGCTCTGATAGGAGTCGAGTGTGCGCACCACGTTGCGCGAAGCGGTGCTTTGGTCGAGGTCGACAACGGCACTGGGCACATTGTCGGCAACGCCTTCGGCAAGCAGCGTGGTGAAAAACACGGCTGCAAACACGGGCACAGCCACCATACCCCCCAAGTACATGGGGTGGTGTTTCACCTCTTGCAGCCCACGAGCCACCGAGCGGCGCAATATTTCGATAAATTCCTTTACCACCGTTCGTTGAGATTATTTTTCGAGAATCACCGACATGCCGGCACGCAAGTTTTCAATCGGCTTGGCAGGACGCGCCTTCACCCTGAACGTCTTGCTGTCGTATTCGCCGGTCGATTTGGTTGAACTCCACACGGCATAGCTGCCAAGGTCGTGGATGTAGTAGACCTTCATGGTGGTTTGCATCTTGCCCAAAGCAGGAATCATCACTTCTATTTCCTTGCCGTTGTGCAAGTCGTTGAGCAGTTCCTCGCGCACGTTGAAGGTAGCCCACAGGTCGTCTTTTTTGAGAATTGACATCACGGGAGACCCCATAGCCACCAGTTCGCCCACGTTGGGATAGATGTCGGTTACTTCGCCGTCGCATGGGGCAAGCAGGTATTGGTCCTCGAGCAGTGCCTGCACCTCTACTACGCCGCCCTTGGCAACGTCTTTCATGGCACGGGCTGCCACTTTATCCTCGTTTTGGGCGCCTCGTTTAGCCATTTCGTATTGCGAATGTGCGGCATCGGCTTGTGCCTTCGAGGCGTTGTAGAGGGCAAAAGCTTCATCGCGTTTTTGTTCCGAAATCACCCCTTCGTTAAAGAGGTTCTGCATGCGGTCGTAGGTTTTTTTCGATATCTGTTGCGCCGCCAAGGCTTGTTGCCAAAGGTTGTAGGCAGTGTTGATGATTTCCACGCGTGTGCCGCCTTCAGCTTTTTGGCTTTGAGCCGATGCGGCGGCTTCCATCGATTGTGCTTGCAGCAGTTTGGCATCGGCGAGCGACGAATGGATGTGTGCCAACGTGTCGCCGGCATGCACCATTTGTCCTTCTTCGACATACACCTCAGCCAATCGACCGGGCAGTTTGCCCGACACTCTCACGCTGGTGCCTTCAATTTGTCCTTGCACCGATTCGTCGGCAGGTTTGATGAGCAGCAGTCCGGCTATGCACAGCGCAGCCACCACAATGCCAAAGATTGCCACGCCTGCCATTATCGATTTGTTTTCTTGTTTTATTCTGTTAGAGTCTTCCATTATTGTGTAGTGTTATTATGTTTGTAGTGATATGTTTTGCTGATTGACATTCAAGTTAATATTTCATCGTGCCAAGCACCTTCGACAGATAGACGTTGCACAGCAGCACGTCGATTTGCGCGTCGATGGCTTCGCTATTGGCTTTGAGCCACGCGGTGTGGGCTGCCATCACGTTGTCCACAGGCATCACTCCTTCTTTGAATCCCACCTTGGCAATGCGCAGGTTTTCGTTCGCCTTTTCGAGGTTCGACATGGTTGCCAGGCGGGTTTTCACTGCCTCCTGAGTCTTGAACGATGCTTGGTTGACTTGCAGTTCAATCTTGTCGCGGGCATCGGCAATCTCAATGTTCTTTATCACCGCCTCGGTGCGGGCAGCGCGATATTTGTTGTAGTTGCCGCCCCAGTGCCACAATGGCACCTTCAGCACAGCACCCACGCTGAATGCTCCGGCAAATCGGTTTTTATAACCGTTGAACGAGTTGGGGTTGCTCACCGAGTACATCCCCATTACTGCCAGTTGAGGCAGCATCGACGACATCTCCACTTTGGCTTTTTGCTCATAGATTTTTGCACCGAGCTGCAGTGCGTTCAGGTCGTGGCGGCGAGCATACACCTCGTTCAAGTTGTAGGTGGTGGCAGGCATCGAGGTCTCGTCGATTTGCTGTTTGCCTTCGTCGGCAAGGGTCATGACGGTGGTCGACGGCAGCCCGCACAGCTGTGCCAGCAACATGCGCGACAGTGCCAACCCGTTTTTAACCTTTGTGAGGTCGACGTTGGCTTCGTTGAGCTTCACCGCCACACTCAGGGCGTCGGCTTTGGTGGCAACACCTTGCTTCACCATGGCATTGACGTTGTAGTTGAGGGTGTCGAGCAACTGCACATAACTCTCGGCAAGGTCTTGCTTGGCACGCAGCGACACAACCTGCCAATAGGCGGCGTCGACCTGATATACCACATCTTCCATAGCCCTGTTACGCATGGCTTTGGCGAGGTCCTCGGCATAGCGGGTGATTTCGTTCATCGCCTTGATTTTGCCGCCGAAATACACCGGCTGGGTTAGCGTCAACGCACCGGCAAACACGTTGTGGATGTCGTAGGTGAGGGCGCTCTTTGGCAGCAGTGCCACTTGGCTGGGAATGGGCTGTCCGTTCACTGTCACGGGGTTGCCTGTAGGGTCGGTGACAAGATTATATTCGTAGCCTCCGGTGGCAGGGTTGAACGATTTGGTGGGTAGTAGTGCGTCCTCCGCAATCAGCGAAATGTTCTTTTGATTATAGAGGTACGATGCCTGAAAATCGAGCGACGGCAAGTAAGCAGCCTTCGCCTCGGAACGCTGATAGCCTGCTGCATTTATTTTCTCGTTGGCAATGAGTATTGCCTTGTTGTTGCGCAATGCCATGTTCCGGCATGAGTCAAGCGGCACCTGCGCCACCGAGGTCATACTTGCAATCAACAGCAACACGAATAGTTGTTTTCGCATAATGAATTGATGTATAACAGTTTATTATTTCTTATAAAGTGACCACGCTGCAAAATTAATGCTAAAGTGGTTTTTGATAATGATGTTCGATATTTTTGGATGAATAATAGTGAACTATTGACCAATATTTAAACACTTTTCACAATGCAAAAGTTGGTTTTTGCTCAAAATATGCCAATCGGTCAATATTTGTGCGTATTCAACGGTATTTCTTCGAAAAAAATAAGTAATTTTGTTAATTGTCACACGGCTTAGCCCGTGGGTAACTAAAACAAGAACCAAACAACATAGATAATAAAAAAGCTTATGGGTGAAAACAAGAAAGTGAGTCGTCGCGGTTTCTTGCAAATGATGGGAGCAGGAGCGGCAGTAACAGCGGCATCGCTTGCGGGATGCCGCAGCGAGAAGGCAGCAGAGCTGTCGACCGCCCCGGGCGAAGTGCCTACCGACAAGATGACCTATCGACACATGCCTGACAGCGACCGTCCGATATCGCTGCTGGGCTACGGTATGATGCGTCTGCCGGTGCTCGACGACGACCGGCAAGTGGAGGGCGAAAGCCACATCGACCAAGACGAGGTGAACAACCTTGTGGATTATGCCATTGCTCATGGCGTGAACTATTTCGACACGTCGCCGCGCTATTGCAAGGGTTTCTCGGAGCAGGCTCTGGGCATAGCATTGAGCAATCACAAGCGCAGCGAATTTGTGGTTGCCACCAAGTTGTCGAACTTTGCCACCGAGGACCAGACGCTGGAGGCAAGCATTGCCATGTATCGCAACTCGTTCAAGCAGCTGCGCGTCGATTACATCGACTACTATCTGCTGCATGCCATAGGCGAAAAGGAAAACTATCTGCAGCGCTACGTCAACAATGGCGTGCTCAATTTCTTGCTCAACGAGCGTGCCGCCGGACGCATCAAGTATCTGGGATGGTCGTTCCACGGCACCAAGGAGTTTTTCGATTATATGCTCAACGAGCAGCCGGTGAAGTTCGACTTTGTCCAGATACAAATGAACTATAAGGACTGGCACTACTCGCATGAGGTGAACGCCGACTATCTCTATCACGAACTTGCCAAGCGCAACATTCCCGTGGTGATTATGGAGCCGTTGCTTGGCGGTGGCTTGGCAAAGGTGAACCACAAGGTGCTGGCTATGTTCCAGCGCATTGCACCCACGCTGTCGCCTGCCTATTGGGCATTCCGGTTCTGCGGCCATTTCCCCGGCGTGCTCACTGTGCTCAGCGGCATGACATATATGGAACATCTGCAGGAAAACATTCGCACCTATTCGCCGCTCGAGCCGTTGAGCAACGACGAATTGGCTATGCTCGAAAAGTCGGCGAAACTCATCAACGAGTTCCCGCTGATTGGTTGCACCCACTGCGAATACTGCATGCCGTGCCCCTACGGAATTGACATACCGAGCATCTTTGCTCACTACAACAAGTGCCTCAATGAGGGCACGTTTGCCGACGATGTGCACAACGACGACTATCGCACCAATCGCCGCGCCTTCCTCATCGGCTACGACCGCAAGGTGCCTCGCCTGCGTCAGGCCGACCATTGTGTGGGTTGCGGGATTTGCAAGCCTAAGTGCCCGCAGCGAATCGACATTCCCGAGGAGATGCACACCATCGACCGCTATGTGGAAAAATTAAAACAGAATCCTAACGACTAATCTGTGTGCTCTATGTTACGAAAAACAAGAATCATACTTGCTACGATATTCTTTATTGGCATCACACTTTGTTTCCTCGATTTCACCGGGGTGGTGAGCCGCTATTTGGGCTGGATGGAGAAAATGCAACTGGTGCCTGCCGTGCTGGCGCTCAACGTGGGCGTGGTGGCGCTTTTGCTGGTTGTAACGCTGGTGTTTGGCCGCGTCTATTGCTCGGTGATTTGCCCTATGGGCGTGATGCAGGACATCATTTCGTGGGTGCATAACCGAAAGAAAAAAGCGCGCGTGCGTTTTGGCTACACAAGCGAGAAACGCGTGCTGCGCTACGGCTTCCTGGCTGTGTTCGTGCTGCTGATTGTGTTGGGCATGACGTCGATTGCCGCACTGATTGCCCCGTATAGCGCGTTCGGTCGCATCGCTGCCAACATCTTTGCTCCTGTCTATGCCGGAGTGAACAACTATCTCGCTTCGGTTGCCGAGCACTACGATAGCTATGCCTTCTATTCGGTGGATGTGTGGCTGAAAAGCGGCATATCGCTGGCTGTGGCTGTGGCAACGCTTTTGGTTGTAGGCTTCTTGGCTTGGCGCGGTGGCCGCACCTATTGCAATACTGTTTGCCCTGTGGGCACTCTGCTGGGACTCGTGTCGCGTTTCGCCTTATTGCGCCCGGTAATCAACACCGAGAAATGCGTGGGCTGCACGCTGTGTGCCCGCAAGTGCAAGGCTTCGTGCATCGATGCCAAGAACCATAGCATCGACTATTCGCGCTGTGTGGCATGCATGGACTGCATAGGCAATTGCAGCTCCGGCGCAATCACCTATGCTCGCCCGAGCAAGGTGGCGCATGCCAAGGCTGCCGACACCACATCTGATGCCGACACCAAGGCTGAAACCAATGCCGTCACCTCGCGCCGCTCATTCCTCACGCTGGCTTCGCTTTTTGCTGTGGGCACTGCCCTGAAGGCGCAGGAGAGCAAGGTTGACGGCGGCTTGGCTGTGATAGAGGACAAGAAGATTCCTACGCGCAAATGCAAAATCACGCCTCCGGGGTCGAAAGGAATCAAGCATATTACCCAACATTGCACCGCTTGTCAGCTTTGCGTGGCTGCATGCCCTAATGGCGTGCTTCGCCCATCGAGCGATTTGGCTACACTCATGCAGCCCGAAATGGGCTATGAGCGCGGTTATTGCCGTCCGGAGTGCAACCGTTGTTCGCAGGTGTGCCCAAATGGTGCCATTCGCCCGATTCAACTCGACGAAAAGACATCGATACAAATAGGTCGTGCGGTGTGGGTTCCTGAGAATTGCATCGTCAATACCGACGGCGTGCGCTGCGGTAATTGCGCCCGCCATTGCCCGAATGGTGCCATAAAGATGATGCCGAAGGACGAGAACGACCCCGAATCGCCATGGTTCCCGGTGGTTGATGCCGAACGCTGCATCGGTTGTGGCGCATGTGAATACGTTTGCCCGGCACGCCCGTTCAGCGCAATATACGTAGAAGGCAACTCAAAGCACCGCTCGGTGTGACCGGCGGTTAGGCATGGTTAAGCGCCCTCGGCGCTTCTTCACCGACCGACCCTCACGCATATAGGGGCGTATCGCATACGCCCGTCATCGGTGCGTCGGGTGGATGTAATTCGCGTCCTCTACGGACGCTATTTCGGGGGTGACATTGTATCCGTGGGTTACGCTATCGCTCACCCACGGCTAAATCCCG
>JBJECX010000020.1:0-65270 GCA_051871535.1 Muribaculaceae bacterium | reverse complement strand
CTATGATCTTTGGATAACATGATTATATTGCCACGGACTTATGCAACTGTGCCGATTTTATCGTTTAGAGTACCAAACTAACAAGTGATATGGAGATTCAAGAAATATATAATGCTTTACTCAAAATTCAATTCTTGGATTTCAATAATTGAACAATCAACTCACGTGGTACACCCCAATTGACCCGTACAGCTGAAGTGTTATGAGGGATTTCGTCTAACTGAGTATGGGTGATAATCTCTTTTATATCCCGGAGCTTTTGGTCTGAAACTTCATCCGAAAACTTCGCAGGAATGAGCAGTGTTGTGTTTACTATTTTCCCATCTTTTTGTACAGTCAACTCGCACATAATAGGGCTAGCCTTTCTATTGTTAAAATTTACGAGTTCTTCCTCTGAAAAAACCTTTAATATCTCAAGAGACATTTGATTAAGCTTTTTCTTTTGGCTTTTCATGTACTCGGACAACTCAAAATGTTTAATCCCTTTATTAACGATGCATGTTGCGTCGCATGAATCATCTAAAAAAGTAATTCTAACAAATTTCGAATGTGAAACTTGTTCACGGACTATAGATATATTGGAGACTTTTTTCCTCATGCGAAACAGTATCTTGCTGATACGAATTACTGGCAATTGCGACATATGAGAAGCAACATGCTATAAAATATAGAATAATATGGATGAATCGATTCTGCATAATGTAATATAATAAGGTAGACCTTATTATATTAACATATTACAATCTGTTTTATTGCTTAGCACGCGATATTTGTTGTGTTGCATTGCAAAACACAAGATGCGTGGAAGGAGCAAATTTTGTTTTCTATTGTCAGATTATATCGCTAACTTTGCCATGCTATGTTTTGATTATTAGTGATTTAATCGCAACACAAATACACTAAAATTCTATGACATAACAAAGGCTTTTACGCTGAATTTCAGCATGAAAGCCTTATTTTTTAGCTTATTTTTTAGCCTGTTGAAAATATAAAAAGAGACTGTCCAAAACTTTTTAGACAGTCTCTTTAGGTAGCCCATAGCAGAATCGAACTGCTCTTTCAAGAATGAAAATCTTGCGTCCTAGCCGATAGACGAATGGGCCATCTATATAGGCATCAACCGCTGTTGGCAGATGCTTAATATTAACGCAATTACTTAGGCAGCAATCTTGTTAACGCCCTTAGCGAGCTTCGACTTCAAGTTAGCAGCCTTGTTCTTCGAGATAACACCCTTGCGAGCCAACTTGTCGAGCATAGCAGCTACTTTCTTGTAATCTTCAGCAGCAGCAGCCTTGTCGGTAGCCTTGCGAAGTTTGCGAACAGCGTTGCGTGCTGTCTTAGCATAGTAGCGGTTACGAAGACGTCTTGCAGCTGCTTGACGGATTCTCTTTTCTGATGATTTATGGTTTGCCATTTCTAAAAAACCTGTTTGTTATACGTTTGCTAATTCTTTAATTTGTAGCCCATAGCAGAATCGAACTGCTCTTTCAAGAATGAAAATCTTGCGTCCTAGCCGATAGACGAATGGGCCATCGTTTGGGCGTATTGCCCGAAAGCGAGTGCAAATATAGGAACTATTTCTCAATCCCGCAAATTTCCGCACAAAATTTCGCGTTTTTTGCACGTTTTTATTTAAAAACGGCTGTTTTAAGTGCCGTTTTTACTATCTTAGCAGCCTGATTTGGCTAAAACCCTCACACCCAAACCGAGCCCGACAATGTACGAGAAACTGCAATGCATAGTGCTTAACGTGATGAAATATTCCGACAAGAATTCCATAGCCCACGTCTACAGCGACCGGCGCGGGCGCTTGGCATTTCTGTTGCCGCAAGGCAGCACACGTGGTGCCCGGCTGCGCAATGCGGCGTTCATGCCGCTGTCGGTGGTGGAGCTGGAGGCGCGCATCGTGCCGGGCAAGGACATCTATTCGTTTCGCGACGCACGCGTGCTGCATCCGCTCACACACATCTATGGCGACCCCGTGCGCAGCGCCGTGGCAATGTTCATCAGCGAGTTCCTCTCACACGTCATTCAGGAAAGCGAGCGCAACGAGTCGCTATTTCGCTACATCAGCCGGTCGGTGATGCTGCTCAACTCCATCAGCCAAGGTGTGGCAAACTTCCACATCTGCTTTGTATACAATCTGGGACCGTTCATCGGCATCCAACCCGATGCCGAGAGCTACACCGACGGCGCCTGGTTCGACATGCAGGAAGGCGTGTTCACACCTTACGCCCCTCCCACCAGCCATCGCCTCGCCCCCATGCAGGCACGGGCGCTATACTTGCTGTCGCGCATGAGCTTTGCAAATATGCACCTATTCCGCTACTCGCGCGAGCAGCGTAGCGAGATTCTCGACATCATGCTCACCTACTTCCGCATCCACAACAACACCATGGGCACACTGCGCACCCCCGACATCCTCCACCAACTGTTCGAATAAAATAAATCGATTTTGTGCAACAACGGTTGCCGGCATAGCGGCACTTTCATATAGGTATATAAAAAAATATCCTCTGCATCCCGCAGAAGATCTTCTTTCAGCCGTATAGATGGCTATATACATAAACCTTAAAACTAAACCTTTTTGAGATAAATCACATCATCGTCACGACTTATGATTTCCTTAAAATCTAAATACCATAAAAACTTGATGCAAAGTTATAAGAAATATGTTATATAACATAATTTTTGAGCATTATTTTTCGTGATTTAAACTTTTTTAACACAAAATACTCATTTATGCAGCACATATGCAATATATATGCAAGAATTTCCCATTTTTGAGGCAAAAGCAACTTAGAGCACCGGTTTTTTCCGGCACCCTGCAAAGCAAAAAAATATGAAGCCGTTATTCTTTTTCGCCGTAGGCAAGGTCGCCGGCGTCGCCCAAACCCGGTACGATGTAGAAGTGCGAATTCAGTTTAGGGTCGACAGCGCCCACCCACACCGTTGTGGTTTCGGCAGGGAAATGCTCACGAACATAGTCGACAGCAGGTTGCGAAGCAATCACCGAAGCGATGTGCACGTGCTTTGGTGTGCCCTTTGTGAGCAGCGCACGGTAAGCCAACTCCATCGAGGCGCCGGTGGCGAGCATCGGGTCGACGAGCAGCAGCACCTTACCCTCGATGCTGGGCGAAGCAATATACTCGATGTTTACGTCGAACTCGTCGGAGCCTTCGCGATATTTGCGATACGCCGACACAAAAGCGTTTTCAGCCTTGTCGAAATACGATAGGAATCCTTGGTGCAACGGCAGTCCGGCACGCAGAATGGTTGCAATCACCACGCCGTCGGCAATCGCAAACTCGTCTGCCACTCCCAGGCAGGTGGTGGTTTTCACAGGTTTATAACTGAGGCGTTTCGAAATCTCGTAAGCCATAATCTGTCCGATGCGGTGAATATTGTTTCGGAACACCAGACGATTGTCCTGCGTCGTCACATCGCGCATCTCTCTCAAGAACTGACCCACAAGTGAATTCTGGTCAGCAAAGTTAATGATTTCCATATATTTAGATTGTATGATTAATGTTCCTGTCGCTGAAATAGCGCAGCGAGGCATCGCGGTCGGCCGCCAACTGACGCTTGAGGGCGTCGAGCGAGGCATGGTGCACCTCGTTGCGCAAGCGCTTGATGAAGCGCACCGCAAAGCGGTGGTCGTAGATGTCGGCATCGAAGTTGAAGATGTTCACCTCCACACTGATGGCGCCTTCGGTGAGCACCGTAGGGCGGGTGCCAATGTTAGCCATCGATGGCAGCCAGTCGCCGCCGTCGATTTGCGCAAGGGTTACGTACACGCCATTGGCAGGCATAATCACCTGCGGCGAGTAGCCGCCCACGTTTGCCGTGGGGAAGCCAATCTTCCTGCCGTTTTTCAAGCCGTGTACCACCGTGCCCGACAAGCAGAACGGGTGATACAACCTGTGCATGGCTGCCTCCACGTTACCCTCGGCAATATAGCGGCGCACAATCGACGAACTCACCGGCGCATATTCGCCGGCATATTCGGCAGCCTGCACCACCTCAACGCCCAGCCGTGCGCCATTGGCACGATAGTCGTCAAATCCCTCGCTACGGTTGTGCCCGAAACGGTGGTTGAATCCCACCACCAGTGCCCGCAAGTGGTAGCGGTCGCGCAGCAGCAGCATGAATGCCGTGGAATCGAGCGCAGCCAATTCGGGAGTGAAGTCCATCAATATCAGATAGTCAACGCCCTGGTCGGCAATGCATTGAATGCGGTCGTCGAGGGTGCAAATCCACTTTTGCCCGGCATGGTGCAGCACATTTTGCGGATGGTCGCGAAACGTGACCACGGCAGTGGCCAAGCCGCGCTTGCCAGCCTCGCGTTTGAGCGACTCAACAAGCGTTCGATGCCCGAGGTGAAACCCGTCGAACATACCAATGGTGGCGGCAATAGCCATCGGTGGGCATTGCTGTGGATGGTTGATTATCTTCATCTTCATTTATTGAAATAGTCGTAGAACTCGGTGCCGGGATTCACGCAATAGGTGGCAAAACCCAGTTCGGCGGCGGCGTCGCAATTTACCTGACCGTCGTCAAAAAACAGCGTTTCCTCAGGCTTGATGCCGAACTTCTCCACGCAGCGCATGAATATGCGGGCATCGGGCTTGCAGCACAGCTCTTCGTACGACACCACCACGCCGTCGGCATAGTAGTCAATGTCGTGGCCGTCGCTTTTGAAAAACTCCTTGATTGTGCTTTCGAACATTATGGCATTGGTGTTCGACAGGATGTAGATGCGATAGTGTTGCTTCAGCTGCTCCAGCGCACGCAGGCGTTCAACCGGAATGCCCAGCAGGAACTGCTTGAAGCACCAGTCGATGGTGTCGTCGCTCACCTCGCCGGTGAAGTGCTTGCGTATTTCGTCGCGGAACTGCTGCGGAGTCACCTTACCCTCTTCCAGGGCGAGGAAGATGCCGCTCTGCTTATACACGCCCAGCAAGTCGTTGGCGTTGGGCATACCCGCCTCGGTGTAAGCCTTCACGCAACGGTCGCGGTTGATGTTTACAATCACTCCGCCAAGGTCGAATAACAAATTCTTTATCTCTGCCATATATCTTTCTTTATTTATTACTATATTATATGCTCAATCGTAATTCCCGCCCTGGCGCCTTAGCCGGTGAGAGGGATGCAAGTGTCAGTCGGTGCGTCGGCGCGTTGAGTAGCGTATGGTTTTGTCGTTGCTCTTGCCCGAAGCCGACTTTTTGGTTGCCACCGTCTTCACCCCGCCAGCCGTAACATTATCGCGCAGTTCAATCGTATCGCCGCCTTCGGTAGTGGCTTCAGCCAACGCCTCGCCACGTTCGGCAGCCAGTCTGCGCGCCTTGGCTTCCTGCTCGGCACGTCTGGCAGCCTCTTTGGCTTGCTTCTTGGCTTGCTTTTCGCGCTCCTTGCGCAGACGCTTTTCTTCCTCGGCTTGTCGGTGCTTCAGCTTCAGCAGGTCTTCCTCACGCTCCTTCGGGATGGTGGTCTTGAACTTGCTGGGCGTGATGGCTTTAATCTCCGAGCCATCGAGCACCAAGTCCTCGGGCTTGATGTCGAGTCCCGTAGTGCCCACAATGTGCTGGCTCTTTATTGAGATGTCGTGCACCGAGTAGCCGTTGCCAAAACGGCTAAGGTCAACATTGCCCTTTATGCCGTTCACCCTGCCACGCTCGGTGTATTGCCATATCACATATTTTGTGCCGTCGTTCAGTTCGGGTTCATCCTCGGTGTAACGCGCAATAAACAGCGGATAGTTGGTGAAGCGGCCCGAAAGGTTGCGGTTATAGAAATTCACATATGTGTAGATGATTGGCGCCACATGATAGTGCTCGTAAATCATCACTGCAAAGGCGTGCAGACTGTCCACCAGTTGCTGCTGGCTCCATTTGCCCATCGACTCCACGTCAATCATCGGCACCAGGTTCTGTTCTTCGCGCCGCACATATCGCTTCATGTTCTCAAACTGGTCGGCGATGGTCGACGACGAGCGCAGGAAGTGATAGCACCCCACCTTCACGCCATGCTTGCGTGCCTCGCTGATGTTTTCCTCGAAGCGCGGGTCGACGTAGGTGGCGCCTTCGGTGGCTTTGATGTAAGCGAACTTGATGGTTTTGTTACGGGCAATAGCCGCCCAGTCGATGTCGCCTTGATACTTCGACACGTCGATACCGTCGTAGCCATCGGCAAGCCCTTTCGATTCGCCGGGCACAATGCCACGGTCCTCGATGTGCTGAATCTGCGCCGATGCCATCGCCACAGCCAAAGCCAACAATATGGTGAGTGAAATATGCTTCATTTCTTACGTTTCTTTTTTGAATAGGTTATGCTATTGAGCGAGAAGTCGGGGTGAAAACGGTCGAGGTCGACACGCTCCTTAATGCCCTCAATGCGTCCGCGTTCGCTAAATTGCCAAATGGTGTAACGCGCGCCATCTTTCAGCTCGGGGAGGCGCGACTTGTAGTTGGCAATAAACAGATGATATTTCTTGAAATCCTTCGAGAGATGGTCGTTGTAGATGCGCTCGTTGGTGTAAATCATCGGATACACCCCATAATGGTCCTTGACCAGCTGGCAAAACACCTTCAGTTCCGCCACCGCATTGCGGGCGTTCTTTGCCGAGCCATATTTCTCGAAGTCGACCATGGGAATGATGTCCTGCTTTTTGCTGTCGACGTTTTTCGCAAAATTGTCGAACTGCTCGCGGGCACTCACACGATAGTTGAAAAAGTGGTAGCTGCCCACCTTGAAACCTTTTTTGCGGGCATGCTTCAGGTTGTAGTCGTAATTCGAATCCACCCAAGAAGCACCCTCGGTGGCTTTGATGTAGACAAACTGCACCTCGGGATGACCTTTTTGCACCTTTTTCCAATCGATTTTGCCGTTGTGGTGCGAGATGTCGATGCCATCGACATCGGCACTATGGGCACGCTTCTTGGCGTGGGCGGCACAACCGGTGTCGCTCACTACAAGCATCAATATGGCAAGAGCAAAAAAATAAATCTGTTTCACGCTGCACGCAAGTTGTGAGGCTATGCCAAGAGCACAACCCCTCATTATAATTGCTGTTTACGCTTACAAAGGTACTAAATTACTTGCTAATAATGCCCGAACAAATCTTAAAAAGCACAAACATCCCGAGCAAAACCGGCATTATTTGCCGGCTTTGGCGCGTATGGCACGTGGCGAGATGCCCAATTTGGTCTTGACATATCTGCCGAAATTCGACACATCGGGGAATCCCAACTGCATGGCAATCTCCTTCACCGACAAGTCGGAGCGCAGCAGCAGATACTCAATGCGGTTGATGATTATGCTGTCGATAAGCTCCTTTGCAGTCTGGCCGCTGCACAGTTTGCACACATGGGTGAGATACTTTGGCGTAACGTTCAGCTCGGTGGCATAGAACTGTATGGAGCGGTTGGGCATGGTGCTCGACGAGATGTTGTTGTTCACCATGGTGATGAGCTTCTTGAACAGCACGTCGCATTGGCGCACCGGCACCGAAGGGTCGTCGCCGGTGTTACCCTCCCTCTCGACGTAGCACGACAATTCGCCAAGGAATGCCAGTGTGAGATGCGTAACCACCTCCTCAAACATGCGCCCACGAAACATGGTCACACGCTTGAGCAGCAGACGCTCGTAGATGTCGAGCAGGCGCACAAAATCGTCGTCGAGATGAATCACCGGCGACATGCGGTTGTTGAACACCTTAACCCACTTGATGCGTACATTACTGATTATCGACAGCAGAAAATCGTTCGACAGCATAACAGCTTTGCCCTCAAAGTTAAGGCTGGTTTTGCTGTTGCTCAGAATGAGATTCGGCGGACACACAATCATATCATGACGCTTACCCACAACCGTCATCTTGTTCATCTCAAGCTTTATCTTGCCCTTCTCCACAAACAAGAATGTGAGCGAGCGCCTTGAATCGACATTGCCTGCATTTTCAAGATGCTTGATGCCACGAACAACCGAAATATCGCGAGTCGACAATACAATATCAAAATTTTTTTCCTTCTCTTTATCTAGTTTCTTCTCGTCCATAATCATTAGTCTTATACCTACAATTATGTTAGACCACAAAGATAAATAATTCAATTCGAAAAAAGTAGTTAAAACTGCTCATAAACTATACAAAAATCTCTTTTTGAGGCATTACAGCGGTTTTTGACGAGTTTTGAGGAATTTGCGAACAATGTCATATAACAAATTATGCTGATATTTGCATTGCAAATACTAATTAAACTATATTCAACAATATATACCAAAAACAACAATTGATTATCTCTTTTTTTGCACGAACACTACTTTAACTCATTATTGTTTTGCAAATTATTATTTTATAGACTCTATTAATAGCCGATGCGTGGGTGTTGTGACAACAGCTGCGCATCTTTTCTTCGCCCCGCTAACCGACACTTCGCCACTTAATGACAACAAAAAAGGCTACGCCGTGACAATTCATCACTACGCGCAGCCCTGAAAATGAGTATTTCACGCCTCGGCGCCGTTATACGGCTCCTTGCTTTCCTGCAAACAAGATGGTGCCGGAGGTGTTTTCCTTAATCACCCAAATGAACGGGCGGTTAACTTCGAATTGCTTTTCTGGCATCGGGGCAATAATATTGCCGGTAATTGTTGTCGACGTCTTCACCACTGTGCCTTCTTCGTCAACGGTTACCTTCATATACTGGCTTGCACTGTCAACAACATCAGCGCCGCCGATTATGCCGGTGTAATTACCCGTCTTCAAATGTTTAATACCCAATGTAGTTAATACGTCAAGCATATTAATATTGCCCTCATAGCCAAAGCGCGGCAGTTTTAATGCCACAAATGCATTGTCTTGGCAAGTCATGGCATCGAAGCCATCTTCACAAAGTTCATCTAATGCTTCGTTGACCGAAGAACCCTCGTTCGGCAACACCACCAACATCGAAAATGCGCCATTGCCATAGTCAAGCTGCACGGCTTCGCTGCATTTGCCAACATACAACGGGCATCTTAAACTTCTTGACATCATTTTTGCAACACCTGCGCCGTTTTCGCCATAGAATGGCTGCGACGAGGTGTTTTCCACGTTGAATTTATTCTTCCAAATGCCTTTGAAATATGTGGAGTTGTTCAATGAAAAATCTTTTACAGGCTGTTCATCCATGTTTTTCAAGACTTCGGCAACAGCCGAAGAAATATTCTCACTCATGTTCTTTTTGTAATAACTTATCACATCGCCATAAGTGTCGAATGATTGCACTATAGCGCCATAATAAGTGGTATTGACTTTTTCGAAATCGGGCGTGAACGGATAGCCTTTTGCAGCCCACAATCCATTCACTATTTCAATCTTTGTGGTCTTGTCGGTTGTAGCAATACCCTCATTGAGTTTTTTGTAATAGCCATTGATTTCATCGATATTCGTACCCGCATCGCTAAGTAAACCCACAATTTCGTTGTGAACATCGCCCTTAGCACCATTAGCCAACATGGCAAGCACCTGCGACATGCTGTATGGTGAAACCGCCACATTGGTGTTTGTGCTGTTGTTCACCACGTTCTTCAGCATTTTGAAACCGAAATTGTTTTGTTTGTTCATCGTCACACTCTCGCTTCGTGTGAGTGTGATTTCAACGCGAGGCTGCAGATTGTTTTCGCCATCGCCATCATCATTGTCGGAGCATGCCGGCAACACCATTGCCAGCAGCATCATTGTAGCTATTTTTACGCTTTTCATAAATAACATTAAATATTAGTTATAAATTCTCCTCTTGTATATTGTAAAATATATCATTTATATATCACATCGCCACAAGCCCAATATGGTGCATAAACCACACTGTTATATTCTCTTACGATTGTTCCATCCTCAATAAACGCAAAATTTGTTTATGACACATTATATAACCTGTTGTCACAAGACACCAATAACCACAACGATAATAAGAATAAAATTTTTGATTTCATATTTCGTGGAGTATTATGATAATTTTTGCGAAATATAGCGGTCTTTTTTAATATTCAAAAAACACTTTGCATATTTTAACATATCCTGGTCTGAACCATAGATTTTTTAATGTAATACTATTGCCAGATATTTAGGGCGTATTCAGATTGCGTGAAAAAAAATCACGAAAAAGCAGGCACAAGTTGCGAAATAGACATTAAATTGCTAACTTCGTGATTTGAAGCAGCGCCACGGGCGAATGGCTTGCCACGTCGCCGCACATTATTAAAACGCTAACCGTCATGAAGATAATAACTAACGTATTGCTGGTGGCAGCACTCATTGTGTATGTGTTTCTGCCGCTGTTCAACATAGAATTTGCCGGGGGTATCACCGGATTCTCTTATTCGTCGTACACCATCAGCGAGTCTGACGACCTACTCAAGCAGCTGTTTGCCCTGCTGCCCTTTGTGAGCTGTTTTGGCGCCATAGCGCTGAATTGCCTCAAACACCGCTATTGGGGCGCCGGCGTGGCTGTGCTGATTGCCTTGGGTCTGTCGTTCTACATTGCCGCCAAGCATTTTATGCTCATTCAAATGCCGGAGGTGTACCGCTACACCGGCATCGGCATCGGATTCAACATCAGCTACGGCTTGATGATTTGCGCATTGGCTTCGTCGATAATCTCGCTGCTGCCGTTCAACTTCAACCTGCGCTACGAGCTCGACAAGATGCACTTCCACATGCCGCACAAAGGCAAAAATCTGAAGAAGGACTAAGGGCATCAGGTGCTCTCGAGCGGGCAATTAATCAGGTAGACGTGGCCGCGCGCACGCGAGATGGCAGTGTAGAGCCATCGGAAGAAATCAAGTTGCGCAAACGCTTCGTCGGCTATATACCCCATATCTATAAACACATTTTTCCACTGACCGCCTTGCGCTTTGTGGCAAGTGACCGTGTAGGCATATTTCACCTGTAGGGCGTTGAAATAGGGGTGCTTCTTCAGTGCGCGATAGCGCGACCGCTTGTCGCCCTCCAGTTCGTCCATCACCTGGGCATACAGTTGCTCGGATTGCGCGCGCGTCAGCGCCGGAGCATCGCTCACCAGCGCATCGAGCACAATCTTCACATCCAGCTCCAGATTGCTATGGTCGGGGAACTCAACGGTAACATTGGCAAAACGCAGTCCATAGCGCGTCTCCACCTCGCCACGCACCCTCACCACACGCATCACGTCGCCGTTGGCAATGAAGTCGAGTTCGTCGTATTCTTCGCTCCAGAAATAGTTGTTTTTCGACACCAGCAACATGTCGCCACTCACCAGTTCGTCCTCGCGATAGAGAATCTGGTTGCGTATGCCCAGGTTGAACATGGTGGCACGCTTGTTGCTCCGCGTCACCACGATGGTGTCGTTCAGCCCGTCGGCAGCATAGCAGTCGGATATCTGTTCAAGCAGATATTCGCTCGAAATCGACCGTATGTCGTCGAATCCGGTGAAATTGAGCACCGGCTTTTGCAATTGGTTTTCCGCCATCATCCGGCGCAGCAGCGTGGCGTTGTGCAAGATACCCGAATGGGCAGCCTGGCGGCGGGTGTCGGCAAGAAACGCCTCGAACACCGTCAACCCGTAGCTCTGCAGCACGGCACGGCTCAACGCCGGGCTGTCGGTCTGCCCCACCGGCGGCAGCTGGGCGCGGTCGCCAATAAGCACCAGGCGGCATCCTGCGCCGCTATACACATAATGAATAAGGTCGTCGAGCAGACGGCCCGAGCCGAACACGCTGCCTTCGCCCGTGGTGTTTGAAATCATCGAAGCCTCGTCGACAATGAAGAAGGTGGAGGTGTGGCGGTTGTCGGCAATGCCGAATCCTTCGGTGCCGTAAGCCTTCTGACGATATATTTTGCGATGGATGGTGTAGGCTGTGTGATGCGAATATTCGGTGAACACCTTGGCAGCACGCCCTGTCGGCGCCAACAGCACACACTTCATGTTGTGCTCGGTGAGGGTCTTCACTATGGCACCCGTCATCGAGGTCTTGCCCGTACCGGCATAGCCGCCGAGCAGAAACACGGCATCGTCGGAGCGATGATACAGGAAATGCCCGAATTGGGCAATTAGCATCATCTGGTCGGCATTAGGCTCGTAAGGCAGATTGTTCATCACCTCTATGCCGAAACGCCGAATGCCGTCGGTATGTACATTTGCGTCACCGCCGTTGTTGCTTGCCATTGCTTGCGCTGGAATAATATATATCTTCGACTCTATTATATTTCTTAATCTATCTGAAGTGGGGCTCCCCGCAATGTAAGAGCGGATACTCCCCCGGTAAAGGCAACGGAATTAAAAGCCCCAAGCCATATTGTCAATCCAAAGCACCATACCCACCGTGCCGGTGTAAGCCACGCCGCAGCCCGACGAAGCCATCACAAGCACATGCGTTGGGGTGGCGTCGGCATCATCCCAGCATTCTTCAACCACCTTCACCATCTTGCCCTTGCTGTTGCGGGCGTAGTACACCACATCTTTGTTCAGCAGAGCCATATACGGTTTGTAGTACGACGTGCCGGTGATGTTGCCGTAGTGGATGGTCATTTTATGGCCATTCACCCAAGCTCCGGTGCTCTTGCCAAAGCGCTCGCGGGCGGTGCCCACACGGGCGGCATGCAAGTTGCCTTTTGCGTCCTCCCAGCGGCGCTGCAGCAGCACGTACACTTCGGCATAGTCCTGCCCGCTGAGTGTTTTCTTTTTACCAAAACCGCTGCTGTAAACCCTTGTGCCACCTTCGGGCACATGCACCTTATAGTCGAACGACAAATATTTGGGACGGCGCGTGAACGGCACACCCATCTCCATTTTGCTGTACGGACTCTTGCTGCTGGTGATTGGCTCCATCACCTGACCCAGAAAGATGCTCCCGCTTACGAGCACATCCATGTTAATCATGCCCATAGCCTTCACATGCTCGAAAATGGTGCTCATTTTCACGCACTTGTTGCTGCCGCTGCGCACATCGGGTACCACAGCATTGCTGCACTTGGTGATGCCCATCACCTTGCAATAGACATTCGACGTCGCCCAGGGCGAACCGCCCATATTCACATAGGCTTTGGCACCGTTGATGGTTTGTGTAGGGCCTATTTCGTACAGCTGCTTGGTGTTGCCGCCAAGCACGCTAGACTCCTTGATGTTGCGCGTAATCCACGAATTGAAGTCGCCGTATTTAATCAACTCCTGCGCCACGGCATCGTTGCCGCCAAGCAACAACGCCAGCAGCATGCAGGCAACGGCAATATGTTTTTTTAATCCAATCATAGTTTCAAATCAATTAATTACATATTCTGTTTTGAAATGCAAAATTACCCAAAATCTCGCACATACCTCTTAACAGCACGCGCAAAAAAGTGTTCAAAATCACTCTATTGATAGGCGATAAGGCTTTTCAGTTACGGATATACAATATCCTCTCACATTTGCAAAGCCCACAACAGTCTCTCGCCGAAAGCGCAGAATCATGCAGGGTTAAGCCGATATCAAATACTTATTCTTCATTTTTTTAAAGTTCGATGTTTGCAATTGTAATACAATTATATTAACTTTGCATTATAAAATATTACACCATGGATATAGCAGTTCCCAAGAAAAATCAAAGTTTCCGATTGCCGGTTGACCTTATTGAACGTTTGCGCCAACTTGCCAAGCGTCAGAATAGAAGTCTTAACAACTATGTTGAGACCCTATTGCTTGATGTAGCTTACAGCGAGCCAAACGACGAGACACTTGCCGCCATGAAAGAAGCTCAGAGCGGCTCTCTGCGAAACTCCACTCCTCTTGACCTTTCTTCCATCGAGGCTATGGAACATTCAATGGGATTATGAAGAAACTTCACCCCACCACTCAATATAAGAAAGATTATAAACGGTTTCGCAACAATCGCAAGAAGTTGGAGAAACTTATGGTCATACTAAAGATGCTTCAATCGGAAACCCCAATTCCGGCAGAGTTCTCTCCTCATATGCTCACAGGCAATTATGCCGGGTACATGGAGTGCCACATTGAGGGCGACTTTCTTCTGATATGGTTTGACCATGAAACCGACCAAATCGACCTTGTACGTCTCGGTTCTCACTCCGAGTTGTTCCGACAATAACCATTGCACCCGAATGAAGATTATAATTGCAAAGCCCACAACAGTCTCTCGCCAAAAGCGCAGAATACGCCGAAACAAATTTGCATATATCACTCCGTTTTTTGAGTTTCAGTTTTCTCTTACCTTTGAATAAAGATTGTGGCATCGGGCACGTTTTTGTGGGCAAATAGCAGTAATATAAGATTATTTTGTTAACTTTGTGATTAACAACAACACTTTAAAACGACCCTGAAATGAACATAACTGATATAATTCCCTCAACACACAGTTTCAACGCACTGCTTGCCGCAATGTCAATCATTGCCGTGGTGGTGTTTGTAGTGCTCTACTTTGTGAATGCCGGCTACGGCATGATGTACACCCGCAAGTGGGGCTTGAGCGTAAACAACCGTCTGGGATGGATGCTCATGGAGCTGCCCACAGTGATAGTGATGGGTGTGCTGTGGTGGACCTCGTCGCGCACATTCGACGTGGTGCCGTTCATCTTTTTCTTCCTGTTTCAGTTCCACTACCTTCAGCGCACATTTGTGTTCCCGTTCCTGATGCGCGGGCGCAACCGCATGCCGCTGCTCATCATTCTGTTCGGATGGATTTTCAACATAGCCAACGCCTTCATTCAAGGCGCGTGGATTTTCCACATCTCGCCCGCCGGCACCTACACCGTCGACTGGCTCTACAAGCCGCAATTCATCATCGGCGTGGTGATTTTCTTCATCGGGCTGGTGATAAACCTCAATAGCGACTACATCATACGCCATCTGCGTCAACCGGGCGACACCCGCCACTACATCCCGCACGGCGGCATGTATCGCTATGTGTCGTCGGCAAACTACTTTGGCGAACTACTTGAATGGATAGGCTTCGCCGTGTTCACCTGGTCGGCAGCCGGCGCCGTGTTTGCCCTTTGGACATTTGCCAATCTGGCTCCGCGCGCCGCCAAGATTCATCGCCGCTACGAGCAGGAATTCGGCGACGACTTCCGCCGCCTCAAGCTCAAGCGAATGATTCCGTTTATCTATTAACCTTCGACGGACCTATTCAACTATGGACAATAAAAACAACAAATACCCCGACTCGCTGCTGTTTACGCCCGTCACCATCGGGCCGGTGACACTGCGCAACCGCACCATACGCTCTGCCGCTTTCGAGGATATGTGCCCGGGCAACAGCCCCAGCCGGCAGCTGCGCGACTATCACATGAGCGTGGCTGAAGGCGGAATTGGTATGACCACCATTGCCTACGCTGCCGTCACTCGCAGCGGGCTGTCGTTTGAAAAACAGTTGTGGCTGCGGCCCGAAATTGTGGGCGAACTGCGCAACCTCACCGACGAGATTCACAGCACCGGTGCCAAGGCATCGATTCAGTTGGGCCATTGCGGCAACATGTCGCACCCAAGCACCGCCGGGCAGATACCCATCTCGGCAAGCACCGGATTCAACCTCTATTCACCAACCATAGTGCGCGGTATGCGCGACGACGAAATCAAGCAAATGGCACTGGAGTTTGGCAACGCTGTGCGCCTTGCCAAGGATTCGGGATTCGACTGCGTGGAGATTCACGCCGGACACGGCTATCTCATCAGCCAGTTCCTGTCGCCCTACACCAACCATCGGCGCGACAACTGGGGCGGCGACCTCGACCACCGCATGAACTTCATGCGCCTGTGCATCGATGAGGTGATGAAGGCAGCTGCAGGCGAGATTGCCGTGGTGGTGAAAACCAATATGCGCGACGGTTTCAAGAGCGGCAACGACCTACCCGAAGGCATAGCCATTGCGCAAGAACTGGAGCGCCTGGGCGTGGACGCGCTGGTGCTCAGCGGTGGCTTTGTGAGCAAAGCACCAATGTATGTGATGCGAGGCTCAATGCCGATACAAACCATGACTCATTATATGGACTGCTGGTGGCTGAAATATGGTGTGCGCTACGGTGGCGGTCAACTGATGATAAAGAACGAGCCATACAAGGACCTCTACTTCCTCGACGACGCCCTCGAGGTGCGACGCAACGTGAAACTGCCGCTCATCTATGTGGGTGGATGCGTGTCGCGCTCGGGCATCGAGCAAGTGCTGCACAGCGGTTTCCACGCCGTGCAAATGGCGCGTGCGCTGGTCAACGAGCCCGACTTTGTCAACCGTATGGCGCAAGGCGAAGAGCGTTGCGGCTGCGACCACACCAACTACTGCATTGCACGCATGTATTCCATCGACATGAAGTGCCATAAGCATTGCACCGATTTGCCAAAAAGCATAGTGAAAGAAATTGAAAAAATAAAACGAAGAAATGCCCAATGACTCTGCCGTGATACTGCAGCGCGATGTGGCTATGACAGCCCTCGTCACCGGCGCCTCGAGCGGCATCGGTCTGGAATTCTGCCGCCAACTGGCTGCCATGGGCATCAACCTGATAATGGTGAGCAACCAGATGCCACAACTGGCTTCGGCGCGCGACGCCCTTGCTGCCAAATATCCCAATCAGCGCTTTTGGGCTCACTTCAAGGACCTCGCACACCCCAACGCTGCCGACGAGCTGCATACCTATTGCCTGCAAAACGGCATTGTGGTGGACATACTCATCAACAACGCCGGCATATTTTCGTTCAAAACCATTGCCGACACCACACCCGAACGCCTCAACCTGTTTGTCGACCTGCACATGCGCACCGTAACCCTGCTGTGCCACCGCTTTGGCAACGACATGAAGCGACGCGGCACGGGCTACATCCTCAACATGTCGTCGATGTCGTGCTGGATGCCGATGCCCGGAATCGGCATGTACGCCGCCACCAAGGCATACATACGCGTGTTTTCGCGCACCCTTGCTCTCGAGCTGAAAGAGTCGGGCGTGGGTGTGACAGTGGCGTGCCCCGGCGGCATCGCCACCGACCTCTTTGGGTTGCCCCGCCACCTGCAGCGCCTGGGCGTGAAGGTGGGCGCGCTCGCCACCCCCGAGCGATTTGTGCGAAATGCACTCAAACGAATGTTCAATCGCAAAAAACAATATATTAACGGATTTATTAACCGTTTGGCAATTGTGACGGTTTCGCTCCTCCCCGACCGCATCCGCCTGATTGTCAAACACAGAATGCTCGATAAACGATGAATCAAGATAAACCATTATTCATTGTCACCGGCGCTACCGGAGGCATCGGGCGTGCCACTGCCGTGGCTCTCGCCATCGAAGGCAAACCATTGGTGCTGGCTTGCCGCAACGTGAACACCGCAGCCATCTTCGCTCGCGAACTTATTGCAAAAACCGGCAACGACGACATAACGGTGCTGCGCCTCGACCTGGCATCGTTTGCCGGAATACGCACCTTTGTGGACGACCTCAAGGCGCTAAACCGCCCTGTGGCTGCCGTGATGAACGTGGCGGGTGTGATGACGCGAACCAGCATGATTACCGACGACGGCTTTGAACAAGCCGTGCAAGTCAACTACCTCGGCACTGCGCTGCTCAACATCCTGGTGGCTCCACTAATCAACAAAGGCGGTCACATTGTGTTCACCACATCGCTCACCCGACTGGTGAGCCGAATCCCCGAACAATTCCCTCACGAGAGCAATTTCTCACAACTCGGCACCTACGGCCGCAGCAAGCTGGCGCTCACCCTCTTTGCCATCTATCTCACCACCGTGCTCAAGACAGCCGGCGTGATTGTGGCTTGCGCCGACCCTGGTGTGGTTAACACCAACATGATTACCATGCACCGCTGGTACGACCGCATTGCCGACCACCTGTTCCGACCTCTCATCAGCACTCCGGCACAAGGCGCACAGGCTCTGCTCACTGCGCTCAACGCCACCGAATCGGGGCTGCTTTTCCACGGCGACGAAACAAAGCGCCTGGTGTCGTCGCTCAAGGACAAGGACACCTTTGTGAACCTGCTCAACAACACTCTGCGCATAATCAACCGCGAGAAAAAATAAGCAGGCCCGGCGGAGGCTTTTAACCGCACGTCTCAGGCACATACACCAGCAATCGCCACCGGCTGCCCACAGCATTTCGCGCGGGGGAAGCCGATGGCGATTGCATTTTCAAACCGCCGATTAGGTTATTCAAACACCATCACCGACAGCAACATGAGCGTGCCCACAATAACTATCATCAACACCACAATGAAGTTGACGGTGAGCGTGAGCGCTACGGTCCTGAACAAGGCGCCGCGGTTGGTGAGTCCAAACATCTGCTTATAGTTGACCGAGAAAAGCGTTATCTGCAGCCACCACGGCAGCAGCGAGAATGCACTGAGCTCCAGTTTGCCGCCCATCAACACCATCACTATGCCCACAATGAGCATCTGGCAGAACATAAGCACCTGCGCAAAAAACATCTCGGTGTAGTTCATCGCCTCGCACTCCGCCGACTTGCGGAAAAACGCCTTGGTGAACAGCGCATACAGCAGGCTCAACACAAACAAGCGCAACACCAGCGTGCGCCGAAGCACGTCGTCAAACACCTGTTCGAGGCTCTTCCCCTTAATTTTTTTCACCGTACGCATCAGCGCCGAATCCTTGTCTATCGTCACCTTGCTATGCTTGCTGCCCGAGGTGGTGGTCATCGCAGTGCTGTCGGGGTCGGCAAGCGCTCCCGTGAGGATATCGCCAACCGACGGTTGGGCTTGCTGTAGCGTGTCGGCAGGTGCGGCTTCTTCGCCCTTCTCCAAGCCTACTCCCATCCACTCCAGCGCCACGTCGGACATCGACCGGCTGCCCTTGGCAAAGCTCTCGCCCACATTCACCAGTGCCATGCTGAGCAAATAGAACGCACCCAGCACAAACAACATCTTCATAGGCGGGAAATAAGGCTGACGGCGTCCCTTGATGTAGTCGGAAATCATATAACCGGGACGCAGAATCAGATGAAGCATCGTGCGAGGCATGCTACGGTTGCCCAAGCCCCACACGTCGAGCGTGCGCAGCAACATCGAGCGCGCCGTGATGCGCGGCGTGTCGGATGCCTGCCCGCACACCGGGCAGTAACCGCCCACGAAAGTGTTGCCGCAATTCCGGCACACAACCTCGCTGAAGCCCGAGCGCTTGTAGGTGGATGGATTGCGCTGCCACCGCTTGAACAGCCTGATGCGCACCGCGATGCTCCTCGACGCTTTTTTCAGCATCGCGCCCGCAGCATCGCGCCATCGCCCCAACAGATTTATTATCTTAGTTATTATTCTCATATTTCTCCGAGCTCACACTCCGCAACACGCGCAGCCTCAATTAATTATCCGATTACAAATATACACATTATTCGTCCGTATTGCAAATACACTTTCATTGAGCAAACCCGGCAATAGCTAAACGCCCGTCTTGCGGCTGCCGGCAACAAAAAAACGTCACCGCCGAGGCACAAGCCACCGACGGTGATATCTATGAATATTGCTAAATTCCACGAATACAGCGCGCCGTCTCGAGGCATCACACGTCGCCATAAGGCAACCGGGCGAGCATCTCAGCCATGCGGTCGATGCCATCGCCAATTTTGTTGCCCACCATCTGGCGCAGGAACATGTTCAGTTCGATGTCCATGGCGGTTTGAATGGTGGCATTGCCACCGACATCCTCGCCAATGTTTATCGCCAACGAGAAAGGCACGGGGCTCGATTCCGGACCGATGACAATGCGGCTCGGTGCCACGCGCTCGGTGAACAGCATACGCATCTCGCCCATCGGAGGCACGTTGAACGACACGCCGTCGTTGGAGAACGTAACCGATTGCAGCTTCTCGCGCACCTCGGGAGGAAGATTCTTCACTTTCTCAGCCAAAGCGCCCGGGTTAGCCAGCTTGGCAAAAACCTGTTCGCGAGTGGCTTGCACTGGATATATTTTACTTTCGTATGCACTCATACAATTATCTGCCGGTAATATTTTCTATATTATAAAAAATTATCAGTTACTGCTTGTTTCATTAACGGGGGTGACAAAACCAGCCACCCGATTATCCCTCAATCTTGCGAGGTACCCAGTTGGCAGGGTCTTTGCGCCATTGCTCAAGGGTGGCGAGGTCGCTCTCGGCAATATAGCCAATCTCCTTGGCAGCGGCAATCATAGCCGAATAGTTGCTGATGGTGAGCAGCTTAACACCGGCATCCTTGAACGCCTTCACCGACACCGGGAACTCGTAGGTGAAAATAGCCACCATACCAATCACTTCGCCGCCTGCATTGCGCACTGCCTGCGCTGCCTTGAGGCTGCTGCCGCCGGTCGACACAAGATCCTCAACAATCACCACCTTTTGTCCGGGTTTCAGATTGCCTTCGATGAGATTTTCCAAGCCATGGTCTTTTGGTGAGGAACGGATATAGATATATGGTAAGCCTAATGTGTCGGCAACCAACGCGCCTTGGGCTATGGCACCCGTTGCCACGCCGGCTATCACTTCGGCTTCGCCGAAGTTTTCCTCGATGAGTCGACACAGTTCAACTTTGATGAACGAACGTACGTCAGGATACGACAAAGTCTTGCGATTATCAGTGTAAATCGGCGAATTCCATCCCGAAGCCCATGTGAAAGGGTTGTTTGGCTGAAGTTTGATTGCACTGATTTTCAATAATTTCTCTGCAAAGATGTTGTCAAGGTGTTTCATGTTCGAAATGATATTTTAGAGTATTTGAAATAATAATGCAAAGGTAGTGATTTTTATGTAGATATTGCGGAATTTGCGCGAAAAAAAATGATGCCGCAAGTTGCAACTCCACACTCACGGCATCACAATATCATTTTTCAACTGCATGTCATCGGTTGGCGAACATGTTGATGGTGTCAATCAGTTGCTGAGCCGGCACCACGCCGCTCTGACGCCACAGCACCTGCCCGCTGCGCACCAGCATGAGCGTAGGCACCGAGCGGATGTCGTAGAACTGCGAAGCGGCACCCATGCGGTCGACGTCGACCTTGATGATGCGCACGCGCTCGCCCACCCGTTGCTTCACCTGCTCCAGTATGGGGTGCATGGTGCGGCACGGTTGGCACCAGGTGGCAAAGAAGTCCACCAGCACCAAGTCGCCGCTGCCCAATATATCGCTGAATGTTTCCATCATTCGTCCCAAACCAGATAAGCCGACACCAGCCAGTGATTCATCTTGTCGCCATCAACCGGCGCAGCATTCGGGATGTTGATGCTGAGCGTGTGACGTCCGGCAGCAATGCCTTCAAGCGGTATTTCCTTTGGAGTCACGTCGCTGCCCGGGCACCAGTTGCTGCGGCTGAGGTCGCTCGAGCCCAGCGGCTCTTCAATTTCTTTTTCGGTATAGCCATTCTCGCCGATGTACGATGCGGTGCGCTTAATCAGCCACACGCCCGTTCCGGGATTGAAACGGCGGAACGAAGCGCAGTCGTTGCGCCACGGAGTGAAACTGCACACCGTGTTGCCGTCAACCTTGAGGATATTCACGTTTGGCGTGAACTCATCGCCGCCGCTGTGACCGCCGTGACCGGTAACCACATATTTCAGGCGCACGTTCTTGGCATTCTTGGGCACATTGAAGTCGGTAACCAACGGCTTACGTGCAAATATGTCGGGATAATCCTGACCAATGTAATACACCGTGTTTACCAGCGGCTCAACGTGGCGACGCGTGAGTTTGTCGCACGAGATGCTGCTCTCGTCAAACTTCAGCTGCATCGAAGCCAAATAGCCCTCAGCAGTCCACGTGTCGATGAATATGCCCACATATGCCTCGTCCTCGAGCAATGGATAGAGGTCGGTGATGTCCTGCTCCCACTCCACGCACTTTTCCCATTCGGGGATGTACACCGGTTTGCGATGACGCGTGAGCGTGTCGGTGGGCGAACTGAAATGCCCGACGCCAAACGGAGTCATGAAGCGCATCAACTCCACCGTTGGCAAATAGTCCTTGCCGGCAACCACACCCACCAGCTTTTCGTACTTGGCAGGGTCGACCTCAGGGAACTTGCGCTCGCCCTTGGCAATCGACAGCAAGTTGACAGCCGAGCCACGCGGGATGACGAAGCACGAACCCGACTTGTCCCAGCGGTCGCCGTTCGAGGCCAGTGTGACGTGCACACTCACCTTCACATTGCGCTCGTAGCGGGGCACCTTGATTTTCTTCACAATAATGCGGCCATTCACCAACCGAATCACGCCCTCGGCATCGGCATCGGCAAAATTGCCTATAGTGCCCGGTGCAAAATGCACATTCTCCTTATTGAACACATCGATGGTGACATCGCCCTTTGCCGCGTATTCCTTATGGCTGTCGGCAAGTGCGGTGATGCCGCCTGCCAGCAACGCCGCAAACAACAAAACATTTCGTAATCTCATAGTCGCAAAAAAAATAATATAAATTGAAAGATAGTTTGTTCTTAAAATAAATCATGATTAGCACTCCTTGCCCGTGGCAAGCAATCTTAATCACTCCAAAGATACAAAATTAAGCCCACATTGTCAACATATTACCCGGATTTTGCAACGCACCCCATCCTCATCACATTGTGTCGGCAGCATATTGCAGCCACCTCGCCCGGCAGTGCACCGGCTTTCGGGCAAGAATTATTGCGAAAAAAGCGGGCGAAACAAGGTTATCACACAATTTGTTAGTAACTTTGCATAAAATAAACTTACATAAAAACCTCACCTGAAATATTATGGGATTAGTAGAACGATTTTTGGAATATGTGAAATTCGACACACAAAGTGACGAAAACACCAATCTCACCCCATCCACTCCCGGACAGATGGTTTTTGCCAACTATCTGAAAGGCGAACTCGAAAAGATGGGCTTGAGCGAAATCACGCTCGACGACAACGGCTATCTGATGGCTACCCTTCCGGCTAACACCAACCGCGACGTGCCCACCGTAGGCTTTATTGCCCACCTCGACACATCGCCCGACATGAGCGGCCACAACGTGAAGCCTCGCATTGTGAAGGCTTACGATGGCGGCGACATCACCCTCAATGCCGAAACCGGCGTGGTGCTGAGCCCCGCGCAGTTCCCCGAACTGAAACACTACGAGGGTCAGGACTTGATTGTCACCGACGGCAACACCCTTCTGGGTGCCGACGACAAAGCCGGCATCGCCGAGATTGTGTCGGCTGTGGCATATCTGCAGGAACATCCCGAAATTAAGCACGGCAAGATTCGCATCGCCTTCAATCCCGACGAGGAAATCGGCTTGGGCGCACACAAGTTCGACGTAGAACGCTTCGGTGCCGACTTTGCCTACACTATGGACGGCAGCGAAACCGGCGAACTGGAATTTGAAAACTTCAACGCCGCCGTGGCAAAGGTGACTTTCAAGGGCTTGAATGTTCACCCCGGATATGCCAAGCACAAGATGCTCAACTCCATTCGCGTTGCCAACCAGTTTGCCATCATGCTGCCGCGCTGGGAAACGCCCGAGCACACCGAAGGCTACGAGGGATTCTATCACCTGATTGGCATAGAGGGCTCGGTGGAAACCACCACACTCACCTACATCATACGCGACCACGACCGCGACCGCTTCGAACGTCGCAAGAAGGAGCTTGAGCACCTCACTCGCAAAATCAACAACGAGTTTGCAGGTTGCGCCTCAATTGAGATTCGCGACCAATACTACAACATGCGCGAGAAAATCGAACCGGTGATGTACGTCATCGACATTGCCAAGCAAGCTATGGAGAATGCCGGCATCGTGCCTAAGGTGCAGCCTATTCGCGGCGGCACTGACGGTGCCCAGCTTTCGTTTAAAGGTCTGCCTTGCCCCAACATCTTTGCCGGTGGCATGAACTTCCACGGACGCTACGAATACGTGTCGATTCAAGCCATGGAAGCAGCCCGCAACACCATCGTTGAAATATGCAAGATTATTGAACAGCGCTAAACGCCTGCAAGGCTTAGCCCTGCCAAGATAAATACAGGTTCGCCACCGACGCCAATCCACGGCTGAAGGGCGGACCTTTTCTTTTTGTGTGCGCGGTTAGGCAGGCGGCAGGCAGGTTGCCTACGTCATCTTTTGTAGCGACAACCATTTACAACCACATAAATAAAATGGGCTTCGCATCCCTGCGTAGCCCACTTTAACCTTAATCTTAATTTAATACTATGAAAAACACAATGCAAAGATAATTGATTCTACAATAAAAACATTTATATATCCATCGAATTTAAAGTATTTAACTTTTATTATCATAATATTTAACGGCAAAATCGTCATACAATAGTCCACGGCACATCACAGCAGGGGTGTGCATCGCACTGATAATTAAGTTATTCGGTGAGTGCTTTCATCACCGCCTACAAAATCGTGCCCAAACCAACGCCATTTTGGGCACCGGTGCTTGTTTATTCTTTCTGCACTACTCCCCGCAGTGGTGAAAATCGGCACGATGTGGGCAATATTTCCCACTCAAAAAACTCTGCACCACCACGCAAAAAAATCATCCTCCACACAAAAACAACTTGGTGACTGCCACAGCAAAAGCCATGTAAGCCACCAAGCAATATCTATTGCAAGCCACCTTATTTCATTAGCGCGGCAAAACCACGCTCAGGCAGCAAGCCTCCACAAAAAGGCGCCGTATTAATCGTTGCAACCATTGCAACCGCCGCAGCTGCCGCCTTCAGCCGAGCCACATCCGCTGCAACCACCGCAACCGCCGTGCTTAGGGTTGCGCTCTTCGGCAGTGGAATCGCGCACCTCAATCACTTTGCCAACATATTTCACCTGCTCGCCGGCAAGCGGATGATTGAAATCCATCACCACCTTGTCGGCACCAACGTGAGTCACCACACCATGCACGCGATTGCCGTTCTCGGTCATCATCGGCACCACGTTGCCCACCTTCACCGTCTCGGCATCAAACTCGCCGTCGACCGTGAAAATGCTCTTGTCGAGGGTGATTATCATATCGGGATTGGTTTCGCCGAACGCTTCGGCAGGAGCAAGCACAAACTCAAAGTTTTCGCCCTTCTTCAGCCCGGCGATGCGCTTTGCAAAACCCTCAATCATACCCTGCTCCAAACCGTAGACAAAACGGTCGGGGGCCGACTCTGCAAATTCGTGCATCAAATCGTCGGTTTCGCCATTGGTGGTGAACACTTTGTAGGCAAGCTCTACATATTTGCCAAACTTTATTTCTTCCATAATCAAAAGTTACGCTGTAAGTAAATAATATATATAATGTTAATAATCTGCAGTTTTGCTGGGGCAAAGGTATGCAATTAGCGTGAGATTACGAAATTTTTGCACCAACTTTCGCCGCAAGCCCAACGCCCCATATATAAAAGATATGTGCGGTTGTTTCGCAACAACCGCACATCGTAAACCTTAAAAATCTAATCCTATGAAAAAACTTATTACAAAGGTAAAACCATTTTTCGATACTACAAATTTTCCGGTTGAAATGATTTATAAATTAACTATACAAGTGTTAAACACGAGCTTTTATTGCTTTTTGCGCCCAACGAGACACATCTTTCATAAAAAATCACTAATTTCGTAAATTGATAATTACACAACATATCACCTACTCTAACAAGCCATGGACAAATTTGAACTGAACATACTCGGTTGCGGCTCTGCCACCACATCGATGCGCCATATGCCCACTTGCCAAGTGCTGAACATTCGCGACAACCTTTTCATGGTAGACTGTGGCGAGGCTGCACAGCTGGGCATGCTGCGCCAAAGGCTGAAGCTGGCACGACTCAACCACATCTTCATCAGCCACCTGCACGGCGACCACTGCTTCGGGCTGCCGGGATTGCTCTCAACACTCGACCTGCACGGCCGCTCCGGCGCTCTCACCATACACATCAACGCCGAGGGAGCAAAGCACTTCGGCGACTTCTTCAACTTCTTCCTCAAAGGCAGCAGCTACAACCTGCAGTTCAACATCATAGGCACACGCAAGGCAGTGATTTATGAGGACGACGCCATCACCGTCACCGCTCTGCCACTCAAGCACCGCGTGCCCACAATGGGGTTCCTGTTTGAAGAAAAGCCCAAACTGCGACACATCAACGCCGAAATGGTGCGCTTTCACAACGTGCCGTTGCACATGTACCACAATCTGCGCCAAGGCAAAGACTACGTCACCCCCGAGGGAAACACCATCCCAAACAGCGTGCTCACCAGCCCCGCCGACCCCGGCATCAGTTATGCTTACTGCAGCGACACGGCATTCTCGCCTCGTCTCATAAGCATGCTTCACCAGCCCACGTGGATTTACCACGAAGCCACCTACACCGACGACTTTGCCAAGCTTGCCAAGCAGCGCGGACACAGCACCGCCGCCCAGGCTGCAATGGTGGCGGCACAGACGGGCGCCAAAAACCTGATTCTCGGGCACTACTCCAAGCGCTACACCGACGAACAGCCGTTTCTGCTCGAAGCACAACAGCACTTCGATGGCAGAGTGCTGCTTGCCAACGAAGGCATGAAAATCGACCTTACAAAATAGCTCCACACAGGCTTGAAAACATCGTTTTTTGCCTAAATAGACGTTTTTTTGCAAAAAATCTCTCGCTGCATGCAACCTTTTGCACCGCCAATTGCGTCTAACCAACGAATTGCGGCAGTAAACCTGCCTCCCGATTCAAGTTACGAGAGAAACAAAACAATTTTAAATACATCCTCAAAACCTATTAAAATATGAAAAAAATATTCATTCTGGCATTAATGGCAATTGCCACATTAGCCTCAAGCATCACCGCCTCGGCACAAGATGTAACCATCAGCGCAAGCGGCGATAGCATAATTATTCAAGAAAACGGGAAAACAATTGTAGCTCCAAACGCAAAGGCTATAGTTGAAGCAGTAAAATCATCACTCAACGACACCGTGATATCGAACGTGGCTGCCGACTCAGAGGATAGCGACAGTTCATCCGAAGTCGACAACGAGCGCGAGCGCTACTACAACTACCGCCAAAGCATCAGCACTAGGCAAACCGAGGTGGCTATCACATGTGTAGTGTTCGGGTCAATCATTTTCATCATCTTCCTTTGCTTAGTGTTCTTCTACATGCATCGTCGCGCAAAATATCGCATGATTGAAAAGGCTATCGAAAACAACTACGAACTGCCGGCATCGGTGGCAGGACTCTACCCACGCAACCTGCAGCAACCCACTCCTCCGCAGCCAATCATCATCAACCAGCAGCAACCAGGCAACGGCCAACCGCAACAACCTGGCGCCAACCAGATGCCTCCATTCCGTCAAATGGAAGCCAACCATGCCTACGGCTATGGCAGAATGGGCAGTGCCCCGACGCTGCCGGGACAATACAACATACAAGGCTTTAAGAATGGCGCCATTTGGACAGGAATAGGCCTTTGCCTCATGCTGTTCTGGGCAACAATCGGCGCTGAGCCAATGGTGGCACTTTCGGCAATCCCCGTAATTATAGGTGCAATTAAATTGTTTGGCGAATTCTTCAAGCAACGCAGCCGCATCGAATATGAGCGCTATCAGATGCAACAAGGCATCAACCCATTCGCCTCGCAAGAGCCGGTGATGGGCACGCCAATGGAACAACCCGCTGCCGAACAACCCGCGCAACCCACGCAACCCACGCAACCCACAGCGCCGCAACCATCTGGCGAAGTGACACCTCCACCATTCGGCGGCCCACAACAATAACGCACAGCGCCGAGCCACGGGCGGATTGACAACTCCGCAATCCGCCCCGCCGCTCGCCCTGCCCCCCACTTGACAGAGAAAAGCATTTATACAGCAAATTTCACCACACAGCCCCCTTAAGAAAAGGAAACCATGTTATCGAGAGTTGAAGAATTGAAGCTTATTTCGCAGGTTGCGCTCAGCGACAACCGCCGTGCTTTTGCACAGCTGGTTGACGCCTACCAGTCGACCGTGCGAAACTTCTTCCTCAACCTCACCGCTGGCGACTATGCCCTCAGCGACGACCTCGCTCAGGAAACTTTCATAAAAGTATACACCAACATACGCTCCTTCAAAGGACTGTCGAAATTCAAAACATGGATGCTGCGTATTGCCTACAACGAGTTTTATTCCTACACTCGCAAGATGCGCGAAGAACGTGAAGAAGAAGGCTACAACGTGCCCGACGAACTATCGCGCGACGAAGAAGCCAACGAAGCCAGAATGGATGTATACACCGCAATGCGCACTCTATCGGAAACCGAACGTACAATTATCACCCTGTTTTTCATCAACGATATGCCAATAAAGAAAATCGAAGAAATCACCGGACTTGCCGAAGGCACCATAAAGTCGCACATATCGCGCGGAAAAGCCAAAATGGCAAAGGTGCTGCGGCCACAAGCCTGAGTAGCCCGACGACAGAAAAACAAGCGAATAATTGAATTTAACACAAAAAAGTAGTAACTTTACACATCGAATTATGAAACGTACTGACGAAGACATACAATTTGCCGAACTGCTCAAGGCTTACACCCCTGAGCAAAACCAAAACCCTTGGTTTACTCGCAAGGTGATGAACCGCCTGCCATACAAGCCAAGCGGTATGCCTCGCTGGATTAAAGCAATTGGCTACACCATCTGCATCATGCTCATCGTAATCAGCTGGGTGACCTACGTTTCACAAGCCAACTTTAACGTAATCACTAAAGGTGATATATATATCTTCATCTGCATGGTGGGAACAACAGCCTATTTGGCATTTGCCGCTCTGCACGAGTTCATCAAAGCGCAGGACCACGTGTAAACACGACCACATTTTTTTCAACACCATAATCAGAGTGGCATTGACTCCAATTTCGGTTCAATGCCACTCTTTTTGCGTATCATTACAAAACGTTAATAATCAGCAATATAACTCTCCGCAATGGGGAAAAATGCATTTTTCGCTAAAGAAAATGCAAATTTTTTACTGCAAAATTTTGCAGAATTAAAAAATGTTCGTAACTTTGCACTCGCAATCGGGAAACAACGATAGCAAACTAAACACTGGTGCGGTAGTTCAGCAGGTTAGAATACATGCCTGTCACGCATGGGGTCGCGAGTTCGAGTCTCGTCCGCACCGCAGTGGAGAGAGGAGATGAGCAACAAAAGGACTTCGGTCCGGGTTGCTCATTCTTTTTTTATAAACATCACCCTTTTTTATACACCACCATCATTATAGAATATCAAAGACCCCGCGCGGCGGAATAGTTTTCGCGGGACCTCGTTGGGCGTTGGCATATAGGGGCGTATCGCATACGTTCGATAAGATGTGGTTGCGATGACATGCGAAGCATGTGACGCCGAGACGCAGGCAAGGCTTATAGCTCGGGGTAAGCGAAGCGCAACCCCGGGTTGCCATCACCCCTACCTTCCAGCATCCGTATAGGATGCGAATTATCTGAATCTGCAACCGCTCCGCGGTTGTGCGGCGGGTATTGCCAATACGGGCGTATCGCATACGCTCGGCATCGGTATGCCTTCATCCACCTTGTGGGCGTATGCGATACGCCCCTACGGCATACGTCTGCCGGGGATGATTATGCCTACCCGGAAACATCTAACCTCAACATTTGCCATGGGTATATAAAAAAAATATCCTCTGCATCCCGCAGAAGATCTTCTTTCAGCCGTATAGATGGCTATATACATAAACCTTAAAACTAAACCTTTTTGAGATAAATCACATCATCGTCACGACTTATGATTTCCTTAAAATCTAAATACCATAAAAACTTGATGCAAAGTTATAAGAAATATGTTATATAACATAATTTTCGAGCATTATTTTCATCCGTTTAATACATTTTAACTCAATCAAAGCCGCAATAAAGGTTTGTTAACTAAAATCGGGGCATCCCGTATAAGGATACCCCGAAATATTAATCACTAATCGCTAAAGTTATAGCGACGAAAAAAAGTCGATTTGGCTCCGGGCTTCCCGCTTCAGCGAAGCCTTAGCATCAGCCCCTGGCAACTGTGCAGGTTCAAAGCCCGAAAGCAGCCTTCACACGGTCGACGTAGTCGAGCTTCTCCCACGTGAACAGTTCAACCTCCACGTCGATGCTCTTGGCACCGTTGTAGCGCGAAGTGAAGTGCTTAACCACCTTGCGTGGTTCGCGACCCATGTGGCCGTAGGCAGCCGTTTCCTCGTAGATTGGCGCACGCAGCTTTAGGCGTTGCTCAATGCCGTAAGGGGTCATGTCGAACAGCTCGTTCAGGCGGTCGGCAATCTCCTGGTCGGTCATATCCACATGGCTGGTGCCGTAGGTGTTCACAAAGAAGCTCACCGGGCGAGCCACACCGATGGCATAAGCCACCTGCACCAGCATCTCGTCGGCAACGCCGGCAGCCACAGCATTCTTGGCAACGTGGCGTGCAGCGTAGGCAGCCGAGCGGTCAACCTTGCTCGGGTCCTTGCCCGAAAATGCGCCACCGCCATGAGCGCCGCGTCCGCCGTAGGTGTCAACAATAATCTTGCGACCGGTGAGACCGGTGTCGCCGTTCGGACCGCCAATCACAAACTTGCCGGTTGGGTTGACATGATAGATAATCTTGTCGTCGAACAGCGCTTGTATGTCGGCAGGCAACGAAGCCTTTACGCGCGGCATGAGTATATACTTTACATCGTAATAGATGTTTTCGAGCATAATGTCGTCGGCACGTTTCTGTGCCTTGGCAGTGTTGTCGACCGGAGCCACAAACTCGTCGTGCTGGGTGCTCACCACGATGGTGTGGATGCGCACCGGGCGATGTGTTTCGCCATCGTATTCCACCGTCACTTGACTCTTTGAGTCGGGACGAAGATAAGTCATGAGTTTGCCTTCGCGGCGGATGGCAGCCAATTCCACCAGGATGCGGTGCGAAAGGTCGAGCGTGAGAGGCATAAGGTTAGGCGTTTCGTTGCAGGCATAGCCAAACATCATGCCCTGGTCGCCGGCACCCTGTTCCTCGGCAGTGGCACGCACCACGCCTTGGTTGATGTCGCTGCTCTGCTCGTGAATGGCAGAGAGCACACCGCACGATGCCCCGTCGAATTTATACTCAGCCTTATTGTAGCCGATGCGGTTAATCACTCCGCGCGTCACGTCCATGAGGTCGATGTAGGCATCGGAGCGCACTTCGCCGGCAATCACCACCTGGCCGGTTGTAACGAGTGTTTCAACAGCCACCTTCGAGTCGCGGTCGTAGGCAAGCAGTTTGTCAAGAACAGCGTCAGAGATTTGGTCAGCCACCTTGTCGGGATGACCCTCCGACACCGATTCGGATGTAAACAAATAATTCTTCATTTTTCCAATTTGGTTTAAAGTGGAAAAATGCTAAAAGTTTAATAAGCAATCTGGATTGTTTTAGTATCGAGAATGCAGTTTTAGCATTTTTTAGTGTGGTTGCAAGCAGCCAAATTTTTCCACATGAGTTAATAAATAATTTTTTCGGACTGCAAAGTTACTGCATTTCCTGCACTCGCACAATAGGGTGCTACAAAAAAGTGCAGCACACAGCGCAATAATTTGCGCTGTGTGCATGAATACGGTATAATCTCGCGATGAAAACTGATGTGCTTTTACATGAGCAGGATGCCGTGCTTGCGACATTCTTCAACCTGGTCGTCGGGCCAGATGCTGGCTTGCACCTCGCCGATGTGGGCTTTCTGCAGCAGATACATACACAAACGGCTCTGCCCGATGCCGCCGCCAATCGAGTAGGGCAACTCGCCTGCCATGAGGGCGCGGTGGAATGCCAGGCTCAGACGTTCTTCGCAGCCGCGTGCCTTGAGTTGGGCAACGAGGCTTTCCTTGCTTACGCGTATACCCATCGACGACAACTCGAACGGTATCTCAAGCACACTGTCCCACAAAATGAGGTCGCCGTTGAGTCCGTGAAACCCGTCTTCGTTCTCCGAAATCCAGTCGTCGTAGTCGGGGGCACGGCCATCGTGAGGCTCTCCGTTGCTCAGCGGGTTACCTATGCCCACAATGAACACTGCGCCATATTTCTTGGCAATCTTGGCTTCGCGCTCCTTCACGCTGCAGTCGGGGTACATCTGCAGCAGTTCTTCGCTGTGCACAAACACGATGTTCTCGGGCAGGCGTGGCGTGATGTGCGGAAAGTCCTCGTAGATTTTCCATTCGGTCTCGCGCACAGCACGATAGATTTTCTCGACAGTGGCTTTGAGGTATGCCAGGTTGCGGTCGCAGCGGTTGATGCTCTGCTCCCAGTCCCATTGGTCGACGTACAGCGAGTGTATGTTGTCGAGGTCCTCAAAGGTGCGGATGGCATTCATGTCGGTGTAGATGCCGTAGCCCGGCGCAATGTCGTAGGCTCCGAGCTTCATACGCTTCCACTTGGCAAGCGAATGCACCACCTCGGCACGGCTGCCGTTCATACATTCGATGTTGAATGCAACGGCATGCTCCACCCCGTTAAGGTCGTCGTTGATGCCGGTGCCGCTCAGCACAAACAGCGGTGCAGTAACGCGACGCAGATTCAGCGCCAGAGCAAGTTTTTGCTGAAATGTTTCTTTTATCTTTTTGATTGCCACCTCGGTGGTTTCGGGCAGCAATTTTTGCTTGTACTTTTTAGGTACTATCAGTGCCATATTGTTGCTTATATATTGTTATATGTATCTTTAAATCCGGCGCAAAGATAATACAATTTTCCACAATATCATAATGATGACTTGCAAATTGCAAAATATAATATATAAATCGGTCGCATTTTGCATTTAATAACACTTTTATTAATTTCAACATGCCCATTACGGCGCAGCAATGGCAAGCAAAGTGCCTAATGTTTTCATATTCAACATAAAATTGCTACCTTTGCACCCACGTTCGGCTCCCTCAGCCCCGCCGAGTGGCAGACAGGGTGTCGGAACGTTTGTTTTATTACAATCACGATTTTTTAGTGTAAGAAAGATTTTTTCATGGAAGGTTTATTCGAATCACTGAGCCACGGGCTCTCCACTGTCACCGATTTTGTTTGTGGCTACCCATTGTTCATCTGGCTGATTGGCGGCGGATTCTTTTTATTTCTCTACTCGGGACTGGTGCCACTGCGCTACACGCGCCGAGCCATTCGTTCGCTGCGCACCAAGCAGCAAGGCGAGGGGCAGATAAGCAGTTTTCAGGCTCTGATGAGCGCCATAAGCAGCACCGTGGGCATGGGCAACATTGCCGGCGTGGCAATCGCCATAGCCATGGGCGGCCCGGGCGCTATATTCTGGATGTGGGTGAGTGCCTTGTTTGGCATGGCCACCAAGTTTTTCGAGGGCACCCTTGCCATAATGTATAAAGGCAAGGACAACAAGGGCAACGTGCAAGGCGGCCCGATGTATGTGCTCACCGAGGGCATCAGCCCCAAGCTGAAGCCGCTGGCACGCTTCTTCTGCATCTTTGCTATGATAGGCTGCCTGTGCGTGATGCAAGCCAACCAACTCACCGAATCGCTCATCACCGTCATCACCGACCCGCTGCTCCATCTCGAAAACACCTGGCAGCTGCGTGCCGTGATTGGCATACTCATGGTGATTCCGGTGGCGGTGGTGATGCTGGGTGGAATCAAGCGCATCTCGCTCATTGCCACCAAGATAGTGCCACTGATGGTGTCGCTCTATTTCATTCTTGTGGGCATAGTGATTGTGATGAACATCCACTTGCTGCCGGGCGTGTTTGCCGACATCTTCAACGGTGCATTCAACCTCGACGCCGGCATTGGCGGCTTGGCAGGCATTGCCATTGTGGGTGCACGCCGCGCAATGTACGTCAACGAGGCGGGTGTGGGCACGGCATCGCTGATGCACGGAGCCAGCAAGAATGCCGAACCGGTGCGCGAAGGCCTTGTGGCTATGCTCGGTCCTGCCATCGACTCGGGGCTTGTGTGCACGCTCACCGCAATACCAATCCTCATGGCTCGCAACTACCTCGACGTGGAGGGCATCAAAGGCCTGTACATCGCACTCGGAGCATTTGGCACGCTCATCCCACACATCGGGCAGTATCTGCTCATGGTGATTGTGTTCTTCTTTGCATTCTCAACAATGTTCTCCTACAGCTACTACGGCACCAAGTGCACGGGCTATCTGTTTGGCGTTGAAAACAGCAAATACTACGAATACTTCTATCTGGCAATGATTGTGGTTTCGTGCATTGTCACCCTCGACACGGTGGTGGCTGTGATGGACCTCGCCTTTGCACTGATGTCGATTCCAACCATGTTCTCGCTGCTGAAACTGGCGCCTGTGGTTCGACGCCAGGCAAAGGAATATTTCAAAAAATAGCCGATAAAATCGGCAAAAAACCATCACGGGGCTGCGACTTCACTTGCATTTGTCGCAGCCCCGTGAGCATTTAGCGCGTAAGGCAAATCTTGCGGTTTCGCATCTTCACAAACGAGTCGAATGTTAGTATCAGGTCGCTTATGGCAATGTCGCCGTTGTCCACCTCGCTTTCGTAGAGTTTGGTGGAATTGGTGCCCTGCTGATGCCTGCCCTGCAGCGAACCGTTCACGCCCGACACATATTCAAACAGCTTCATCTGCAGGTTAATCATCTCGTAGGCGCCCAGATTGTTGCCATTACCCACAATCTGCTCGGGCTTGGCATCGCTGTCGCGCTCGGAGAATGGCAGCACCCCGTCGGCCGATGCCCACACCTTGCGTATGTCGCGCCACGTGAACCCCTCGGGCATCGAATCCACCGGAAAAAGCAGCACACCTTTGGCAGAGGTCTTCATCATGTGGTTGAGCATCGTAATCAGTCGGTTCACAAACTTCTGCTGCCCTATCACGTCCTCCACCAGCGAGTGAATCTCGCCATCGATTAGCGGATACATCTTTATGGCAAACGGGTGGCTGCCATGCCTATAGTGGGAGCAATAGTGGCATAGCAAATCGCCCATGGGCGAAAACCAGCGGCAATGCCACTCCTTGGCTATATCCCAGCGCGTTGCCACATCGCTGTCGGCAAGCATAGCGCGAGCCTCTGCGCCGGCGTATGGCACCACACTCAGTTGCGCCGTGCTGCGGCGATGGCACACAAGCACTTCGCGGCTCTCAAGTGTCCACACCTCAATGGCTCGGCATTTGCCGTTCGAGGCTCGCCAAAAATCGGCTCCCGACTGCCAATCTGTGCCAATAAGTGCGGTGAAATCGTCGGTTCGATGCCCTACATCATTGGTGTATAGCCGTCGCACCGCCTCGGCGTGAGCACGGTTGCCCCGCGACACTTTCCGCAGCAGGTCAGCCAAACTCAAGTCGTGCAACTGCCCCACTATCTCGTCGTCCCACGCACGGCAATCAGCCATATTGTTCATGAAAAAGTGATTGAAATTCACGTTATCCACACGCAGGCTGCTGCCAAACACATCGCTGTCCACATCGATGCGCTGCACCACGCATCCCGAAATCAAAAATTCTTCGAGCGCACGGCTGTCCACCTCGTCGAGCACACACGACCGGTACACTTCGGCGACGGATTCATCGCGCATTTCGTTCATTTTCCGGTTTCTGAACCGCCCAATCACCGTCTTAATCATTTGCCTGATTAGATTATTGGTTATGGGGTGACAACCGCGGTTGCGCATATTTTCGCCCTCGGTGACGGTGTTGCCGAGTTCGTCCTGCATCAGGTCGTCCCACTGGCGCCCGTAGGTGAACGCCTTGTTTCGGTTGCGCGTGGCACGCAGGCTGCTGCCGTTAGTCCACGCCTTGTAGGCAGCTTGAAGCACCATCAGGTCGTTGCCGCTTGCCATGCCTATTTCATTGCTTGTGTTTGTGGTTTTCATATTCCGTTCAATCGGGTTATTTTAATGAGTCATTGTCAATTTTGCACGATGAATTCGTGGCGATTGGTGCGCGAATGTGAGATGTGAATCCACGCATAGTTGTGCTCGTTGATTGCCTGGTCGACGGGCAAATCCAGTTTTCTGAGCAATCGCCACAGGCGCATGTTGGCATCGCGACTGCCAGCCGTGACGTCGGCAGCCTCGCCCCGCATATGCTGGCTCGATTTCGCGCCGCCCACCAGCGCATTAAGGACGGCGCATCGGTAACCGCTATTCACATATATCGGCGAGCCGAACGCCTCGCGCAATGGGTCGAGCACATTTTCCACAAGTCGCACGAGAGCTTCCTTTGCCTGTGCCGGCGGCGTGTTGTCGATGCCTCGTGCCTGCGCCGTTGCCGATGCCACAAGTTCGGTTTCATCGAAGTATTTCATACATTTCCCTCCTTTCTTCAGTTTTTAGAATTCCACTTTTCGATTATCGATTTCACGTCGATGGATCCACCTGCGTTGAGGGTTTTCAACGCATTCAGCAACATCGATGCAGCCGCCGTCATGTCGTTCTGCGTCTTTTCTTCGGCTTTCTCGTAGATGCTTTTCACCTCGATGGCAGCAATGCCTATTGCCCCAATCACCGTGAAGCAAGGCAGCAGCGGAGCATCCCAGCCGCATGCCACACGCACATAATACATCAGCCCAATCTGCATGGCGTCGACCACCGTGAGCGCCAGCATAACATTGTAGTATTGGCACAACTTGCTCACCGTGCGACGCAACGCTTCGCTGCGGCGTGCCTCGCCCCGGCGGCGTGCCTTGCGCAGTCCGCTCCACAAGTCGGCAAGCGCAGCCGCCAGCACCAGCCCATATTCGAGCACCACCGTCATTCCGGCAAGTGCCAACATCATCGTTTCGTTTGTGTTTTCCATGTTTTCTCAATGTAAATTATATTTCCGCAAAATTATTGCTGCATCCCATCGTGCATTCATCCAAAAAATCCTTTTGCCTATATGCACATCTTTCGCAAGCAAATCGCTATCTTTGCATATAATACAACCAAATAACAATTTCCGACGTATGAAAAAGTGTATTGCCATTCTGCTCGTTTCGCTCCTATGCCATAGCGCATCGGTGGCTGTGGAACCGCAAAAATGTACCAAAATCTTCGATGAATGCGCATTCAATGCCGACATTCGCAGCATGATGGACTCGCTGCGCATTGTGGGCGTGAGTCTTGCCGTGGTAAAGGACAACCGGATTGTCTACACAGGCGCTTTCGGTCATAAGAACCTTGACACTCTTGAACCGCTCACCACATCCACCATGTTCCGCATTGCCTCAATATCAAAATCGTTTGTGGCTACGGCAATCATGACCCTGGTGGACGAAGGCAAACTGTCGCTCGACACCGACGCCGCTACGCTGCTCAACTTCCCACTGCGAAATCCAGCCTATCCCGACGATAAAATCACAGTGGAAATGCTGCTGTCGCACACCAGCAGCATCAACGACTCGGAAGGATACTACATCAGTTACGACTGCATCAACCCCGTCACAAATCCCAACTGGCGCAACTGCTACAACAAATATGCGCCGGGCACGGATTACGAATATTGCAATCTGAACTTCAATCTGCTTGGCATCATCATCGAAAAGGTGAGCGGCGAACGATTCGACCACTATGTGGAGCGACACATACTTCAACCGCTGGCAATTGAAGGCAGCAGTTTCTGCGTGAACTCGGTGGACACCGCCAACTGCGCCACTCTCTACGCCTGGAACGGCAACGCCTTTGAGCCTCAACCGCAAGCCTATCGCCCTATTGAAATCCTCGACCACTACCGCATGGAGGTGAACACAGTGAGAATGTCGCCTGCCGGTGGCATGAAAATCTCAGCGCCCAACCTGGCAAAGTATATGCTCATGCACATGAACTACGGCAAAAGCCCGCTCACCAACCGGCGTGTAATGAGCAAGAAAAGCGCACAAGCAATGCAAGCCGACCACACTCCCACTAAGGAATATTACGGCTTGGCGCTCGAAAAATCCGATGAATTCGTGAAAGGAGTGACTCTGACGGGTCACACCGGTGGCGCCTACGGCTTGACCAGCGCCATGTTCTTCAGCCCCGACAAGCACTTTGGCTTTGTGGTAATATGCAACGGTTCGCGCCGCGGCCATGCCGTGCTTGTGAATGCCCAATCGATTATGTACCGACACTTTATAGAAAACCAAAAATGATTGAAAACGAACGATTAATCCGCCACAATGCCGTGGTTGAGATGGCTCATCAGATGATGATTGCCGCACGCACTGCCCCTAAAGGCAAAGGCGTTGACTTGATTGAAATTGCCCTTGTTTCGCAACGCGACGACCTTGAGGTGCTTGCCGATGCAATGCGCCGCCGTGCCGAAGAAACAGGCATGAAATTCCTGATTCGAGATGCCGAAAACATACTCAGCGGCGAAGCAGTGCTGCTCATTGGCACCCGCAGCGAACCGCTCGGACTCAATTGCGCTTACTGCGGCTTCGAATCATGCACCCTCAAGCCATCGCACGTGCCTTGCGCCATCAACTCGGTGGACGTGGGCATCGCCTTAGGTGCCGCCTGCTCGAAGGCTGCCGACCTGCGCCTTGACACTCGTGTGATGTTCTCAGCCGGCTGGTGTAGCCAAATGCTCGACTGGATGCCACAATGCCACCAGATTATTGCCATTGCAATTGGCGCTGCAAGCAAAAACCCGTTCTTCGACCGCAAGCCCAAAGAAGAACCTCAAAAACAATAAAACACACACCCTGATTCACAACATGAAAAGAATAGTATTGACCACACTGGCTTTGCTTGCCTTTGCCGCAGCATTTGCCCAAAAAGCCCGATTAATCCGCCACAAACGGTGCAAAATCGAAGGCTTGGCTCCGCGCCCCGACAACGGTGCCATCACCGGCTCGCAATTTATGTTGCGTGCCGACACCATCACCTTTCAGCAGCGCGAGCAGCTGATTGTCGACGCCATACTCAGCGGCAACGTGCCCGACTCACTCCGCTTCTTCAGAAAGATTGAATTCACCACGCCAATAGTCGATTCCATCGCTGTTTTTCAGCAACCGCACACCATAGCGCTGTGGGTTACGCACGACTATCTCGCCATCGGAACAAACGACGATTTCGTGCGAATGCCCATGGGACCGATAGCCGCGCAGCGCATAGCCGATGCTCTCAACTGCTCGCTGCCCACGCCGTTCATCGTCGACCGCATCAACGATGCCAGCGAAGGGGCTATCGACATTTTCCCGTTCCGCCCGCTGGGCGACCGCAACACCCGCCCCATAGTGTTTCAGGATAGCAACAATGCCATCAATGCCCTGATGAAAGCCCACGGCTACCACTATGGGCAAATGATTTCGGGCTTGAAAAAAGACGTTGTGTTAGCCACCCGCCTGTGGTCGGCGCCGCGCTACCTCAACCGCGTGGCAATCTACGGCTGGTATCGCCCCGATGGCTCGCGCGTGCAGTCGACCTATGCCGGTCACGGCGTGACCTACGTCGACTACAGCCACGGCGTGCGGCTGGTTTCGCGGCGCGCAACAATCGACGGAAAAGAGTGCGATGTGCGCGAAATCCTCGAGAATCCCGTCACTTTCAGGCTGCTCAGCGACGAATCGGCACCCATTGTGCCGGCAACCTACATCAATCCCGCCAAGCAGTGAGCCAACAGGCAGCATTTTTGCAAATAATTGGCTCAAAGTCGATTTCATCGAACATTTCGGGCAATACAATTTGGCGATGCACAACCGATTATTGCAATGTTTTTATTAACTTTGCCATTAACTATGAACTATAGAATTACAGCCCCAACGCGAGCAATAGCCGAAGTGGCGCTGCCCGCATCGAAGAGTATCAGCAACCGCGCTCTGATACTCAATGCCTTGTGCGCCGAAAAAGCGCAAATCAGCAACATTGCCAAATGTGACGACACCGACGCCATGGTGGCAGCACTGCAATCGGCCGACGACACAATAAACATCGGTGCTGCCGGCACTGCCATGCGTTTCCTCACAGCCTATTTTGCCACCCAGCAAGGCCGCACCGTGACGCTCGACGGCAGCGAACGAATGCGCCAGCGCCCCATTGGCGTGCTTGTTGACGCCCTGCGCAGTTGCGGAGCGCAAATCAGCTACGCCGGCAACGAGGGCTTCCCGCCGCTGCGCATCACCGGCACCGGACTTCGCGCCCAAGCCATCGAAATACCCGGCAACGTGAGTTCGCAATACATCTCGGCACTGCTGATGATATCGCCGCTCATTGAGGGCTGCACCACCCTACGCCTCACCGGCAACATCATATCGCGCCCTTACATCGACATGACGCTCGCGCTGATGGAGCAATTCGGTGTAAAAGCCACACTCAACGGCAACGAGGTGTCGCTGCCACAAAATGCCGCCTATACTGCCCGCAACTTTGTGGTTGAAAACGACTGGTCGGCGGCATCCTACTGGTTTCAGATGCAGGCACTTATGCCGCAATCGCGCATCTCGCTCAAAGGGCTTTTCGCCAACAGCATGCAAGGCGACAGCGCCACCGAGCACCTGTTTGCGCCTTTTGGCGTAGTGGCAAACCGCTGCGGAGCCTATCTTGACCTGCGCACCACGCCCGTAGCGCCGGACTTCGTAGAGATGGACCTGCTTGGCAACCCCGACTTGGCGCAAACCATCGTGGTGACGGCTTGCTTGCTCAACCGCCCGTTCCACATCACCGGGCTGCAAACCCTGAAGATTAAGGAAACCGACCGAATTGAAGCGCTTCGCTCCCAGTTGCTCAAGCTTGGCTTTGTGATTGAGGTTGAGCCCGACTACTCGCTGCGCTGGGACGGCACCATGCAGTCGCCGCAGACGGTTCCATCGATAGCCACCTTCAAGGACCACCGCATGGCAATGGCGTTTGCTCCGGCAGCGGTGCGATTTCCGGGCATCGTAATCGAGGACGCCGCCGTGGTGAGCAAGAGCTACCCCGACTATTGGCAACACCTCGCCCAGGCAGGTTTTAAAATCGAAGAAGCATAAACACATGACAGGAGCATTAATCATACTTGCCGTGACGGTGATTGCAGGCATCCTGCTTTATACCTGGCACCGCATGACCACCAAGCCCGGCATCGACGACGTGGTGAACGAGCCACGCCCCGAAGGCTGCTGCGGCCAGCATGCCGTGTGCGAGAAAGACTCGCTGCTTCAGGGCATCAGCCGCGACATTGTATACTACGACGACCAGGAACTCGATGCCTTTCGCGGCATCGATGCCGACGCTTACACCGAAGAACAGATTGAGCAGTTCCGCGACGTGCTCTACACCCTGCAGCGCGACGACATTGGCGGCTGGGCACGCAGCATACAGTTGCGCGGCATCACCCTACCGTCGCCCATACACGACGAACTGATTATGCTTGCCGCCGAAGCCCGACAGCAAAAAACCCGTCAATAACCCCCGCCGACAGTGTATGGCTGCCATGTCGGTTATGCAATTACGCCAAATTTTTTGTACTTTTGCACCCTAAACAAAAACAACAGCAAACAACGGAATGGATATCCTCAACTACACATTTTTCCAGAACGCACTGCTTGGAGTGCTGTTTGTGAGCCTCGCATCAACCATCATAGGCACCTATGTGGTGAGCCGTCGCATGGTGTTCATCACCGGCGGCATCACCCACGCATGTTTTGGCGGGCTGGGTCTGGGGTTCTATCTCGGCATCAGCCCCATTGCTGTGGCAGGCGTATTTGCCGTGGCATCGGCAGCCTGCGTGGAGTGGCTTGCCACCAAGCAACGTGTACGTGAAGATTCAGCCATAGGCGTGATTTGGGCGTTAGGCATGGCATTAGGCACCCTGTTTCTTTTTCTTTCGCCCGGCTATGTGCCCGAACTCACCTCGTTTCTGTTTGGCAACGTGCTCACCATCACCGGCGTTGACATCGCCATGTTTGCCGCCTATTTTGTGCTGCTGCTCGTGTTTTTTGTGGCATTCTACCACCCAATAGTGGCGTGCGCCTTCGACTGCGACTTCGCCAAAACGCGACAACTACCCACAACCGCCATAAACATGGCAATGACCATCATGATTGCACTCTGCGTGGTGCTCACCATACGACTCATTGGCATCATGCTGCTGATGTCGCTGCTCACACTGCCTCAAATGGTTGCCGAGCTGTTCACCATCCGCCTCAAGACCATGATGACCATCTCAGCCATCGTGAGCCTCGCCTGCTCCACTCTGGGGCTGTTCTGCTCCTACTGGATTGCTGTGCCGGCATCAGCCACCATAGTGATTCTGCTCATCACAGCCTACGCCGTGGCTCGCATTGCCAGACCGAGGAAAGCCTGAAACCACAGCATCACCACAAAGAAATGCGCCACATCGCGAGGTTGCTCACGATGCGGCACACAATATCATTTGTCAGGAGCGGCTATCAGCCCGCCTTGACGAACTTTACAGATTAAACTTATATCCCACAGTAATCATAAACACACTGCTGTTGCTCGATTCGCCTTCAGCCGATAGTGCATGCGTTACGCCCCAGTTGTAACGGGCGTCGAGCTGGATGTTGCTGAACTCATAGGAGATGCCCACAGGAACCGACAGCGCGAAGTTTTTCGACAAGTCGCCCAAACCGGCTTCAACCGACACTCCACTGTCGCTCACCTTTGCTTTGTCGTTGATAAGGAATCCCGGTTGCAGACCCAACTTAACAGCGAAACCCTTGGCAACATACACGTTTGCCAGCAACGGGATGTTGATGTAGTCGAGCTTCAAGGTGCCGGCATCGTCAACCTTGCAGCCCTGTTGCGAATAGAGCAAACCTGCCGACAAGCCAACCATATCGGTTGCCTGATACTCCAATTCGGTACCAGCCACCAGTCCAACGCGTGAAGAGCAATCTTCGGAATTCGACATAAATCCGAGATTCATACCCACGGTAGGGCGAACGCTCCACTGTCCCACTTCACTCTGCGCCTTAGCCGACACAAAAGCAAGCACTAAACTTGCAAAAACTAAAAACTTTTTCATTTCACTTTCATTTTAGTTAATTAAACAAATGCTTTTATGTGTAATACTCTTGACAAATATCTGTAATTTATGCGACATCCACAACACATCGCCTCCACTAAGTGACAATATTAACACAAAAAACGAAATTTCAACCAAATTGCGGCGCAGAACTCATTGCGCTCGCCACCACGCAGCACCAAAACACCTGCTTCACTGAAAAAATCTGCAACATAATTTTGCCAAAACACACGCCTGCACTATCTTTACCAAAAGATTGAATAATTTATTACAAATAATTACGTTTTACATTAAGTAGCAACAGAAAATTTTTTTCACAACGGCATAGTTGAAACGGACTACCAAACATATCACCCTGCTATCAGCCATAGCGGCGATGTTGGTCTTGTGCTCGTGCAGCACCAAGAAGAACACCGCCGGCTCGCGCTTCTGGCATGCGTTCAACACCCGCTACAACGTATACTACAACGGCGTCACACACTACAACGAGCAGATTAAGCTCACCGAAAACTACGAGGACGACTACACCCGGCGCCTGCTCATTCACCCCGCCGAGGCACATGCCATCGACAAGGCAACCAAGCCCTCCGGCACCTACGACCGCACCATCGAAAAGATGCAAAAAGCCATCTCGCTGCACTCCATCAAGAAAAAGCCCAAGCGCAAAGGAGGTCGCACCACCGAGAAGCAAAAGCAGTGGCTGAAACGCGACGAATATAACCCCTTCATACACAACGCATGGATGCTGCTGGGCAAAGCCGAATATATGAAAGGCGATTTCCTGAGCTCGGCAGCCACTTTCCACTACATCAGCCGCCACTTCACATGGATGCCCGACCTCGTCGCCGAGGCGCAGCTGTGGGAGGTGCTCAGCTACTGCGCCATGGGCTGGACCACCGAAGCCGACAACATTCTTGTGCACATCCATCCCGAGACGCTGAAGGGTAAGCAGCGAATCTATCTCTACAACCTTGCCCAAGCCGACTACCTCATTCGCGAGCGGCAATACGACAAAGCCATTCCGCACCTCGAGCAGGCGGCACGACGCGTTGGCGGTGCACAAAAGGTGCGCCTCAACTTCCTCCTTGGACAGCTATACGCCTCCACAGGCAACAAAAAAGCCGCCTATAGTGCCTTTGCCAAGGCAGGAAGCAGCTCCGGTGCCACCTATCGCACCAAGTTCAACGCCCGCATCAAGCAGAGCGCCATGTTTGAAGGCACAAAAATCGACGGCGAGGTCAAGAGCCTCAAGCGCATGACTCGCCTGAGCCGAAACAAGGACTATCTCGACCAGATTTACTATGCCATAGGCAACCTGTATCTGTCGCGCCGCGACACTGCACGAGCCATCGAAAACTACATCCTCGCCGCCGAAAAGAGCCAGCGCAACGGCATCGACAAGGCAATCAGCCAAGTTGCCCTCGGCGAACTGTATTTCGCCCGCCGACAATATGACCTGGCTCAACCGTGCTATGCCGAAGCTATTCCACAACTCGACGAAGATTATCCCAACTACAAACTGCTGAAGAAACGCAGCGACGTGCTCGACGAACTTGCCGTGTACTCGCAGAACGTAACGCTGCAGGACTCGCTGCTGCGCCTCGCCAAGCTCTCGCCCGACGAGCAACGCAAGGTGGTGAAGAAAATCATCGACGACCTCAACCGCCGCGAGAAAGAAGAACGCGAGAATGCCGAACGCGAGGAGCGACTGGCTCAAGCCGGTGCCCTGAGCAACACCACGGGCAACACCGCTTCGCAGCAACCCACACAATTCAACCTCAACAACGACGACTCGTGGTACTTCTATAACACCGCCACCAAAAACGCCGGCAAGACACAGTTCCAAAAGGTTTGGGGCAACCGCAAACTTGAGGACGACTGGCGCCGCCGCAACAAAAACGTGTTTGCACTGAACGACACCGACACCGGCGACAGCGATTCGGACAACTCCAATGCCACCACCGGCGACAACACCGCCACCACGGGCAATGCCGGTGATTCGGGCGACAAAGAACAGAACAACCACGCCAACGACCCGCACTACGAGGAATACTACCTCAACCAGATTCCGAGCACCGACGAAGAAATTGCCACCAGCAACGACGTCATACAGGAAGGCTTGTATAACATGGGCGTGATACTCAAAGACAAACTCGAGGACCTCAACAGCGCCGAAGCCGAGTTCAACACCCTGCTGGCACGCTACCCCGACAACGTCTACCGCCTCGACACCTACTACAACCTCTATCTGATGTATATGCGCCAAGGCAACACAGCTGCCGCCGAGCGCTACCGACAACTCATCATCACCGATTTTGAGCAATCAACCTACGGGCAGGCGATGAAAGACCCCAACTACCTCGACAATCTGCGCCGCATGACCAACGTGGAAGAACAACTCTACGCCCAAGCCTACGAGGCATACATCGACAACCGCAACACCGACGTTCATAGTGCACTTGCCAAGATGCAAGCCGACTATCCGCTGTCGAAAATCATGCCCAAATTCATGTTCCTCGACGCCCTGGCTTTCGTAACCGAAAACAACGAAGCCGAGTTTAAGAACGGCATCAAGCAACTGCTTGAACGCTACCCCAACACCGACATCACCCCCACCGCATCGGCGATGCTCAAGCACCTCAACAGCGGACGCGGCATTCACAGCGGCAACACCAACACCCGCGGATTGCTGTGGGCTTCGCGCTTGTCGAACGACACCGCCTCGGCAGCCACCGCCACCAAAGTGACCCCGTTCACCGACGATGCTTCGCAGCCGCATGTGTTCCTGCTGGCTTACCCCACCGACAGCGTGTCGGCCAACGACGTGCTCTACCGGGTGGCTTATCACAACTTCACCAAATATGTGGTGAAAGACTTTGACCTCGAACAGATGACCTTTGGGCAAATAGGTCTGCTGGTGGTGAAAGGCTTTGCCAACTACGACGAACTGCTGCATTACCGCCGCCTGTTTGAGGAGGACGAGAAGCTGCAACAGCTGCCCAAGCAAGTGCGCATAGTGCTCATCAGCGAGCACAACTTCGGGTTGCTCATCAACGAGGGACGCTCGCTCGAGGAATACTTTATCTATCAGGAGCAACTCAATGCCGACAAAGTGGAAGCCAAAGCCGACAACCCATAGTGCCCCGCACCCCTCACACATTGCGTATTTACGCAGATTTTTGCTAAATTTGCACCAGACATCACTTTTTTATCATCAAAACAAATGAATCAAGGCGTAATTCTTTGGGCTGACGACGAAATCGACTTGCTCAAGCCCCACATAATGTTTCTGCGTGCCAAAGGCTACGAAGTGGTTACCGTGTCGAACGGACGCGACGCCCTCGATGCCGTGGCTGCCAGCCCCTTCGACCTCGTGATACTCGACGAAAACATGCCGGGAATCAGCGGACTCGAAACCCTTACACAGATAAAAATCGCCTCGCCAAACGTGCCGGTGATAATGATTACCAAAAGCGAGGAAGAAAACATAATGAACCAAGCCATCGGCAACAAAATTGCCGACTACCTCATCAAGCCCGTCAACCCCAACCAGATTCTGCTGTCAATAAAGAAAAACCTGCACAGCAGCGCCATAGTGTCGGCTCAAGCCACCAACGACTATCAGCAGGAATTTCAACGAATATCGATGGACATCAACAATGCTTCCACCATCAACCACTGGTATGACATCTACAACAAACTGGTGCACTGGGAGTTGAAGCTGTCGGGCGCCGAAACAAACATGGACGAGCTGCTGCAAATGCAGAAAACCGAAGCCAACAACGCATTCGCCAAGTTTGTGAAACGCAACTACGAGACGTGGATAACCACGCCACAGCATCCGCTCATGAGCCACGAGGTGTTCCGCGACAAGATATTCCCGCTGCTCGATGCCGGCGAAAAGGTGTTCTTCATTGTCATCGACAATTTCCGCCTCGACCAATGGCGCATGGTGTCGCCACTGCTCAACGAGCACTTTGCCGTGGTCGATGACACCATCTACACCTCTATTCTGCCCACCGCAACGCAATATGCCCGCAACGCAATATTCTCTGGTCTGATGCCGGTGCAGATTGCCAAGCTGTTCCCCGACCTTTGGGTGGACGAGGACGAAGAAGAAGGCAAGAACATTAACGAAAGCCCGCTGATTCAAACCATCCTCAACCGATACCGCAAAAACTATCGGTTCTCCTACAACAAAATCAACGACACCGCCGCAGGCGAGAACCTGCTCAACCGCTTCAACTCGCTAAACCAATACGACCTCAACGTGGTGGTGCTGAACTTTGTGGACATGCTGTCGCACGCACGCACCGAGAGCAAGATGATTCGCGAACTGGCGTACAGCGACGCCGCCTACCGCGGACTCACCGAATCGTGGTTTAAGCACTCCACCACCATGGAACTGTTCCGCCGCATTGCCGAGAAAGGATATAAGGTGGTGCTCACCACCGACCATGGCACCATACGCGTCAACAACCCCGTGAAAGTGATTGGCGACAAAAACGTCAACACCAACCTACGCTACAAGGTGGGCAAAGCGCTCAACTACAACCCCAAACAGGTGTACGAGATAAAGAAACCGCAAGCATTCGGGCTACCGTCGCCCAACATCTCTTCGACATATATATTTGCCACAAACCGCGATTTCCTCGCCTACCCCAACAACTACAACTACTATGCACAATACTACAACAACACCTTCCAGCACGGCGGCATTTCGATGGAAGAAATGTTGGTGCCAATAGTCACCCTCGCCGCAAAATAATCACCTGCAATATAAAAAGCATCGCATACCCTGCAATGGATATGCGATGCTTTTTGTGTTGTCTGTCGAGAGGAGCTTTAGCTCACGTCAGACTTTAAATCATTCAAATGTGGTAATTATTGCAATGTGCCTGCGTTGGCAGCGTTAATCATTGCTTCCGAAGCATATAAGTACACCTCCACGCGGCGGTTTTGTTGTTTGCCGGCAGCAGTTGAGTTGTCGGCAACAGGGTTAGCTTCGCCAAGACCTTCAATCGACTTGATTTGGCTGGTGCTTACGCCCATGTTAGTGAGGTAGGTCGATACCGACTGGGCACGTTGCAGCGAGAGTGCCTCGTTCTTGGCAGCGCTCTGTTCGGCATTGCAGCCCTTCCAACCGGCATTGTCGGTATAACCCTTGATGGCTACGTCCATATCGGCGTTTTGCTTGAGCACGTTGTTGGCAAATTCAGTGAGCGAGTTCTTGGCAGCAGTTTGCAGTGTAGAGCTGCCTGTTGCAAACAAGATACCGCTATCGAAAGTCACCTTAACAGCCTGCAAGCCGTTAGCGTCGGTAACCGATTCAACTTGAGCGTTTTCAATAGCTTCGGCTTGTGCCTTAGCCTTATCCATCTTCTTGCCAATGAGCACACCTGCTGTTGCGCCTACAGCTGTACCAATAACGCCGCCGATGGCTGCGCCTTTACCTTTTCCAATCAATGCGCCGATGCCTGCACCAAGAGCTGCACCGCCACCGCCACCGATAGCTGCACCTTTTTGTGTATTTGTCATCGAGCCGCAACCTGTGGTTGCCAACAAAAGCATTGTACAAAGAAATGCACTGATAATCTTTTTCATAGTTGTCTTAAATTATATTTTGTTTATAAATCAGTTCAAAAAAAACTGTTTTTGGCATACTGTTGCGCTAAAGCAATGCAAATATACGCATTTTTCCTGTCGTTGTGCAAATCGGCTACCGAAAAGCCGCATTGCCTGCAACAATGTTGTCACACGTTTTTATGACAATATTCGGCGCAAAAAGTTTAATCCCGAACCCATAAAAAAGAGCTCCCCGCCCGGCACGTCAGAGCATACCCTTGGTAGAGGGCAGTTCGTAGCGGAACACGTCGCGGCGAATGGCACAGCGTATGCTTCGCGCCAATGCCTTGAAAATGCCTTCAATCTTGTGGTGCTCGTTTTCGCCCCGGGCGCTCACATAGAGGTTCATACGGGCGCTGTCGCTCAGGCTCTTGAAGAAGTGCAGAAACATCTCGGTGGGCATATCGCCAATTTTTTCGCGGTTGAACCGGGCATCCCACACCAGCCATGGCCTGCCGCCAAAATCGAGTGCCACAGTGCACTGGCAATCGTCCATGGGCAGCACAAAGCCGTAGCGCTCAATGCCGCGCTTGTCGCCCAGTGCCTTCAGCAAGGCATCGCCTATGGCAATGGCAGTATCCTCGATGGTGTGATGCTCGTCGACCCACGTGTCGCCTTTCACCTTCACGGCAAGGTTCATGCCCGAATGGCGTCCCAGCTGGTCGAGCATATGGTCGAAGAAGCCTATGCCGGTGCTTATGTCGCAGCGTCCGGTGCCGTCGAGGTCGATGCGCACGTCAATCGAGGTTTCGTTGGTCACGCGGCTGATGTGCGCCGTGCGGCTGCCGCCACGCAAATAGTCGGCAATGCGGCTCCATGAGGTTGCCACCAGCGCCACATCGTCGCCCAACTCAGCGGCAGCGATGTCAGCCTCAGCCTTTTCGGCATCGGCAGTCAGCAATATGCCCTTTGAGCCCAGATTGTGCGCCAGTTGCATGTCGGTGAGGCGGTCGCCAATCACATAACTGCCCGCCAGGTCGTAGTCGCCCGAGATGTATTTTCCCAGCAGCGCCGTGCCGGGTTTACGTGTAGGCTTATGCTCATGCTCAAAGGTGACATCGATAATTATGTCGTTGAAGTTGATACCCTCGCCGGCAAAGGTCTTCAGCATCAATTCATGCGGTCCCACAAAGGTGTCAGTAGGGAAGCTGTCGGTGCCGAGTCCATCCTGATTAGTCACCATAACCAGTTCATAATCAAGCGTCGAGGCGATGAACGAGAGATTGCGAATCACACCCGGCACAAACTCCATTTTCTCAAACGAATCGAGTTGGTAGTCGACAGGCGGCTCAACCACCAGAGTGCCGTCGCGGTCGATAAACAGTGCCCGCTTGGCGGTTTTCTTATTTTCCATATTCGGCAAGTGCTTTAATCAATGTTTCGTTTTCCTGCTCGGTGCCTACGGTTATGCGCAGGCAGTCCAGGCATTTTTCAATTCGGTTGCGGTTGCGCACAATTATGCCGCGGTCGCGCAGATAGGCATATATGCCGTTGGCGTCGCTCACCTTCACCAGCACAAAGTTGGCGTCGCTGGCATAGATGTGCCGTGTGAGCGGCAGCGCAGCCAGCGCATCCACCAGCCACGCGCGGTTGGCAAGCAGCTGCTGCACCCACGCCTGCACGCGCGGCGCATCGGCAAGTGCCTTCAAGGCATATTCCTGCGCCAGCTGGTTGACGTTGTAGGGGTATTTCACCTTGTTGTAGTAACCAATTATTTCGGGCGAGGCAAATGCCATGCCCAGACGCACGGCAGCACTGCCCCACGCCTTCGAGAATGTCTGCAGCACAATCAGGTTGGGCAAGGTGGCAAGGCGGTCGAGCATCGTGCCTTTGTCGGAGAAATCGATGTAAGCCTCGTCGACAATCACTATGCCGGCAAAACGGCGGCATAGGTCGGCAAGACGGTCGCAGCCGAAGGCGTTGCCGGTGGGGTTGTTTGGCGAGCACACCCACATCAGGCGGGTGTTGGCATCGGCGGCAGCCAGCATAGCCTCGGTGTCGAGGGCGAAATCGTCGCCAAGCATCACCTTGCGGTATTCCACGTCGTTGATGTTGGCGCACACCTCATACATGCCGTAGCTGGGTGCCATAGCCACCACATTGTCGATGCCCGGGCGGCAGAAAATGCGGTAAGCGAGGTCGATGCACTCGTCGCTGCCCACGCCAAGGAAAATGCTATCCTCAGCCACGCCCTTGATGCTTGAAACAGCTGCTTTTACACGCAGTTGCAGAGGGTCGGGATAGCGGTTATACGGGGTTCCATAAGGGTTTTCGTTGGCATCGAGCCAGGTGGTTGCCGTGCCCTTGAATTCGCTACGGGCGGAGCTGTACGGCTCGAGGCTGAGTATGTTAGGCCTTATCAGTTCTTTCAGGTTGAATTCTTTCATCGCTTTGCAAAAAATGGGGTTTTGTGTATGGTTAGGGTGTGTTGCCGTTGCTGTGATTGCACTTAGTCACTTGTTCATTCTCACTGTCACAGCCATGCGGTGAGCCATCAAATCTTCGCTTTCAGCCATCACCTCCACGGCTCTGCCAATGGCACGCAATCCGTCGCGCGTGAGGCGCTGGAAAGTGATTTTTTTGGTGAAACTGTCGATGTTCACACCACTATATGCCTTGGCATAGCCGCTTGTGGGCAGTGTGTGGTTGGTGCCCGAAGCATAGTCGCCGGCACTCTCGGGCGAATACGGCCCGATGAACACGCTGCCGGCATTCTGCACACGTTCAGCCAAAGCATCGGCATTGACGGTGTTGATAATCAGGTGTTCGGGAGCATATTCGTTGGCAAACGCAAGCATCTCGTCGTCGTCGGCAAGCAGAATCACATGGCTGTGACTGAGCGAGCGGCGCATCATATCCTGCCGCGGCAGTTTGGCAAGGCATTGCTCAATCACCTCGGGCAGACGCTCGGCGAGGCTCACGTCGCTGGTGAGCAGAATCGACTGACTGTCGGGACCATGCTCGGCTTGCGACAGGAAATCGCTTGCCACAAACTCAGCATCGGCGCTGCCGTCGGCAATAATCATCACCTCCGACGGTCCGGCGGGCATATCAATAGCCACGGCATTGCGGCTCACCTGCATCTTGGCTTCCATCACAAAACGGTTGCCGGGGCCAAAAATCTTCGACACTCGCGGGATGCTTTGAGTGCCGTAAGCCATGGCAGCCACCGCCTGCGCCCCTCCCACCTTATAGATTTCGGTGGCGCCGGCATATTGCGCGGCATATAGTATGGCGGGATGCACCTTGCCGTTCTTGCCCGGAGGCGTGCACAGCACAATGTGGCGGCAACCGGCAATACGCGCCGGAATCACCAGCATCAGCACCGTTGAAAACAACGGTGAGTTGCCTCCGGGAATATACAATCCCACATTTGAAATTGCCACCGCACGCTGCTCACAGCGCACGCCGGGCACCGTTTCAACCGCTATGGGCTGCATAACCTGTGCGGAGTGGAAGCGCTCGATGTTGGCTGCTGCCATGGCTATGGCTTGCTTCAGTTCGTCGCTGACAAGCTGCGCTGCCTCGGCAATTTCGGCTTCGCTCACGCGCAGGTCGGAAAGTTCCACACCGTCGAAGCGGCGGGCATAGTCGCGCAACGCCTCGTCGCCACGGCTTCTCACCTCGGCAATAATGTCGCCCACCACCGCTTGCAGTTCATCGGTGTTGAGTGCGGCGCGAGTCATTAGCTGCTGCCACCGGCTGCGAGCCGGGTATTTTATTGTGGTTATATTCTGGTTCATAATCTGTAAGGGTTTTGTCGGTACAAAAAATGTTCTATATTCTTAAAGAATCATCTTCTCGATGTCGAGCACCAGGATGCCTTCGGCACCGGCGTTCTTCAGCTTGCCGCTAATCTCCCAGAACTGCTTCTCCTTGACCACCGAATGCACCGAGCACCAATTGCTGTCGGCAAGCGGCAGGATGGTAGGACTCTTGATGCCCGGCAGTATGCCCAGCACCTCGTCGAGCTTCTCGCGCGGAACATTCATCAGCACATATTTCTTGCTGTCGGCAGCCTTCACCGCCTCGATGCGGAACAGCAACTCGTCGAGCACCTCGCGCTTTTCAGCCGAAAGTTCCTTGCTGCCGCCAATGAGCACCGCCTCCGAGTCGACCACCGTTTCCACCTCAACCAGATTGTTGCTCACCAGCGTGCTGCCGCTCGACACGATGTCGAAAATGGCGTCGGCAAGCCCGATGCCCGGGGCTATCTCCACCGAACCGCTGATGACGTGAATGTCGGCGTCGATGCCTTTCTCTTTCAAGAACTCGCCCAGAATCTCGGGATACGACGTGGCAATCTTCTTGCCGTTGAACCACTGCAGCCCCTCGTAGTCGACACGCTTGGGTATGGCAAGCGACAAGCGGCACTTGCTAAAGCCCAGCCGGCGCAGGAGTGTTACATTTTTCTTCTTTTCCATCATCTCGTTGAGTCCCACGATGCCTATGTCGGCTGTCCCCGACGCCACGCTCTCGGGGATGTCGTCGTCGCGAAGAAACAATAATTCAACCGGGAAATTGCGCGAAGGCACCAACAAAGTGCGCTTCACCGCCACGAGTTTAATTCCGGCTTCGCCCAACAACTCCATTGTTTCGTCGTAGAGGCGGCCTTTCGATTGCACTGCTATGCGTAACATTTCTATCTGTTTAATTTGTTTATTAATAATCAGTTTGTTTAATCTGCCTCTATGAAAAAAATCAACCGACATCCTGCTCAATTCGAGCGGGACATCGGGCAAAATCTTTCATAAACGGCTTTCGAGCAATAATTTCGGTCTATGCCATATTTACACACACTTTGCTGCAGCATCCCGCTAAAGGATTCTGTGATGATGCAAATGATGTGAATGGACAATAAACATAATTCTCGTCGTTTTTCTCTAATTCGCTTAAATACTTCGGCAAAGTTAGCAATTTAGTTTCATTATGCAAACAATTCCCCAAAAAACTTTACAAAAAATTCATTCGGGCAACAACAATATACATCTCTGCCACATCGCCACTACCGTCAACTCATACCGATGGCACGCGTAACGGGGCGTATCGCATACGCCCGCATCCATCGCATCGTTTTCGTGAATACGCCCGATAAGATGTTGTTGCGATGACATGCGAAGCATGTGAGGCCGAGACATAGGCGAGGCATATAGCCCGGGGTAAGCGAAGCGCAACCCCGGGTATCCATCATCCCCACCTTCCTGCGTCCGTAGAGGACGCGAATTATAAAACATCTCCTCTGCGGTTGCAAAATTCGCATCCTGTGCGGATGCATTATCATAGGGGCCGCTTTCCGTGGGTTACGCTTCGCTCACCCACGGCTAAATCCCGTCGGCATCCGCCTCCGGGGTCGCGTCCTTCGGACGCCCGCCAGGGCATCTGTAACCACCCCTCGCAATTGTTGTGCACTCGCTGCCAAACCGCAGCATGCCAAAGCCACACACAACATCAGTTTAATTGCTCTGTACATAATCTTTTTTTCGAATCCACCATCAAAGACTACATCGGTACTCCCGTGGCGAAAAAAACATTAAACAATCTTTTTTACCTTCTATTTTATCTTTTTCGTCGACAAAGGTATAGTGAAGTTATAACACTGCTATTTCAAAAACGTAAAGATTCAGTAACATCATCTTCGCCGTCGGCCGCTGAAGCTTTCTTCTCACAAGAGGGGGGGATTGACAGTTAATTACACCACAGGCTGCTTGTCACTCAACAATGGCATTGTTGACGATTATGTCTACGTGGCAAAGTTGACATTGGCAAAAAAGGGCCGCATCGAGTGGTTCGATGCGACCCTTTCGGCGAATGCCCTGAAGAGAGAGGAGATTAACTATCAGTGTGTGTTTCTACATTATAGTGATTAAAACGATATTTCGTCAGTTGCCATACGACAGTGTGGTGTAGTAGCGGCCGCGGTCGTAGTAGTATTCGAGCGAAACAAATCCGCGGGCGTTGCCGCCGTACCATGTCGAGCGTATGCCTTGCGAATCCTCGGCATAAGTCACCGGTTGACCGTAGCGTGCACAGAGGTCGCTATATAGGCGGTTGAAGCGGCCAAGGTCGTCGTAGGAGGTTGAATAGTGGAACTCGGCGCTGCTGAGTGCGTTTCTGCTGCCGTAGTTGAGCATCACATCAGGCCAGAAGCAGTTGAGTTCCTGTATGTTGCGCAGATATACCACGCCATTGTAGTAGCCGTCAATCTCATAGCCGCGGGTGAACAGATAGTCGAGCGAACTATAGTAGGCTGTGCCGAAAGTCAAGCCAAGGATGCCGCTGATAATCGGGGCACGATGCCATGGGCGGTAGCCTGGAGGCGGCACCGGACGGCAGATGTGGTAATGCACCGGACGGAAGCTTCGGTGTGGCGGTGCCACCGGCGTATGCCACGACGACGGACGATGATGAATCACGCCATGATGGTCGGGCGCATGCACCGCACCGCCGTGGTGCTTGTTGCCGCCGCCAATATGATAACCGGGGCGGTTGCCGGGACGACCGGCGCCTACATTGCCACCCTTGTTGCCACCGGGACGGTCGACGCCTACATTGCCGCCCTTGTTGCCACCGGGACGGTCGCTGATGTTGCCACCTGGGCGGTTGTTGTTGTCAGGGCGATTGCCCACGTTTGCGCCACCGTTGTTGCCCGCCTGGCGACGTTCGTCGAACGAACGGCGCATGGCATCGCCGCGCGACTGCGAGTTGCGGCTATTGCGCGAACCGTCATCGTTGATGCCGCTGCTGCCACGATTCACCTTCGGCCAGTTGCTCACTTCGCTGCGTTTGTTGTCGTGACTGACACGGTCGTTGCTGCGTGTGGCGGTGCTACGTTCGCGACGGCTGTCGTTGCCACGGCTCACGGTTGTTGCCCCACGCTGACTGCGACTCTCCGACACCGAAGTCGGACTGCGGTCGCCTCGGTCGCCTCCGCGACGTTGTGCCACTGCATCGCCCGAAGCGAGCATCATGCCCGACACGAGCAGTGCGCTTATTGCTGTTGTTAATGTGAATCGTCTCATATCAGTATCTGTTTAATGATTTTAAATTAAGTAATATGTATAGTTAATTATTGCTATGTATTATTTTAGACTGACACCGAAAGTAATGGTTTAACCGCCTAAGCACCCACTTTAGCCCCATAACACGCACTAATGCACACAAAAACGCCACTTTTTGCATAATTTTGCTTTTTCTCACACATTTTGTCACGGCGCTTTCGCAATCCCTCTCAATCGGTTGCTTCCCACGGGACTGAAAAGCAAAATCCCCGGCAAGTGGCATCAGCGCACAAGCCGGGGATATGTTATCAATGCCTTATTATTTCAGCTGAGGACTTGGAGAGGTACTTAACGTCCATAACCCAGAATGGTGTAATAACGGCCATTGCTGTAGCGATAGGTGAGAGTGATGTAGCCACGGAAGTCGCCGCCATACCACGAAGCCTCTATCTTCTTGCTGCTGGTCTTGTACTTAACCGGTGCACCGTACATTCGGCACAGGTCGCTGTAAAGACGAGTGAAGCGCGAATTATCGTTGTAGCGTGTCGAGTAGTAGAGCTCAGCTTCTTCGAGATAGCCGCGGCTTGAATACTCGAGCACTGCATCCGGCCAGAAATAGTTCAGTTCGTTCACGTTGCGCAGATACACTTTTTCTCCATCGTAGCCGTCAATCTCATAGCCGCGGGTGAACAGATAGTCGAGCGAGTTGTAATACGTGTAGCCGAACGTCAATCCAAACACTCCGCTGATGATTGGAGCCGTAACCAACGGACGATAGCTCTTGGGTGGCGTTGGACGCGAGATGATAAATTCGGCAGGACGATGGGTTCGCACCGGAGGTGCAACCGGCGTTTTCCACGACGACGGACGGGTGACTATGCTGCCATGATACTCGGGACGGTCGACGTGATATCTAGTACCGTTTAGCGTGCCCGGACGTGCATTGGCGCCGTTGCGCAAGTCACTTGGGTTGCCTGCCACGTTCTTGTTGTCGGCAGGACGACTGGTGCCGCCGTTGCCGCCCACACGATTGCTGCTCACGGTTGGCTTGTTGTCGTTTGGCCAGTGATTGGCGCTGCTGTTGCCGCTGTTGTTAGTAACCGGGCGGGTTATGTTGCCCACCTTGCCGGTGGTATTGCTCGAACCGATTGAGGTGTTGCGTCCGGCCACTGCAGCCGATTCGCGCGGAGTGGTCACCGAGGTGCCTCGCGTCGACGATGTGTTGCCCGACGACGTTGCCACATTCTTGCGTGGAGAACTGACAGTGGCGCTGCCACGGCTTGCGCTTGTGCTGCCGGTGCTGTTCGTCACTTGTGTGCGGGTTCCGCTCACCGAACGGCCGTTCCTCTCACGAGTTTGTGCTGAAACTGTAGAGGTTGCCATCACCATTCCCATAACCAACAGGGAATCTACCACGATGTTTCTGATTACAGTTTTCATAATTTCTGAATTTAAAGTCGTTAGTCAAATTGTTGTTTCGTTGTCTCTCTTTTGTTAAATTTGATACTAAAATTAACTAAAAGTTTAACGACCAACGCTTATTTTAGCCGTTTTTTGAGTATTTTGATTCTCTCATACGACTCTCTGAGGCGCTCGGCACTTATCTTGCCTGCTTTCACGGCATCTACAATCATCTGCACCACCCTGAACGGACGGTCGGGCTCGTAGCCGGTGGTGATGTTGTTGCCCATCACCAGCATGTCGGCGCCGGCGTTGATGGCAAGTGCAATAGCATCTTCAATAGCATAATTGTCGACAATGCCTTGCATATACATGTCGTCGGTGAGAATCACGCCCTTGAAACCCAAGCGGTTGCGCAGCAAGCCGGTGAGCATCTTGTGCGACAAGGTGGCGGGCAGTTCGGCATCCAGTTGCCGATTGAAGATGTGCGCCGTCATCACAGCATCAATCTTGCCACGGGCAATCAGTTGCCCGAACGGGTGCAACTCGCTTGGCAGCCAAGTGTCGGTGACGTCGGTAAGCCCGTAGTGCGAATCGGCGGCACTGCTGCCATGCCCCGGAAAATGCTTCACCGCACACGCCACCCCGGCAGCATGATGCGCATCAACAAACCACTCGGCATTTTGCGCCACCACTGCCGTGTCGGCAGAAAAACTGCGCCCAAGCATCCCTATCACCGGACATTCGGCATTGACATTCACATCCACATCAGGCGCAAGATTCATATTCACACCCGACCACGCCAGTTCATCGGCCATCTGCCGGGCATAGTGCATGGTGGTGTCGCGCTTGTTCACCTCGCCCAGATAGCGATGGCTCACCGTGGGACGATAGCCATACTGCGGCTTCAGGCGCGCCACACGCCCACCCTCCTGGTCGAGCGCAATGAGCAACGGCTCGCTGCTGTAGCTGCGCAATTGGGCGGTGAGCCGACGCAGCCGCTCGCGCGTGGTGATGTTGCGCGACCCCAGCTGCCTGGTGCCCGTGAGGTCGACGTCAAACAGAATTATTCCACCCACATGCAAATCGCGTACATAGCGCACCGCATCGCTCTCCGGGGTGATGCTGTCGCCCTTGAAGCCCACCATAAGCATAGCAGCGGCATAGCGGCGCAACAGCGAATCGGGCACTGCCGACTGCGCTACGGCACCGATAGCAGCCATCATCAATGCCATGGCAAAGCAAAATCGTAGTTTAGTCATTTCTTTTGTTCCTTTATCATTTTGCGCCTGCCGCATCGAGACAGAAGCACAGTGTTTATTTTATACAACTCAACAAAAATAATAATATTTACCGGATTTCATCCACCTTTCGCAGCAAAATAATTGCCGCACACACTCCTGCGCCGCCGCCGGGCAATTCGCTACACGCTTTCCCTAACGCTCGGCATTGTTCAAACAAGTTTGACACTGCACTCACTTAATTGGTCAAGTCATTAATCGAGCCAAGGTCTCGGCCATAGGCCATCTATCCCTATCGCACGGCAAAATTTTTGCCTATTTAAGAATTAATAAGATTGCTGTGCTCGATATTTGCTCACATCTAATATTATCTTCGCTAATGGATTTCGCAAAGGAATGCTTAAAAACATACGATGCTCTTATACATTTTATAAGAAAAAATTCGTAACTTTGCAATCTAAGCAATAAATTCTGAGAATGACCAAAAAATAGGAAGAAAATATAACGGCAATTTGCCGGTAACTTTTAAGGAAAACTCCTTTGTAGTTGCATAAGGTTTGGTCGCCTTCAGATGCTACATTGGAGTTTTCGCCTACATATAAGCCATGATTACAGGGCAAATCAAGAACCAAATCGACCAGATATGGGATACATTTTGGGAGAGTGCAGGTATCACTAACCCGATGTCGGTTCTTGAACAAATGACTTATTTGTTCTTTATGAAACTTCTCGACGATGCCGAGCGGCAAAGCGAGAAGATTTCACAGGAACTCGACCTCGGCGAACTGGATAATCCTACGTTCCCTCTTGGGTCGTGGCATAACCCCGACACCGGCGAGGACGTGCCGGGTCAGTCGCTCCGTTGGCACAACTTCAAGCAACTTGACCCTGACACAATGTTCCGCACCATTCAGCGCGATGTTTTCCCGTTCATCAAACATCTCAACAGCGGCGACGATTCCGCTTATTCGCGCTTCATGGGTAATGCCAACTTCCTGATTGCCTCGCCCCGCGCCCTCGTCAAAATCGTTGACGGTATCGACACACTCGAAATGAACGACCGTGATACGATGGGCGACGTGTACGAATATATCCTCGGCAAAATGGCGGCAAGCGGCAAAAACGGACAATTCCGAACTCCGCGCCACATTATCCGCATGATGGTGGAGCTTATGCGCCCCACACTCAACGATACCGTCTGCGACCCTGCAATGGGTAGCGCCGGTTTTATCGTTGAGACCGCAAAGTATATCAAAGACCACTACCAGGCAGAGCTGATGAAGCAGCACAACGACGAACACTTCCGCCGCTCAATGCTTCACGGCTTCGATACCGACCAAACTATGTTGCGCATCGGTGCCATGAATCTCATGCTCCATGACATCAACAACCCCGATGTTGCTTTCCGCGATTCGCTTTCGAGCGACAATACAGATACCGACCGCTACACTCTGATTCTTGCAAATCCTCCGTTTGCCGGTAACCTCGACTATGAGGCGGTATCCAAGTCGCTTCTCGCCACTGCCAAAACGAAGAAAACCGAGCTGCTGTTCCTCGCGCTTTTCTTGCGCTCGCTCGCCCTTGGCGGTCGATGCGCTTCCATCGTTCCCGATGGCGTTTTGACAGGTACATCTAACGCTCACAAGGCTATCCGAAAAGCCATAGTCGATGGAAACCGCCTTGAAGCGGTTATCTCCATGCCACCAGGAGTGTTCAAACCATACGCAGGTGTCTCTACCGCAATCCTGATTTTTACAAAAACAGAAGCGGGTGGCACTGATAAGGTTTGGTTCTACGACATGAAAGCCGACGGCTTTTCGCTTGACGACAAGCGCAATCCTGTTACCGACAACGATATCCCCGACATCATCGCTCGTTTCCACGCTCTCGATGCGGAAGCCGACCGCACACGCACCGACAAGTCGTTCCTCGTGCCGGTTGACGAAATCCGCGAACACGACTACGACCTCGCTTTCAACACCTACAAGGAAACCATTCGCGAAGTCGTAGAATACGAGGCTCCAGAAGTGCTTATCGCTCGCGCCGCTGCTCTCGCCGCCAAAATTACCGACGGCATCAATTCGCTTCAATCTCTAATCGCCGCCGACAATGAAGCATAATTGGGAGTATAAAAGACTGGGATCTTTTCTAAAGACCACTTCGGGGGGTACTCCATTAAAAGGAGTATCAGAATATTATGATGGTGGTACTATACCCTGGCTTCGCAGTGGAGAAGTATGCCAAAAAGAGATTTCAGACTGCGAAATATATATTACACAGAAAGCAATAGATGAATCAAGTGCAAAGTTTGTTCCGGCCAACTCTGTAGTTATCGCCATGTACGGAGCAACAGCAGGCCAAGTCGGTATCATTAGACGAACAATGACTACAAATCAAGCAATTTGTAGTATTTTCCCTTCATCATATTATAATCAAGACTTCCTTTATTATTACCTTTCCAGTGCAAAAGGTAAATTAGTTGAACAAGCTTATGGTGCCGCACAACCAAATATATCTCAAGCTATTATAAAAGCTCTAAATATTCCTGTTCCGCCGATGGTGGTACAGGAACATATTGTGGCGGAGCTTGACAAAATTAACGAGACGATTGAAGATTGCCGCGAGTTGCTCCGCAACCTCGACGCTCTCGCTCAATCCCTTTTCTACGACTTCTTCGGCGACCCTATTACTAATTCCAAAGGTTGGGAAATAAAACCATTAAAAGATGCAGTCATTGAAATGTTTCTCGGCCCCTTTGGAAGTGCCCTTAAAACTGATTGCTATGTCCCCGAAGAAGATTCTTTTGCAATGGTTTACGAGCAGAAACACGCTATAAAAAAGACTCTTAAACAAGAAAATAATTTTATAAACGAGGACAAATTCTTTGCTCTTAAACGATTTGAGGTGCTTCCATTTGATTTCATAATGAGTTGTCGAGGAACCATTGGTCAACTATATCAAGTGCCTGAAAACGCTCCAAGAGGAATAATCCACCCATCTGTGATGAAGATAAGACTTAATTCTTCTACATACGGTTCTGTTTTCTTCAAGTTCTTATTGCCAATTATTATTAAAGAACAGCAGACAAAAGGTAACTGTGTTCAGATGGCTATAACAGCAAAAGAACTTGGTGCAAAGAAATTGCCTGTTCCTCCGCTTGAACTTCAAGAGAAGTTTGCCGAGAGGATTGAGCAAATTGAGGCACAAAAGAAAACCGTCGAGAATACGATCGCAGAACTGCAAACGCTTCTCGACAGCCGCATGGACTATTGGTTTAATTAAAACTCTCCGCTATGCTTAACTTCGACTACCTTAAAGATATACCCGAACTCGCACCGCTGCATCAACTTTGCGATTTGTGCGAGCAACGGCAGTACACAGAGCCGGATTCGTCAGCCATAAATGCCCGTAAGGCTCTTGAATGGCTTGTCAAGGCTATATATAAAATGAAAGGCGTTGAGCCGGGCGAACGTGCTTCGCTTCTCCAACTCACCACCGCCGACGTGTTCGCCGACTTTCTCGCTGACCCCGAACTGATGAAAGCGGTTCACTGGATCAGAAAAGTCGGAAACCTCGCCGCCCATGACGGCAAGGTGACACGCTCGGACGCCTTCTTCACTGTGCTCAACCTCTACAACCTCGTCGGCGGTGTGCTTCTCAAACTGCGGGTGCTCGATACACTCGCACCGTTTGACAAGTCGCTGCTTCCTACCAGTCAGCCGCGACCGCGTATCTTGACCCCGGTTCGTGCCGAACAAACGCCCGAAACCTTTGCCGCCACGGTGGAGCCGCAACAGGTGGCCGCAGCTCCAAAGGTTGAGGCCGAACTCTCCTGGGGCGACATTTCGGAAGCCGAGACGCGCCGCCGATTTATTGACCTTATGCTCCGCGAAGCCGGTTGGGAAGTGCTCGAAACGGAGGGCGACATCGTAGGAGGCAAAGCCTGTATAGAAGTCGAAGTTGCAGGTATGCCCAACAATGCCGGAAAAGGTTATGCCGACTATGTGCTTTTTGGCAATGACGGCAAGCCGCTTGCCGTAGTCGAAGCCAAACGCACGAGCAAAGATGCGGTTGTCGGCAAACATCAGGCAGAACTGTACGCCGACTGTCTCGAAAAGCGTTATCATGTACGCCCGGTGATTTACTACACCAACGGCTACGAAATTCACTGCATCGACGGTCTCGGATATCCGGCTCGCCGTCTCTTTGCTTTCCATACCGCCAAAGACCTCGAATTGATAATGTCGCGTCGCACATCTCGCCCCGACATTTCCGATTTCTCGGTCAATGACCAAATCTCTGACCGATATTATCAGAAGCGAGCCATCAAAAATATGTGCGAGTGGTTCAATGAACGCCATCGCCGAGGTCTGCTCGTCATGGCGACCGGCACGGGCAAGACTCGTACCGCTATCTCGCTCGTCGACGTGTTGCAACGCAACAACTGGGTCAAGAACACTCTGTTTCTTGCCGACCGTACTTCGCTCGTCAATCAGGCGGCCCGCAACTTCTCGAAGCTGCTCCCCAATACATCGGTAACTGTTTTGAGTGACAAAACTACCGATGTCGACCCGAACGCCCGTATCACGTTCTCTACATATCAGACTATGATTAACTATGTCAACACCGACCAAAAGCCTTACAGCGTCGGCAGATTTGACTTGATTATCATAGACGAGGCTCACCGCTCCGTATTCGGTAAATTCGGCGACATATTCCGCTACTTCGACTCTCTGCTCGTGGGGCTGACAGCCACCCCTCGCGAACAGGTGGATAAGTCAACATACGAACTTCTCCACCTTGAAGGAGGCGAGCCGACCGATTACTACGAATACAGCGAAGCGGTCAAAGATAAATACCTCGTGGACTACGAGGCATATATCCGCGGCTCAAAGGTCGTCAACGAGGGCATCAAATATGATGATCTCTCTGACGACGAAAAACAGCAGCTTGAACAAGTGTGGGAATACGAGCAGGTCAACAAAGACCCAGACGCTGACTGGGAGCCGCGCGACATCGGCGAACAGGAGATATACAAATATATCTACAACACTGATACCATCGACAAGATGCTTCAAGACCTTATGGCTAACGGCTTGAAAGTGCAGTCGGGCGAGCTGATTGGCAAAACTATCATCTTCGCAATGAACTCCAAGACAGCGAAGCTCATTGTCGAACGCTTCAACTTGCTCTATCCCGAATACGGCGACGGATTCTGCGAGCAGATAGATTATTCAATCAACTACTCGCAAGACCTTATCGACAAGTTTAGCCTCCGCGACAAAATGCCGCAGATTGCAGTGTCGGTCGATATGCTCGATACCGGTATAGACGTTCCCGACGTGCTCAATCTTGTTTTCTTCAAACGTGTGCGCTCGCGCATCAAGTTTATGCAGATGATTGGCCGCGGCACTCGTTTAAGCCCTGACATCTTCAGCGATGGTCAGGACAAAGAGCTTTTCTATATCTTCGACTGGGGCGGCAACTTCAAATACTTCGGCGAGAATCCCAAGGAGGGAAAGGCGGTCAAAACCACCTCTCTCACAGAGCGACTATTTGGTGTTCGCGCCGACATTGCCTGTGCTCTGCAAGCACCGCAATATCAAGCCGACGATTTCGCCAAGGGGCTTCACGACGAATTGAAGCAGATTCTTCAAGCCGAGGTCGGCAAGCTCGACGATGCTCACATTGCCGTGCGTAACCACTGGCCTGCGGTCGATAAATTCCGCAAGCCTGAAACGTGGCAGTACATCTCCGAAGTCGATGTACTCGACTTGAAAAATGAAGTTGCTCCGCTCCTTCCCAAGTCGCTCGAAAACGAACTCGCCAAGAAATTTGACCTGCTTTCGCTGTACGTACAACTCGGCCTGGTCGACGAAAACTTTGACAGTGGCCGCCACGAGGGACAAATCACCCGCATTGCCGACGCACTGCGCAAACGCGCTACTATCCCCGATATTCAGGCTAAAATGCCGTTGCTAAACGAAGTTATGACCTCGGCATTTTGGGATAACAAGACCCTCGCCTCTATCGAGAATATGCGCCGTGAGCTTCGCGACCTTATGAAATATCTTGTCAGCGATGGAGGCAAGACTTTTACCGTAACAATCGAGGACGATGTTACCGATGGCGGCGTTGCTCCGAAAATCAACACCGACGTAAGTTATCGCGAAAAACTTCTCGATTTCCTTACGCAGCATCGCGACCATCCCGTATTGCAGAAAATCCACAATCTGGAATTTCTGACAAGCGAGGACATCGACGAGTTGGAGCGTATCTTGTGGCAAGAACTCGGTACCAAAGAGGATTACGAGCGTTATCTGCGCCGCGAGCAAATGACCGCCGACGTACCCGTGGCAGCATTTATCCGCAAGATCGTAGGCCTCGACCGCCAAAAGGCTATCGCTCTTTTCACCGAGTTTATTTCTGCAAATACTCTCACCGCCGGTCAGGAAGAATTTATCAACAACATTCTGAACTATGTCTGCATGAACGGCGACATGGAAAAAACGGTGTTCCGCGACAACCGCATTTTCCGCGATTCTCTCTTAAAATATTTCCCCAACAAAGCAGCCCAAGTGGCTAAATTCGTGGCTATGCTCCACGACGCCATTACTGCCGCATAAAGCGACTCCATATGAATATCATAAGCTGTCGCCAAACTTTCTGCTTTTCTTATATTCCTCATAAAATAACTTCAAAATCATGGATAAAAAAGTTTCTCCTCGTTCTGTGTCAACGACTCCGACATTCGTATTCAATCCTACTCCTGTGCCTCCTAAACAAAACGCCGTTCATAAAACACAAACTCCTCAGGCTTCAACTCATAAAAGAGAGTCTACAACTCCCACAGCTGTTTCAAAAGATAATTTTAAGACGATGCTCCACCGCTGCGCGTTCCGGCACCGCCGTCGGGCTATCGCTACGCGCTTTCCCTCACGCTCGGCATTGCTCAAACGAGTTTGACACTGCTCTCGCTTAATCGGTCAAGTCGTTAATCGAGCCTATGTCTCGACCAAAAGGGTTCGCTCAAACGAGTTTCGCGTCTGCTGGCGCGGTCTATCCCTAACGCATTGCCTCGGAGATACCTCCGAGGCTTTTCTTTTTTCTCTATCCACCGCTGGGAACAGCGGAACGTATCTTAATCATACGGCTGCCGCCGCTTCGTTGCGTTTGT